>JABMDE010000013.1:0-8809 GCA_015904055.1 Nitrospira sp. | reverse complement strand
AACTCGTCGGCTCCTCTCCAGAAATTCTTGTGCGGTGTGAAGACGGGCTGGTATCGGTGCGTCCGATCGCCGGGACGCGGCGGCGAGGCACGACGGTCGAGGAAGACACGCAGCTTGAACGACGTCTCCTGGCGGATACCAAAGAGCGGGCCGAACATATCATGCTGGTCGATTTGGGCCGCAACGACGTCGGGCGGGTGGCTGAGCGAGGATCGGTTCAGGTCGAATCATTGATGAACGTAGAGCGGTACTCGCATGTCATGCACATCGTGTCGAATGTCACCGGAAAACTGGATAAATCAAAGACTGCATACGATGTGCTGAAGGCCTGCTTTCCGGCCGGCACCGTATCCGGCGCGCCGAAAATCAGAGCGATGGAGATCATCGAGGAGCTGGAGCCCACGAAACGCGGCCCTTATGCCGGTGCGGTGGGGTACCTCAGTTTTTCCGGCAATATGGATATGTGCATCAATATTCGGACAGTGGTGGTGTCCCGCCGTCGGGCATTTATTCAGGCAGGAGCCGGCATCGTCGCCGATTCGAATCCGGAGCACGAGTACGAAGAGACCTGTAACAAGACCCGGGCCATGATGAAAGCGATTGAGCTGGCGGAGCAGGGACTGGAATAAAGACGTCGTTCGTGAAGCGTGAATCGTGAAGCGCGCCGGATTCTCTGACGAGATACGCTTTGTGAGCGACGAGTAACACTATGCTGCTGATCATCGACAACTACGATTCCTTTACGTACAACCTGGTCCAGTATCTCGGTGAACTAGGCGAAGAGGTCCTGGTGTACCGCAATGACAAAATTACGCTTGGACAGATCGAGGATCTGCATCCCAGCCGGATCGTCATTTCCCCTGGTCCCTGCACGCCTAAGGAAGCAGGCATTTCAGTCGATACAATTCGTGGCTTTGGAGGTAAGATTCCCATTCTCGGCGTCTGTTTGGGTCATCAATCACTGGCTGTCGCCTACGGAGGCGAAGTCATCCGCGCCCCGCGCTTGATGCATGGGAAGACATCGCCGATCTCGCATGACGGCAAAACGATTTACCGGTCGTTGCCCAGCCCGTTCGAGGCAACGCGCTACCATTCATTGATCGTCAATCGAGTGAATCTCCCAGACTGTTTTGAGATTTCGGCGGAGACCGCTGAAGGCGAGATCATGGGGATTCGGCATAAGACGCTGGGCATTGAAGGAGTCCAGTTTCATCCCGAATCGATTTTGACGACCGTTGGGAAAGACTTACTCCGGAATTTCCTCTCACGCTAGCCGATTCAGGCGGACTCACTACGATGATCAGAGACGCACTTGCCAAATTGGCCGATCGAACCGACCTTTCTGCACAGGAAGCCGAGACGGTCATGGCCGAGATCATGGATGGAGCGGCGACCCCGACACAAATCGCCGCCTATCTTATGGGGCTCAGGCAGAAGGGCGAGACGGTTGATGAAGTCGTTGGCTCGGTCAAAGCCATGCGATCGCGCGCCATCCGGATCAGCGTCGGCGCCAAAATCGTGGTGGATACCTGCGGAACCGGTGGTGACGGCGCCCATACTTTTAACATTTCCACCACGGCGGCGTTGGTGGCAGCCGGGGCGGGTATTACCGTAGCCAAGCACGGGAACCGGTCCATTTCTTCCCAATCCGGCAGCGCCGACCTGTTAACCGCGCTCGGCGTCAAGATCGATCTGGCACCAGGCCGTGTGGCGGACTGTATCGATGAGGTGGGCATCGGTTTTCTGTTTGCGCCGCTCTACCATGAGGCGATGAAGCATTGCGCAGGGCCGAGACAGGACATGGGGATCAGAACGCTCCTGAACGTATTGGGACCGTTGGCGAATCCGGCCGGGGCCACCCATCAGGTATTGGGAGTCTACGATGCGAAGCTGACCGAGATCCTGGGACGAGTGCTGTTGGAACTGGGAATTCAACACAGTCTCGTCATTCACGGCATGGATGGGCTGGACGAAATCACATTGTCGGATCGAACGAAAGTTTCCGAGGGCAAGGGCGGTGTGGTGTCGAGCTATTTCATTGCCCCGGAAGAGTTCGATCTGCGGCGTGTTCCAAGAAAAGAGCTTGCAGGAGGCACACCCAAAGATAACGCGTGCATCACGCAAGATATCTTGCGCGGCAAGAAAGGTCCCAAGCGGGATATCGTGTGCCTGAATGCCGCCGCTGCCCTGGTTGTTGGACAGAAAGCCAAGACATTGAAGGATGGGGTCCGCCTCGCGCAGCAGATGATCGATTCCGGGGCTGCGGCGGAGAAGCTGGATCAGCTCATTGCCTATACGAACAAAGCATAGTGCTGCATGATTCTTGATCGAATTCTCGAACATAAGAAAGCGGAGCTGCGGCACAAGCAGAGCCGGGCCTATCTGGCCGACCTCAAAGCGATCATTCGCGATGCGCCGCCGCCGCTGGGATTTGCCGTGGCGCTCGATTCAACGAGAACTGACGCGAGTCCGGCCCTGATTGCAGAAGTGAAAAAAGCGTCGCCGAGCTTGGGCCTCTTGCGGGAAGAGTTTGCCGAGAAGTTCGACCACCTGGCCATCGCGCGTACCTATTATGAGCATGGAGCATCGGCCCTGTCGGTGTTGACGGACAAGGATTTCTTCAAGGGCGATCTTCAATATCTGGCGGACATCAAGAAAGCCTTGCCGATTCCCGCGCTCGACAAGGAGTTCATGGTCGGGCGGCCGTGTGGCGGACTGTATCGATGAGGTAGGCATCGGCTTTCTGTTCGCGCCGCTTTACCATGAGGCGATGAAGCATTGCGCAGGGCCGAGACAGGACATGGGGATCAGAACGCTTTTGAACGTATTGGGACCGTTGGCGAATCCGGCCGGAGCTACCCATCAAGTATTGGGGGTCTACGATGCGAAGCTGACCGAGATCCTGGGGCGAGTGCTGTTGGAACTGGGAATCCAACACGGCCTCGTCATTCACGGCATGGACGGGTTAGATGAAATCACATTGTCGGATCGAACAAAAATTTCAGAGGGCAAGGGCGGTGTGGTCTCGAGCTATTTCATTGCTCCGGAAGAGTTCGATCTGCGGCGCGTTCCGAGAAAAGAACTGACCGGGGGGGCGCCGAAGGACAACGCGCGCATCACGCAAGACATTTTGCGTGGTAAGAAAGGTCCCAAGCGGGACATCGTGTGTCTGAATGCTGCCGCGGCCCTGGTAGTCGGGCAGAAAACCAAGACATTGAAGGATGGGGTTTCCGGGGCTGCGGCGGAGAAGCTGGATCAGCTCATTGCCTATACGAACAAAGCATAGTGCTGCATGATTCTCGATCGAATTCTCGAACATAAGAAAGCAGAGCTGCGGCACAAGCAGAGCCGGGCCTATCTGGCTGATCTCAAAGCGATCATTCGCGATGCGGCGCCGCCGTTGGGTTTTGCCGTGGCGCTCGATGCGACCAGAACTGCCCAGAGCCCGGCCCTGATTGCAGAAGTCAAAAAGGCTTCACCGAGTTTGGGGCTCTTACGGGAAGAGTTTGCCGAGAAGTTCGACTACCTGGCTATCGCGCGTACCTATTATGAGCATGGAGCATCGGCGCTGTCGGTTTTGACGGACAAGGATTTCTTCAAGGGCGATCTGCAATACCTGGCGGATATCAAGAAAGCTTTGCCGATTCCCGCGCTCGACAAGGAATTTATGGTCGGGGAGATCCAGTTTTACGAGGCGCGGGCCCATGGCGCGGATGCCGTGTTGCTGATCGTCGCGGCGCTGGAGCGTCGGCAACTGATCGACTTCTACGCCCTGGCGACGGAACTTGGCATGGATAGCCTATTTGAAACGCATCATGAGCGGGAACTCGATACGGTGCTGGAGTGGATTCCCACTGCCAGATTGATCGGGATCAATAATCGCGATCTCAAGACCTTCACAACTGATCTCAACGTGACCTTTCGGCTGGCCAAGAGAATTCCGGACGATAAAGTGATCGTCAGTGAAAGCGGCATCCGTTCGCGGGCAGATGTGCTGAAGCTCGCCGAGGCGGGGATCCACGCCATGCTGGTGGGAGAGTCGCTGATTAAGTCGGATGATATCGGCAAGAAGGTAGAAGAGTTGCGGGGAACATCGGCGTGAAGGGTATCTCGTATTTCGTATCTCGCAAACAAAGATGAAAGGCACTCTCTTTCTGTCTTGCGCTTCACGCTTCACGAGATACGCTTCACGGGGAAGATAGTGATGGCAGCAACGAATGTATGAATACGGCAGAGTAAGAGGAGACTCAGGAATTCCGTGAAGGTCAAAATTTGCGGCATTACCAATGTTGAAGACGCCCAGGTTGCAGTCGCAGCCGGAGCGGATGCGCTTGGCTTTGTGATGTATGCCAAGAGCCCGCGCTGTGTGAAGCCGGCTGTGGTGAGTGCCATCATTGCAGGCCTTCCACCGTTTGTTCTGCCGATTGGTGTGTTCGTTAACGAGGACCCACAGCGGGTGAGAGCGCTCATGGATGAATGCGGATTCGCATTGGCCCAACTGCACGGGGATGAATCCGCCTCCTATTGCGAGCATTTTGGCCGTCCGGCGCTCAAAGCAATTCGCTTGAAAGACCGCACAGCGTTTCTCACCCTGGCCGAATTTCATGGGCGGGCCAACATGCGCGGGTTCGTCATCGATGCATTTGGAGAGCACGCATACGGCGGCACCGGGCAGACTGTCGATTGGACATTGGCGGCGGAAGTGGCACGGGCGGCGCCGATTCTGTTGGCGGGAGGCCTGACGCCGTCGAACGTGGCCGAGGCGATCAGGCAGGTGCGACCCTATGGGGTCGATGTGAGTAGTGGCGTAGAGCAGAGTCCAGGCAAAAAAGATCCGGACAAAGTGAAGGCATTTATTCAAGCGGCGAGGCTTGTGCCGCTCTGATCTCCACTACTATACTTCCCAATTCAAAACGTTGCAGCAGGAGGATGTGAACACATGCCGATGTTACCCGATACCCATGGCCGGTTCGGACCCTATGGTGGCCGGTATGTGCCGGAAACTCTTATGCCCGCGTTGCTGGAGCTGGAAGAGGAATATGCCAAAGCCAAGAAAGACAGCCGCTTCAAGGCCGACCTGGCCTACTATCTGAAAGAGTATGTCGGGCGTCCGACCAGTCTTTACCGTGCCGATCGGTTGACCAAGAAATTAGGCGGCGCCAAGATTTATCTGAAACGGGAAGACCTGTGCCATACCGGTGCCCATAAGATCAATAATGCTATCGGGCAAGTGCTGCTGGCCATGCGCATGAAAAAGCGCCGAATCATTGCCGAAACCGGCGCCGGCCAGCATGGTGTCGCTACTGCGACGGCAGCCGCGATGTTTGGCCTTGAATGCGAAGTCTACATGGGCACGGAGGATATGCAGCGTCAGGCGTTGAATGTCTTCCGCATGCGGTTACTTGGATCGAAGGTGACGGGTGTCGATGCCGGCAGCCGGACATTGAAAGATGCCATCAGTGAAGCCATGCGCGATTGGACGACGAACGTGCGCACCACCCATTACATTCTCGGGTCAGTGTTAGGGGCGCATCCCTATCCCATGATGATCCGTGATTTTCAGGCGGTCATTGGCAAAGAGGCGAGGAAACAAATTCTGGCTGCGGAGGGGAAGCTGCCGGATTATCTCGTGGCTTGTGTCGGGGGCGGGAGCAATTCGATCGGTCTGTTCCATGCGTTTCTGGGTGATCGCAAGGTGAAGATGGTCGGGGTGGAAGCCGGAGGGAGCGGGATTGTGAGCGGCAAACATGCGGCCAGGTTTTCCGGCGGGAAGCCTGGCGTCTTACAAGGGACTATGACCTATCTGCTGCAGGACGAGAACGGGCAGATCAATTTGACCCATTCCGTCTCAGCCGGGTTGGACTATGCGGCTGTCGGACCAGAACACAGTCTCTATCATGATCAAGGCCGGATCGAATACAGCTATGCAACGGACGATGAAGCGATGACTGCCTTTGATCTCCTGGCACGTGAGGAAGGCATCATGCCGGCACTCGAAAGCGCCCATGCTATTGCACACGTCATCAAGCTGGCTCCAAAGCTGAAAAAATCACAGGTGATCATTGCCAACCTCTCCGGCCGTGGGGATAAAGACGTTCAGCAAGTGGCCAGGATGCGAGGGGTGGAGTTATGAGCGGACGGCTGGAAACCACGTTTCAACGATTACGCGACAAGAAAGAGAAAGCCCTCATAGCCTATCTCATGGCGGGGGATCCAGGATTGGCTGAGACAGAACAGCTGGTCGTGGCCTTAGAACAGGCCGGTGCCGATATCATTGAATTAGGCGTGCCTTTCTCCGATCCGATCGCCGACGGGCCGGTCATTCAGCAAGCCGCCGAGCGGGGGCTGAAGAGCGGCACCTCGCTCAGGAAGCAGACGAACATTCCCATCGTGTTGATGCTGTACTACAACAGCATCCATGCCATGGGCTGTGAACAGTTTTGCAAGGCTGCAACAGCTGCCGGAGTGGATGGACTCATCGTGCCGGATATGCCGCCGGATGAAGCAGGCCCGCTCAAGGGCCCTGCCGATGCCGCAGGCTTGCCACTTATTTTTCTACTGGCACCGACCAGTACACCCAGTCGGCGAAAGCTGGTAGCGGAAGAATCACACGGGTTTGTCTATTACGTCTCGTTGACCGGCATTACCGGGGCGAAGCTCAGCAATGTGACGGACATCCAGCAGAATGTGAAGAAGCTCAAGAAGGTCTCAGCCTCACCAGTCGCCGTCGGCTTCGGTGTGGCGACGCCGGAAGATGCATCGCAGGTCTCCCAAATGGCCGATGGCGTCATCGTCGGCAGTGCCATTGTGAAACGCATCGCCTCCCACCAGAACGATCCAGCGATGGTTGAGCACGTTGCCGAGTTCGTCCGATCATTGAAAGCTGCTATGACGCCAGCCTAGTTTGCGAACAGAAGCTCGCCGGGCCAGTCACAGCCAACTTTCTGACTGCTCGTGT
This sequence comes from Nitrospira sp., assembly GCA_015904055.1. The sequence goes on along the minus strand of JABMDE010000013.1, from coordinate 1,851 downwards.
GAGGGATTTGTTTTTGAAACAGGCAGATGCACAATACAAGATCTGCCCGGCAATCTGCCTTGAATGCACCCTGACACATTTTTCTCTGGACGAGCCGAGTTCTGAAGTGTGCGTGTGGCAGGAGTCCGGAGGGAGGGAGCTTGTCGAAGAAGAGAGCAGGCAACCCTGCCTGTAGTTCCATGAGAATCCTCAGCATCCTTGCATTCGACCAGTACTCTCTCTGAATGGGTGAATCAGCCAGCCATGGCTTTCATAGTTGATTGATAAAAGAACTGGCGTGAGTAGGCCGGTACCGTCGCACCGTCTCATCGAGGCGCACTGGTAACTTAACGCATTCCTACTAGGACTATCCCTAGCTGTTTATTACTGCTCGTTATGAAATATCTGTGGCCCATTCAATCTATGATATTGAGTGGTCGTAGGAACGGGCGACTACGGGAGGCCGTTATGATAAGAGTCCGGAGCACGTTTCTCCAACAGACAGTTTCGGCAGTCACGTTCGTCTTCGTACTCGGTGCGCTCTCGATGATCTGGCCCAGCATCATGGCACTCGTTCTCGGCGCATTCCTGCTGATCCAATCTTGCTGCATCGAACAGGCCATTACGGCGTTGTTACTCGACAGAAGTCGGTAATTTGTCGGTCGGCGTCACCCCTTTTCGGTCGTCCGGCCTTTCGGCGATTCTCTGTGACGAGTTCGAGCGGCTCCCTTGTCTGCCGGGCTGAAGAGGTGTCAGCAGCGGTCTTGGGATTTAGGCATGTAGCACCTCCATCTGCCGAGGAGAGAAAACGAGGACATTCTAAATTCCCAAGTAAGACCTCGATCTTCGACTCCCCAGCAGACGCCACGCTCTCTGGCCGTAGATCCTCCTCTCTGTCTAACCATAGACCCTCCCAAGTTTCAACGATCACCCCCAAGGTGTCTGTTAAAGCCTGGGACGTCCAACTTGATCGTGCTTGTTCTGTGATTCTCTCAAAGGTGTCGTGACACAAGAGGCTTCCATGAAGGGATGGGAGTCAGTGGGGTTACGTCACATGGTGGTCGAGTACGCAGGAGGATCAGGACATTGCTTGGGAACATTGCTGTTGGGTATGTGAGCCTGTTTCATTCGGAGCAGGTATATGCCTGCAACGATGCACCAAATCACAATGCCTATTCCGAGCAGCCCAAGATGCCCGGTGATATTACCCGCGAGTCCACGCGTAAGGTATTGCCCTAAAACCAACGTGGTGGCCAGGATGGCTAGCCAGCATGCCAGGGATCGATATGCCCCGTAAAGTGCCCAGGGCAGGAAGAGCACCCCAGGAAGAAGCATAACAAAGTGGTGTCTCCAAGTGATTGGAGAAAGAGAAAGCGACATCACACAGGCAAGGCCGAACACGGCCACACGGCCGGCGCCTACGGTCTCCCAATGCCACCGGACGGCTACAGCTATCAGCAGTAGCACAAGTAATACGCGCGGAACTACAAGGATTGTTTTGACAATTGGTGCATCCATCGGAAGTTGCGTTGGTGATGCTGTCGAAATGATGGTGTTTCGATCATCAGACCTTCCGGTGAATGTGTAGGCAAGCCAGTTGCCGAGTAGATGTACGGCATTGTTGAAGCTCTGGTTGTGGGAGTCGTGATAGCGGATCTTATGGGTCTCGCCGAGCTGCTCGTTAGCGGCTACGTCTGTGTACCATGTTTTCAAATGGCGGAGGTTGTCGTTCCAGCCGATCAGGATGGTTGGGAGTAACAGCAAGTAGAAGATCATTCCAACCGTGAACCCACTCACGCACTGCACGAAGTGCCGACGGGCGATCGGAGAGCGTTCCGTACGTGCAGCTGCAATGAACTGTTGAAACAGGAG
>JABMDE010000129.1 GCA_015904055.1 Nitrospira sp. | reverse complement strand
ATGCGCGATCAACGCGCCGGTGGAGACGATGCACTGCACCATCCCCTCATCCACCATCCTGCTGACGATCTTGCCCATCTTGGCAATCGTCATCGCGCCGGACAGGGTCAGGACAACCTTGCAGTCGGGGTCGGACACCATGGCCCACAAGACTTCGAAGGCTTCACCGAGCTTCCTGCCGCCGAAGGCGGTTTTGCCCATCGCCACCAGCAAGTCTTCGAACGACACGATCCGGTCAGGGTCGAACGGCTCGAGCGCCTCCAACCCATCTTTTGCGCCGTCATGAAATTCGCGTGCAGACATGACACACCATCCTCAGAAAAGATCATTGCACAAAGCGCATTCTTTATACACAACCGGTGCTAGAGGCGTCAACGAAGTTACGACGCAGCCATGTCGAGGCGAGCAATTCAAACGAAGCGCGTGCGCACAGGTGAGAGAGATGATTCAGCAGATTGTTCGCACGACGACATGAACAGGCTGCACCGATGATGAGATTGGCGGCACACACGAAGTACGGCATCAGAAACGAAATCCCGGTGGATTGTATCCGGCGCCGACACATTCGAAACGACGACGAAGAGGTCCTGGTGCGTGCGAGTATATAAGGCGAACGATCCCTGAGATGTTTATCCGCTGACGTCACTAAAAAGAACGGCTTCGCTCAGTGAGTCGGTGGAACAAGCAAGGTCCCAACAGGATTTGAATCCGTGTATAAGCCTTAAGGATTCGTATCAGGACACTCGCGCGGGAATGCGTCTGAGTGATTGGAAGTGACTTGAAGTCACATGGAAGCGGGGGGCACACATCTCTCCGGCCTCATGGAGTGATTGCATTTGACACGGATAAACACCCGCGATAGGCACTATCGCAAGGGGACCTATTACCGGCGGACCTGAGGCTTCAAAAAGAAGCCCGACGACGAGCACCTCACGCCCACGACACCTTGTTCAACGCCATGGCGCTGACTCAGTCTGCCCTATTGCAGGCTGTTCGCACAGGGTCTAGGAGAGGAGAGTTAGTGGGGCGAGGGCAGCGGGAAAACAGATGGACTGCATCGGACAGCTCCCGGTCCGGAGGGGAACCGAGAGCCGCTCCTGATCGATCAAAAATGATAGCCGATGCCACCGGCAACGATGTGCGCGTTATAGTCATAGGACATAGAAAGGGCACTTCCCGCGATATTGTCGTGTTCGATGTTCGCATAATTGTATTTCCACTCCGTGAATACGGAGAGGTGCTGATTCACGCGATACCGAATCCCCACTTGGGTGTTCAGTCCTACATGGGTGCTGGCATCGGATTGACTACGCGTTTCAAGGTTGGAAAAGAATACACCCAGCCCCACTCCGGCATAGGGTTCGAACGCCCCGGCTTGATAACGGACTAAGACGACCACCGGTGCCCACGTCAAGACACGATTGCGTAGCCCTAACAGGATCCCAGAAAGGCTTCCTATGGTCGCCCCTTGCTGCTGAAAATGAGGTGTTGCATTGAACACCTCGGTTTCGACTCCCAGATTGAACTTCCCGAACTTCAACTGATCAAAATAATACCCGAGTTTCGCTCCATACATTAGGGAGGTCTGCCGTGAGAGGTCACTCCCGCTGAATAGAGCTCCAGATCCACTCCACGTCACATTGCTCGCGTCATTAGGCATGTGCGCTCCAACCTGACCGGCAACATACAATTCAGCCTGGACTGGGCGGCTGAGGAGCAGCAGGGCAAGCATGCCCATGATCACGGAACTCCATCGAGTAACAGCCCATGCACGATTCATCTTACACCCACTCTTTCTCCAGCCTTCCGATCAGGAGCGATCCAATAGGCAAGCCAGGAATTTGAGGTTGAAAGAGGACAGCTTCGACTGGTCAAGCGGCTCGACAGCCACCAATCCGTCTTGTGCGCGACCATGACATTCGCGTACGGACATGACACACCAACTTCAGAAAAGACCATTGTGCAGAGCGCATTCTTATACACAACCGGCGCCAAAAGCGTCAACGCAGTTACTGTCGAGGAGAGCAGTCCAGGC
>JABMDE010000128.1 GCA_015904055.1 Nitrospira sp. | reverse complement strand
GCCTCAGGCGTGACGCCTCGGCGACGCAGACCTTTCAGCGTAGGGAGGCGTGGGTCATCCCAACCGGCCACCAGTTTTTTCTCGACCAATTCAAGCAGCTTCCGTTTGCTCATGACGGTGGAGGTAAGATTGAGTCGCGCGAATTCGATCTGCTGCGGGCGATGCGGGGCATCGGTTTCAGCCACGATCCAATCGTACAAGGGGCGGTGATCCTCAAACTCCAAAGTACAAATCGAATGAGTGATGCCCTCCAGGGCGTCAGACAGCGGATGGGCGAAATCGTAGGCGGGATAGATACACCATGCGGTGCCGGTCCGATAGTGAGACGCATGCCGGATTCGATACAGCACCGGATCCCGGAGATTGATATTGGGGGCGGCCATATCGATCTTGGCACGCAGGACGTGCGTACCGTCGGGAAACTCTCCGGCCCGCATGCGTCTGAACAGGTCGAGGTTCTCGTCAGGGCGTCGCGTGCGGAAAGGGCTGTCGCGGCCCGGGTCGGTCAGTGTGCCGCGATACTCGCGCATCTGATCGGCCGTGAGACTATCGACGTAGGCCGTGCCTTTTTGGATCAATGTGAGGGCGATGCTGTAGAGCTGCTCAAAATAGTCCGACGCATAAAACATGTTTCCCTGCCAGTTAAATCCAAGCCAGCGGACATCTTCCTGGATCGTGTGCACGTATTCAGGATTTTCGGTCGTCGGGTTGGTGTCGTCGAACCGCAAATGGCACTTGCCTCCGGGATGTTCGTCGGCGATACCGAAGTTGAGGCAGATGGATTTGGCGTGGCCGATATGGAGATACCCGTTGGGTTCCGGGGGAAATCGCGTGACGACTCGGCCTGCATGCTTGCCGGCGGTCCGGTCCGCAGTGACGAGATCACGAATGAAATTCGAAGAGCCCGAAGGCGCCGGTGTCGTCATAGGGTTCCGTCTTGCGTCGAGTTGAACGAATACATAGAGTCCGTGCCGGAGGCAGTTCTACCACAGACGGGTAGGGGGGAGGAATGGGAATGGTTACCCGTTCAGGAGGACGGCTCTGCCATCTGCTGGCCGGATAGCTGCATAACACTGAAGTCTTTTTGGGCAATAAGAGAACCGTCCATTCTCAGCCGGAACTCATAGCGGCCGGGAGCGGGAAAGATCAAGGAGGGAATGTTGATGCCGAAATCGGAAATCTGCAGACGGTCCTCGATGACAATATTGGGAAGTGTGGCCCGGCAGATCAGTTGCTCGTTGTTGAGATAAATCAGGTCGATGTCGAAGTGGTAGGCGCCTTCGGCGTCCGTGAAGCAAACGTGAAGCAAAAATACAATCCCATTTGTTGATGCTGGAACGGAAAGACGCCTGCTTGGAGGTGTGTGAAAATGCCGATGAGGCTTTTTTTCTTCGTCAGACTATCTTCGATCACCTGATCGCAGACCAGGAAGGCTTGGACGCTGGGCTTTACGATATCCGTCATGGACGTAGTCTATAGGAGACATAGCAATTGCAACACAGTTATCGCATTTCAGCATGGGATCGGGAGAAAAGCGGTCAGCCCAGGACGACGGTACCGCCGCGGTTCTCCACGACGTTGCCGAAGAGCGTTCGGCCAGCACCGATTCGGCAGTAGTGCGGTGTGATATCCACCAAGGCGCCGGTATGCGAATAAAACTTTCCTGATGTGATCTGAATTCTATTGTCCGATACGATCCGGGCTTCAAATGCGATCTCGTCGGATTGTCGACTGTACAAGCGGACCCACGGAGCATCGGACGGCAAGTTGGTCGTGGCTTGATGGATATCAAGCGTGAATTGCGCGGCCTGGTTTATGACCACCGTATTCCGTCGGACGTGCGCAATCTGAGTCCCGTTTGCGTCATAGAGGTCGACCGTGACGAGTAGCAAGCCTTGTGCTGGTCTGGTTTCAAGGACGAGCTGTTCTTTCCCCTGAATCTTCACGACGCCGTTGGTATTGCGAAAAATATTCGATCCAATGAGAAGCTCCGGGCCCAACGGCTGGGTTACCGTTGTGGTGGACTCTGTATGGGGCGAGGGTAAGGTGTGCAGGGGTTCCAGCGTGTCGTCCGTCATCGTGCTCAGGAAAACAAGTTCAACTGATGGATGTGGGCATGACCCGAGTTGCCTCAGGTGCCGATAGCAATGCCTGAAGGCTAGGACTTCCATCGAGTTCTGTCAAGAGCGTCCCGGCATGGGGCCGCGAGCCTAGCCACGGCGGCTTCGTTGCAAACAGAAAAGGGCTTATGATACGGTCCAAGCTTCACGCTGGCTGAAGATGGTCCCATCGTCTAGCCTGGCCTAGGACGGAGCCCTCTCAAGGCTTAAACACGGGTTCAAATCCCGTTGGGACCACCACACCACACTTCGTGAGAATTTCCCAATTCTCCTCATCTGGGCAGCCTGTTTATGTCGTAGGACGACAACCTAGTAAATAATCTCTCATCTGTGCTCATGTGCTTGAGCCTGGACTGCTCTCCTCGACAGTAACTGCGTTGACGCTTTTGGCGCCGGTTGTGTATAAGAATGCGCTCTGCACAATGGTCTTTTCTGAAGTTGGTGT
>JABMDE010000127.1 GCA_015904055.1 Nitrospira sp. | reverse complement strand
CTGGCCGGCGCCGACCATTTGCGCGATCAGATAGAACGCCACCACCACCAGCGTGCCGGAGGCTGCAAAGATGCGGATCGGCGCCTGCTTGAACCGAAAAGCGGCGACATCGGCGAAGGTGAACTTGCCAAGGTTACGCAGGCGCTCGGCCATCAGAAACGTAAGGACAGGCCAGCCGACCAAAAATCCGATCGAATAGATGAGGCCGTCGTAGCCACTCGCCATGACCGCTGCAGAAATGCCCAGGAACGACGCCGCCGACATGTAGTCGCCGGCAATCGCCAGACCGTTCTGAAAACCCGTAATCCCCCCACCTGCTGTATAAAAATCCGCTGCCGACTTGGTTCGGGCCGCGGCCCATTTCGTGATAAACAGCGTGAGCAAGACAAACACAGCAAACATGCAGATTGCCGTCCAATTGATCGCCTGTTTCTGTGTCTGGCCGGCATCCAGCCCCGCAGCAGACACCGATCCAGCAACAGCGCACAGCGTCGCCACGGTTAGAGCGGACCGCACCGCCGTGAGATACGTGCGATGCAGACCGATCACTTCAGGACCTCTTTGGCGATGGCGTCGGACAACGCATCGAACTCGCGGTTCGCGCGATTCACGTAGTACGCAGTGATTACGATCGTGAACACGATAAGGCCAAAGCCGATGGGAATACCCAGGGTCATCACGCCGGCGCCAAGTTTCTGCGACGGGACACTCTTGTTGAACGCCATCAGCAGAATGAAACCGTAGTAGGCGATCATCATCACCAGGGTCAGCCGCCAGCCGAAACGGGTTCGCCTGGCTTTCAGCGCCTGATAGTTCGGACTGTTCGCGATTCGCGTGACTAACTCAGCATCCACGGTGCTTCCTCGGCATTATTCGTTTTTTCAGATGGCGCGGACCTTTCCTACCTTCCATCTCTTCGAGGCAGGCGGAAGGGATAGCATAGAAGGTTCGCCGTAGCGCCAATTGCCACTGTCATCTATTTCCACCCATTTCCTCTTTGCGGGGTGGAAGGGATGGATCGTTCGAGAGTCGGCATGGCAGGCGAGGCCAGATGACAGCCGTAAGAATGCTGAGTGCGACGGCATGCGATTCCCATCGCGTTTCAGAGTCGCACTCGGCCTAGAGTAAAGAGCCAGATGCCGACTCTATTCCTCGCATCATGCCGACTTGCGAACGATCCGCCCTTACACCCCCGCTTCCCTCAGCACCTGCCCCGTATACGACCGCTTCGCCTTAGCAATCTCTTTCGGCGGACCTTCAACCACGATTTCGCCGCCTCACTCACGCCCCTGGTTCCCACAATGTGCGAACTGGCACGGCATACATTCTATTGCCGAAGCTCACGCTGGCTTCCCCATCGTACAACACCACGCCTGCCCGAAATTTATCTCCGGCCGTTACAGCCAATTTCCGCAACCCGCGGAAATCCGCAGCCGTCACGGTTGCCGCCGCCTTCACCTCAATCCCGGCCACATCGCGCGCACCTCTTTCGAGCACGATATCTACTTCATACCCGTCCTTATCACGGAAATGGTGGAAGCGGATGTCATCTTCCCGCCAACTCGCGTGCCTCCTCAATTCCTGATACACAAAGGTCTCCAGCAGCTGTCCCAACACCATCCGGTCAGTCATGAGCGCGTCAGCATCCAGGCCGAGAATCGCGGCAGCTGTTCCCGTGTCGGCCATGTGCAATTTGGGGGTCTTGATCAGCCGGCTCAGACGGTTGCTGTGCCACGGCGGCAGCTCCTCCAGCAGAAAGACTCGCTCTAGCAGAGTCACATAATCCCGAATCGTCGGACGGCTTACCTGAAACGGTCCAGCAAGATCCGTGATGTTGAGCAACCGCGCTGACTGAGAGGCCGTGAGGGCGAGCAACCGGGGCATGATATCCAGGGAACCGATGCGCGCCAAATCGCGCACATCACGCTGCACTATCGTCTCAATATAGTCCCGATACCAGGCTGTCCGGCGCCGTGCCGTCGTCCGAATCAATGCGGCAGGATACCCGCCGGAAATTATGCGCTGCGCAAGGTCAATCCCCAACCGTTTCACACGGCGCATCTTAAACTGCGCGCGAAACAACCTGGCAAGAAAATCCGTCGGGCGGCCCCCTAGTTCCGATTGCGCCATGGGAAACAAGCGGATAAGGGCCATTCGGCCCGCAAGAGAGTCCGCGAGTCTTGGCAAAAGCAGCACATTCGCCGACCCTATCAGCAAGAATTGGCCGGGAACACGCTCTCGATCAACCCGGCTCTTCAGCGCGCGAAATAGTTCGGGAACGTGCTGGACTTCGTCCAGAATCACTTTGGGAGGCAAGTCCATGACAAAGCCCAGCGGATCACCTTCTGCGGCGCTCCGCACGACGCCGTCATCGAAGTTAAAATACGTATAGCCTCGCGCATCCCCGATCATTCGCATCAGCGTCGTCTTCCCGCACTGACGAGGGCCATGAATCAGGACAATTGGGCTGTCAGTCAACGCGTCAAGCAGACGGGTTTCGGCAAACCGATGGTATAGCGCGCGTGAGGCCATGGCGGCCAATCGTAACCCAAATGGTCGGCTGATCGCAAGGTTATGTATCGGCTAAATGAAAGGTTACAGAGCGGCTGATTGAAGGGTCGGGCGTCTGCTGACAGGGACCATATCTCTCGACAGGATCGAGAAGCCAGTCCCCTTCACCCACGGTTGGCGTTTGACGAATAACGCTTAACGCCCATCCCCCTTCCCCTCTTCGCAGGGGTGGAAGGGATGGAGCTTTCGAGAGTCGCCATGGCGGGCGGGGGAAGATGTAGCCAAAGAAGGTGCCGCAGTGCGACGGCATGCGATGCATCATCGCGTTTCAAAGTCGCCCGCGGCCAATCGTAACGGCTCAGTTACCGCCTCGACTCATCGCATTATGGCGACTCCGAAGGCTCCGTCCCTTACAACCCTGCCTCTTTTAACACCTGCCCCGTATACGACCGCTTTGCCTTGGCAATTTCTTTCGGCGGCCCTTCGGCGACGATCTCACCGCCACGATCCCCGCCTTCCGGTCCCAGGTCGATAATCCAGTCGGCATTTTTGATCACGTCTAGATTGTGTTCAATAATGAGAACCGTGTTGCCGGTTTCGACGAGCCGATCCAGCACATCCAGTAACCGCTGCACATCGGCAAAATGCAGTCCGGTCGTCGGTTCATCGAGAATGTACATCGTGCGGCCGGTTGCGCGCTTCGACAGTTCTCGTGACAGTTTTACCCGTTGCGCCTCACCGCCGGACAGCGTCGTCGCAGACTGGCCGAGCTTCACATAGTGCAACCCGACATCGTGCAACGTCTGGAGCTTGGTCTTGATGAGCGGGATATGCTCAAAAAACTCAAGCGCGTCATCGACAGTCATATTCAGCACATCGGCAATACTCTTCCCCTTGTGGAGGATCTCTAGCGTCTCACGGTTATAGCGTTGCCCCTTGCAGACTTCACAAGTCACATAGACATCGGGAAGGAAATGCATCTCGATCTTGATGAGCCCGTCGCCCTGACAGGCTTCACAGCGCCCACCCTTGACGTTGAAACTGTAGCGACCCGGCTTATAACCACGGACGCGTGACTCCGGCAGATTCGAAAAGAGATCGCGGATGTAGCCGAACAAACCTGTGTAGGTGGCAGGATTGGATCGCGGCGTGCGGCCGATCGGCGATTGATCGATGTCGATCACTTTGTCGAGCGCCTCGACGCCTTTCACTTCCTTACAGCCGTCGATCTTCGGTTTCTTCTGATAGAGCAGTTGGGAGAGCGAGTGGAAGAGCACTTCCAGTACCAACGTGCTTTTGCCGGACCCGGATACGCCGGTGACACAGGTCAGCAGCCCCAACGGCACTCTCGCCGTCACGTTTTTGAGATTGTGTTTTTGCGCACCGACGATGGACAGATACCCTTTGGGCTTCCGCTGTCGCTGCGGGACGAGCACGGTCTGGGCCCCGCGCAGATATTGCCCCGTGATGGAATCGGGATTGCCCATCACTTCCTGCGGCGTCCCTTGCGCGATGACATGGCCACCGTGCGTCCCGGCGCCGGGCCCCATATCGAGCAGGTGATCCGCTGCCATCATCGTTTCTGCATCGTGCTCGACGACGACCACCGTATTCCCCAGATCGCGCAATCGTACCAACGTCTGAAGCAAGCGGCGGTTGTCACGCTGGTGCAACCCGATCGACGGCTCGTCGAGGATGTACAGCACTCCGACAAGGCCCGATCCAATTTGTGTCGCCAGCCTGATGCGCTGACCCTCGCCTCCCGAGAGTGTGGCCGCCGCGCGATCGAGCGTCAGGTAATCCAGTCCGACATTGACCAGAAACCCGAGCCGCTCGCGGATCTCTTTCAGAATGCGATGCGCGATGACCAGCTCCCGGTCGGTGAACTTCAACGTGATGAAAAATTCAGCCGCGGCCCTCACCGAGAGCCTCGTCACCTCCGAGATCGACTTCTTCGCCAATTTAATAGACAAGCTTTCGGGCTTGAGCCTCGCGCCGTGGCAAACCTCGCAGGGTTCCAGCAAGGTAAAGTCGTCTTCCTCCGGACAGCCCGGCGCCATGGCAAACCCGATGCCGTCGCAAGCCGGACAGGCCCCGTGCGGACTGTTAAATGAAAAGATCCTGGGCTCGACCTCCGGGTAACTTACACCGCATTTGATGCAGGCCAGCTTGTCGCTGTAGAGCCTAGGCTCACCCTCTTCCGTCATGACGCCTACGAGTCCGCCTGCCAGCTTCGTCGCCGTCTCAACCGAATCCGCCAACCGGCGCATGAGCGCGTCCCCGGATTTGATCACCAACCGATCGACGATGATTTCAATGGTGTGCTTCTTCTGTTTATCGAGCGCAATGTCTTCACCCAAATCAGCCATCTTGCCATCGACGCGGGCGCGGACATAACCGGCCTTTCGCATCTCCAGCAATTCTTTCCGATCATCTCCAGCAATTCTTTCCGATACTCGCCCTTCCGCCCGCGCACGATTGGAGCAAGGATCTGAAACTTCGTCCCTTCCGGCAACGACGCAATCGCATCGACCATCTGCTGGACGGTCTGCGCTGTGATCTCCTCTCCACATTGAAAGCAATAGGGCCGCCCAACGCGCGCAAACAACAGCCTGAGATAATCGTAAATCTCGGTAACCGTGCCGACGGTAGAGCGGGGGTTATGACTGGTGCTTTTCTGCTCGATAGAGATGGCTGGCGATAGCCCCTCGATGGAATCCACGTCGGGCTTGCCCATCTGCTCCAAAAACTGACGAGCATAGGCGGATAACGATTCGACGTACCGGCGCTGCCCCTCGGCGTAGATCGTGTCGAACGCAAGCGACGACTTGCCGGACCCGCTCAAGCCGGTAATCACGACCAGCCTGTCACGAGGAATCTCGACATCGATATTCTTGAGATTGTGCTCGCGCGCGCCCTTGATGACGATGGAGTGGCTCATAGGGGGCGGATTATAGCATCCGCCTTCCGTCCTTGACACTGTTGAATCGTACGTCTACCATACGTACGATTCAACGGGAACATGACATGCCGCGAGCCGCGCTAAAAAAAGAAAAGTGGACGCTCTCCTTCGACCCGGCGCTGAAAAGCGTGGTCGTCAAAGCTGCCAAGCGCAGAGGCGTCTACCCGGTGACCCTGCTTGAAAATCTCGTGAGGGAAAAGTTCAATCCGTACGGGCATACGGATGTGGACGACAGCGCCGCCTATGTCAGCGCGTTGCGGAAGCAGGGCCGCAAACAGTCCGA
>JABMDE010000126.1 GCA_015904055.1 Nitrospira sp. | reverse complement strand
TGCAAATGTGGTGTTGTCGGCCTGCACCTTGTCCAGATGATTGGGGGTCAGCAAGATTGTACTGAGGTTGCCGTGGCGCTCCCAGTCCAATGCAGAGGGTTTCCAGTCAGGTGGAATAGGGACACCCATGGCACGGCAGGTTTTCATGTAAACCGTATCACTCTCGTTCGTGGCACGAACAGCCGCTGATCGAACTGGCTCGGTCTGTTTCGTCGATTCGATGAACAAGCAACCTGCGAACAGGACACAGGCCAAGGCCAAGACGAGGGCCCTGGGCAATCTCCCTGGTGGTGTAAGCTTCCCGACGCCCATCAAACCAACTCCTCCTGTATGTTCTGACCTGATCAGGGCACCTCGTTATACCCGGCAGGGGAGGATGTCAAGATGCGCTCATCACAGCTCGAGCGCCCTGGGAGTGCGTTATGCAAACCCCTGGTCCGGCACCTCGAACGGAATCGGCCGGTTCTTCTCCAGCGCCTCCTTGACGGCATCGAGTAGCGCTTGCCCCTGCAAGAGAAAATAGGGCGGCTCATCCTTGAACCGCTGCTTGTATTCCTGGATCAGCTTCTCGGCATCCGTATTGAGCTGCTCACGCGGATTGTTGTCCGACACGCTGCAATTCCTTTTCACGGCGGCGGTGAGATGTGGCACGAAGACCCGTGCGAGCTGGCCCCACGCCGGATAAGGATGGCCCAGCATCGATATGATATTCGCCACAGCCTCCGCTCCCTGGCGATCCGCCCAGCATTTGTAATAGGCCAGGGGATGGCCGTAGCCGATTCTATTCTTTGTGACGGTGCCAATTAAATCCGCCAGCGCGCCGAGTTTTGGGGGCGGATCTTGCCTTGTGCATTCCCTATCACGCAACTCTTAGCGACCGGCTCGGGCTGCCATGGCAAAGTGAAAGAAATAGCGGTCGAGCGAGGCCAAATCACTGCCGTAGGTTTGTCCGCCGAACATGGCGTCGCAGAGTAGTTCACGCACGCGGGTCAATTCTTTCCGCCGACCCTTCCAACGATCATCGGCGATCGTTAAATCCAGCAGTTCCAGGGCACGGTCGAACGCCTGCTCGCAGCGCTGCTGGTCCTATCCGTACCAGCGGGCTGCGCGTGCTACATCGCTGCCGACATTAGCCAGCTGCTCCATGAGTGACAGCTTCTGCCATCGTCCGGCGGCTAATTGTTTGTGAAGGGGTGCCATGGTGTTAACCCTGCATCAATCGACTGACGATGGCTGTCACTGTGTCCCGGCTATCGGGCGACGATATTGACCTGAGCGGAGTAGCCAAGTTGGGAAAGTAGTTGTTCGCAGTCTTCCCAGGCAAGTCCGAATGTGCGCACATCTGCGGCGCCGATTCTGACAATGGCATCCCGAATAGTCGTCAAGTGTGTAGGGTCAAAGTCGTTATTCATCAGCGCCGATTCAGCCCAGTCCACAAGCGCGGCCAAGGACAGATCGTGATGGAGATAGGCGCCAAGCTTTTCTGCAACCGATTCACAGGTTTCAAGTGGCATGATGGTTATACCTTACGATGCCCTAAGTCTACCGGATACTTGTGATGGACCTCAATCATTTCCCCAATTTCGTTGTACACCTCTTGGTAAAACCGGAGCGTGATGTCATTGGCATCGACTTCTTTGACGTACCGGACTTTCCAACCTGATCGACTTGCGACATCAATCCAATACCGTCTTTCTTCACGAGGCAAGTCCTCCCAATGCTCAAATTTCCGTTCATTTTGCTGTCGGGTACTCACAGCGGATCATCCTCGTGATTATTGCACTCTCTGTCAAGGTTGATTTCCTGGCACCTCATGAATAACAGGGTGTGACTGATACTCTGAGCATGGCCCGGCCGCTGTAAGTGGCGACCGGGCGTGCACACTGATGCCGAGCGGCTAGGCCGCCCCTTTAGGTGCCATCCGTTCACATGACTCCGCACAACGGCGGCACATGTCGACGCACTGCTTCACCAACTGATCGTCTCCCCGTATTTGCTCGCAACTCTCTGCGCATAGCCGGCAGATCTCGGAACAGAGGACGCACGTACGATCGTGAAATGAAGACCCTCGTGCCATATAGTCCGCAGTAACCGTGCACATCTGCGCACAGTCCATCAATAAACGGATGTGGTCCGGAGCCGCATGACGGCCTCCAAGTTGTAAGCAATGCCCGATCACTTGGATGCAGAGCGCATGGCAATCTTGGCAGAGCTGAATACAGCGCGTCATGTCCTCCATCATGTGATGGCTTTCTGAGCCGGACGCTTTTCCTGACGCGTGAAGCAGTTCAGATTGTGGGGACTGTGGCATCGGATCGTGGGCTGTGTCATGGGTTGCCGCATCCACCCCCCGTAGCATCATCATTGAAGCGCCCGTCGCGAGCAGGGAGGCGCCGGTGGTCACCAAGGTTCTTCTGCTTATGTC
>JABMDE010000125.1 GCA_015904055.1 Nitrospira sp. | reverse complement strand
CCCGGTGGTCCTGCGGTGAAGGGCGGATCTACGGACTGGCTGACACGCAAGAACTCTCGGGAGTGGCGAAGTGAGAGGATTCCACCCGATAGGTCCTGTCGGCATCCAGCATCAGGAGTATCTGTCCCGTATGGCTCAAGTAATCGATTGCGAGGGATACCTGATTCCAGGTGAGATCCGGGCAGAGCCCTGCAATGCCTTCCATGGGACAACTGGTGCCGAGCTTCTCCAGGGCAGTGTGAACACGAGAGATGATCATTGAGACGTCCATAGGACACCCCCGTCATGAGGTCCTCAAGGTACGCAGTAGTGGATGAGATGATAGGTGAAATCGGCAGGGAGAAGAACTAGGGGAACTGCTAGACACGCCAAGAAATGTTACCAGGGCATATGATGGCGGACCGTGAATTTTTCGACGAATCTGATGAGGAACACGAGAAGATATGCAGCAACCGGCGCGTATGGCGCGATGGTTCGCGCGAGGAAAGAGTTACAGACTGACCAGGCCTTCAGCCACGGCATACTTCGTCAACTCGGCGGTCGAATGGAGATCCAGCTGCTCCATGATCCGGGATTTGTGAAATTCCACGGTCTTGACGGAAATATTCAGGAGCGTGGCGATGTCTTTGGTGCCCTTCCCTTCCGCGACGAGCTACAACACTTCCCGCTGCCGCGGCGTGAGCGCGGTCACGGGCCGCTGACGCAGCGGCGCGTCCGGTGGATGCAACGTGGACGTCAGCACGGCTTTCGTGATCAGCGGCGTCATGTAGTGTTGTCCTCGCAGGACCGCGTGGATGGCCTGTTTGAGCTCCGATGCGGCAGATCGTTTGAGCAAATACCCGGACGCGCCGGCCTTGAAGGCCTCCGTTGCATAGGTCGGTGTCGCATGCATCGTGAGAAAGATCAGCTTGCTGTCGGGTACGAGCCTTGTGAGTTGTCTGGCGGCATCCAGGCCATTGAGCAGCGGCATGGAGATGTCGAGCAAGATCACATCCGGGCGCAACCTTTGCGCTTCTTCCACCAGCGCGCGGCCGTCTTCCACAGTGCCGACGACGTTGCCTTCGGCTTCCACCAGCTTCAGAATTCCGGCCAGGACCAGAGAGTGATCGTCCGCTATCAGGATACGAGGGCGCATCAGACGTTCTCTTTCTTGACCGGAATCCAGGCGAAGATCTTCGTGCCATCAGCCGGCTTGGAATGGATGCGGAGGAATCCATTGAGGAGCCGCAAGCGCTCCTGCATGCTGGTCAAGCCCAACCCTGCGTGATAGGCATTCTTGCCGCTCGCGTCAAATCCCTGGCCGTTATCTATCACGGACAGGACGACTCCATTGGATGACCCGCTCAGTTTCACAGTGGCCTCGGTGGCACAGGCATGTCGCACGACGTTCTGAAGGCTCTCCTGCAGCACGCGGAACAGACAAGTCGAATGATCGAGCGACAGCGAATCGGGCACATGATTCGCCTCGAAGAACACGGCAAGTCCTGTCCGTTTGGCGACCTCACGGATGTGGTCCTCGATAGCCGGTTGCAGGCCCGCATGTTCCAGCAGTGACGGGTGAAGTTTGTACGCGAGGTTATGGACGTCATCGGAAAGCCGTTCGATCTGTTCCCGGATCGGCGTCAATGTGTGCCCGATTAATTCCGGCACGATCGGCGGCTGTTGTTCGAGTGTCGCCACATCGAGCACCAACGCGGCGAGCCGCTGGCTGATATCGTCGTGCAGTTCACGCGCGATCCGTTGCCGCTCAT
>JABMDE010000124.1 GCA_015904055.1 Nitrospira sp. | reverse complement strand
GCTCAACGACTTAAATGCGACCGTGGCCTATCTCCAATCGGTTCCGGAAGTCGATGGGACGAGGATCGGTGTCACAGGTTTCTGTATGGGCGGGTCCTATGCGCTTATGCTGCCCTGCGTGAATCCCGCGATCAAAGCGGCGGTTCCGTTTTATGGCCAGGTTCCGAATCCTGACGCACCTCTCCAGAAGCTATCGGCGCCGGTGCTCTATCTCTATGGAGAAGACGACGGGTGGATTACGAAGGCCGACGTGCAGCGGCTGGCGGCGGCGCTGAAGAAATACAACAAGCCCGGCGAGATCAAGACCTATCCCGGTGCTCCGCACGCGTTCTTCCGTGACAATGATCCGTCCGTCTATCGGCCGGAGGCGGCGAAAGATGCGTGGAGCAGGACCAAAGCCTTCTTCAAACAACATCTCGGCTGATGAACATGACCTCCAGCTTCGTTCTCAGTCGTCCGTTTCCCTGCGGCCTCGCCGGAATGTCATGTTGATCAGCCTCGCACATCGAGTGTAGCCATACAAGGAATCCATCATGCCGTTGAATGCCGAGTTGGGAAAGAAAATGCTCCAGCTGATTACGTCGCGCTACGACGATCGGCAGTGGCGGAAACGTATCGAAAAGACGCTCGGTCTGCCGCAGTCTGGAGTCACCGATCTGATCCAGCAGCAAATCTTCATGTATCTCAAGCTCGGGCTGAAGGCCTATAAGTCCCGCCGGGCCGATCCGGACTCCTGGATCATCGGCGGCTATGCGACCAAGGAAGTCATCGACCGCGCCAAGTTCCAGCCTCAGCTCGTCGGTGCTACGGTCAAGAAGGAAGACGTGGCGTTTCTAGGAACCGATCCCGGCCAGGAGGTCACCGAAGTCTGGTGGGACGAGATGCTGGTGCAATGGTTCGATGTGCCGGAAGAAGAGAAGCCTGCCGAGGAAGAAGACGGCAAGGCCGCGGAATCAGACTCCTCACCGGCGGTTCAATCGAAAGCGTAACGGCATTTTCACCATCGGGAGATTCTTTCTTTCAGCTCTTGATGGGTGAGGACTCGACCTTCTGCTACGTCTTCAAGGCCTTTTTCGACCTGTTGCTTAAAGAATAACTCTTCCATAATCCCGCCGGTGGTCACGTCATCAGGTAACTGCTTAATCAACTCTAACGCCTCGGCTTTGGCCTTTGCCATGCGTGCCTCCTTCCTGTGGACCTTTCTTCGGTAAGGCTATGCCTGGAAGTCAGAAAAAGCAAGTTGGCTTTGCATCACGAAGGAAGTCATCGACAGCGCGAAATCTTGCCTCAACATGTCGGCCCTTTATGACGATAATTCTCGGTGTTTGACCACTTCGACTTGTTTCGCTATTCTGCGCCGCCATGGAGATAGACGCCATTCTGACTGTTGTGCGGAAAGACATTTTCTTTGTCACGGACTACACGCTCTCCGGGGGGATTCACAGATGGGATCAGCGTGGCTGGCAAGCTCCATGTAATCTAGACAAGGAAGATCATTGAGCGGCGCATCTGGCTTCAAGCCAGTCTCAGTGCCGCAAAGGAGAACTCTATGAATAGCGCCATCAAGCGCTCCTCGTTCTTACAGGCGGTGTGCCTTGTGATTGCAGCCTTTGTTCTGACCGGCTGCCCCGCTCTCGAGTCCATTTCCAAAGGTCTTTCAGACTTTCAGAGAGAAGTTGATGCGCTACGGGCAAGCCCGCAAGCTTCCATCTCAGACTTCTCGCCGCGAGGCATCGCTGTGTATTTGTCCGCATGGCCAAACGTCAATACTGGTGCGGAGTTCTTACAGTGGCTCCCTCCCCAGTTCAAAGAAGACTGGGTCATGATGACACGTTCGGAAAGTCTTCAGACAGGCACGGCGACTTCTCCCAGAATTATTCTTCGTAATGGCAACAACTTCAAACAGGTGTTTGCCTTTACCCTGAAAGCAGATGCTTCATTCCCGCTGGCACATCCAGATGTCATCGAGTACATGCAGTTCGATGACGCCACACAGAAATTTCGATTCCATGAGATCGATTTGAGAAAATCCTCGCCACTCTTACGAATGTCCGAGGACAACGCGAATTGTTTACATTGCCATGGTGGCAGCCCAGAGAACCTTCGGCCCAACTGGGATGCCTATGACAGCTGTGGGATGCTGCCTTTCAATCGAGACCGGATCTACCAAAACTCCGTGGAAGAATTGGCCATGAGGACAATCCTCAATCCAGCAGCGAGACCGGACTTAGCCCCTATCATCAGTCAGTTGACCCTCCCACAGGGGATTACTCGCGCTGGAGACGGTTCCATCAGTATCAACTACAACAGTGCCGACCCTTCAAGTTCGACACGGAACGACTACAACTTTGACGGCGGACCTGCCAGTACGCCTCCTCCTGGCGCTCCTGCTGGAACAGCTGTTTCTCATGGCGGTTTGTTTCGGACGATTGATCAGGCGACAGGCTCAAGTACTTCAGATGTTGACGGGGACGCGGATCAAGGACGAGGCGTCGAATTATTTGATGAGCTTACTACGCTCAATGCCCGGCGAATAGCACAAGAACTGGTTACGCGCCCAACAACTTTTATTGATGTCCGTCCCGTTGCTCTGGCAATTGTGAACGGGTGTGTCACAGCTGCAAATATCAATAGCTTCATGATCGACAGCGGCGGGACAGATCGGCGTCCGTTCTTTGAGACCAGTCATGGCATGACGAACTTTTCTAGCCTTTTGGTCGATACCGAGAGTAGGAGGCGGAGTTTGCCACGGAGAAAAGCCGATATCCAGAAATTGAATTTGGATGGGTCTGATGGCCGGTCAAGCAGTCTGATTGGAACGTATACTATCGGCATCAGTGCGGACCTGAACCGAGTCAGGCAAGAGGTGTTCCGTCGATCCCTTGCGTTCCCGGCAGACTCGATAACAAGGCTGATGAATGACCGTG
>JABMDE010000123.1 GCA_015904055.1 Nitrospira sp. | reverse complement strand
CCAGGGTGTGTTGGCCGGGCTCGCCTATCTCGCGCTCGATGTTCCCTTTCCTGTGGTGCTCACGGCATTGACCGTCATCCTGGCGCCGATTCCGTTCGGCGGAACGGCGCTGGTTTGGGGGCCGGTCGCGCTCTATTTGTTTTTGATCGGCCCGGCTGGAAAAGCGCTCATCATGTTAGCCTGGGGTATCGGTGTGGTGTCCATGGTCGATCAGTTTCTTCGACCCTGGCTGATCGGGCAGGATGTTGAGATTCCCATCCTACTGCTGGTGTTGAGCGTGCTCGGAGGACTGTCGCTGTACGGTATACTGGGGCTCTTCGTCGGACCGGTCCTGGTCAGTCTCCTGATGACGGCAGTCCAAATCTACCGCGATGAATATCACACGGTGGCGAATCCCACTCCGAGCAGTCCCGTCAGGCCTTCGTAGCCGCTTCGTCATTCGTCAGTCGTCACACGTCAAGCGTGCAGAATGGAACCCCATTCCTCCATCGATTGACGCATGACGAATGACGGCCTTTCTATTCCAACGGAATCGTAATGGCGATGCCGCCGATCACCTCGTTCAACTTGAAGTCCTGTTTGGGACTCAAGGGATGGCTGTTGTGGCAGGTCACACAGGCGGCTGAGACGGCACGGTCCGGGTAGATGGCCTGGAAGTAGTGCTTTTTGCCGCTGGCGACGATGCCGGTGACAGGCTGTTCAGGCTGACGCCGGAGTGTGTCCAGCGCTTTGCGCTCAAAATCTGTGGCCGGGGCATTACGCTGATAGATCGGCCATTGTCCGATGAGCCGGTAGCGAATTCCATTTCCGCTTTCCGCGACGAGCCGGCCTGAATGCTGGAGGAATTGTGCCGGCAGCGGGAGGGCATTCTCTTGTTCCCAATGCTCAGCCGCCGAGACGATGCTTTTCTCCTGCATGCGGTTAACGATGTGGGTGGTGTAGACCGTCCGGTCGGCTTCCAGTACAGCATGGACGTAATCGGCGACTTTCTCCGGCGGAATGCCGTCCGCTCCGGGGCCGGTCTTCGCGAGTGGGAGCGAGGCGATTCCCCAGGCCCCTGCTACGATGAGTGCGAAGGCTGCGGCTCTGAATGTGATACGGATGGAGTCCATGTTCCTCCCTCTGCCGCGGCGGCAAGGATCGGTAGGGTGATCGTGCAGGTGGTGCCGCGCCCTTCAAGGCTCTCGATGCGGACGTCGCCCCCAAATTTTCTGATGATACGTCTCGCCACCGTCAGCCCGAGGCCGGACCCTTCTCCTTGCCCCTTGGTTGTAAAAAATGGATCAAAGATTTTCGGTAAATGTTGCTTGGAAATGCCGGGCCCCGAGTCGGCGATCGTGGCGGCGCCGGTGTGACCCGATTGTGTTGTGGACAGCGTCAGTGTGCCGGAGCCTCTCATGGCCTGAACCGCATTGGTGATCACATTCGTCAATGCCTGACGAAGCTGGTCCGGCAGCGCCAGTGCCCGCACGTTTCCCGTGTAGCACTTGGTGACCGTGATGTCCGTCATTTCTATCGCCGCCAGTGCCCGGTCCAATTCATCTTCGAGTGAAACCGGCACGCGCTGATCCGAAACTTCGCGGCTTGCCACGCCGGTGAAATCTCTGATGATCGTTGCCATGCGTCGGCCATGCGTGACGATATCGCGGGCGTAAGCCTTCACTTGCTCAAGATTCGTTTCTTCTTCAATTGCTTCGCCTAATCCGACGATTCCGAATAATGGATTGTTGAGTTCATGGCCGATACCGGCTGTCAACAGGCTCAGGCTGTCCGTCTTTTCGGCCTGGACGAGCTGATCTTGCAGTCGGCTCTCGTCCGTCGTATCCCGCAAGACCAGGCCGATACTATCGTGTTCCCCTGGTTTGGCCGGCAGCCGGAACCATTGGTAATGGTAGACGCGTGTTCCGATATGGAGATCCGAACGGTTGACGGACGATTGAGATTCAGCGGTAGGGGCAAGCGGATCCCTCGGCGACTCGGCAGGGTTTGTGCCGGCTTGCGGGTCTGATCCGTTTCGATCGGCGTGGAATTCCTGCCGGAGTCGATGGTGGGTGTCGGGATCAAGTGAGAGGATGGTCGAAAGTGGAGCCGGCGGCTCCTCTCGAATTGTGAACGATTCGCGTGCTGCCCGGTTGATGTAGTGCACAATTCCATCGGCGTCGATCAAGAGGATGGGGGTAGGGACGGCATCCAGGATGTGGTCCGTAGACTGCTGCAGTACCTGGACTTCCCGGGTCTTTAATCTGACTTCGTCGGTCAGTCCCGCGAAAGCGGCTTTCAGTTGTTGGTTCATGCGGTTGAATTCATCGGCCAAATCTTCCAGCTCATCTCCTGTGCGGATCTGAATCGGTGTCCGGAGCTCGCCGCGCGCGATCGCTCGGGCAGCCCGTTGAAGCTGCTGAATGGGAGTCACGATACGGCCGGCTGCGGTGAACCCCAGGCCGGCTAGCAATGCGAGGGCCATGGTTCCAAAGACCGTGACCCAGATGAAAAGATGTTGGATCGGCGCGAACAGTTCATCGGACGACTGCCAGACGAACGTGTGCCAGGATCCGTTCTCAATCGAACCGTTGGTCGCACGGCTGGTTTCAGGCAAGGGGGCAAAGCCGATGACGGAAGCGGACTGTCCGCCATGGCCGTCGCTTGGAGCTTCTGCCCAGCCCGGTTGTTGCGGAGTGACCAGAGGGATCAGATTTCGATCAGACAGCGATACTCCTGTAGGCAGGAACGGACAGCTGATGACGATGCCGTTGGAATCGATCAACATGACGTGGCCGGTCTTCCCGAATCGGATGACGTGGGTGGAGGGCGCAAAGAACTCTTTGGCATCGATCACACGGTGGAGCACTCCTACGACTTCGTATCGCAGGCTGTCCATAACGGGGACGGAGATGGTGAAGACGTAGGCATTCACCATCTGGTTGAACCGGACATCTTCGATATAGAGCCGACCCACCGCTTTGTGGAAGGCACCCTGCCACCAGGGTGCGGGATCATGACGGAAGTCAGGTTTCTCTCCCATTGCGGCCATGAGCAGGCCCTGCATATCGGTCAGGAATAGCATCTTCGTCGATGCGCGGACTACTTGCGGGAGCAATTGCCCCGGCGCGCTATGGACGCCGGCATAGTGTTCGTGGAGCAGCGCGCTCAAGGGATTGTCCATGATCGTTTTGACGGCGGCGGGTTCTCCTGCCATCCAGCCTCGTTCTAGATCTGTGAGTGCGGCGGCCGGGTTCTTGGCGCTTCTGTCGCGTGGCGCATCACGCCGTCGCTCGAGCTCGCGGATGATCGTGGGATCGTTGGCGATGCGCGCGGTCTGCGCGATTTCTTCGGCCACGAGCAGGTCAAGCTTGCGGGCCGCTTCCATGGCCAGCGCTTCGAAACTTTCTCCGCTGACTTCCCTGATTTCCCGCGACCCCTGCCAAAATGCCATGCCCAAACCGACGATGAGCGGAACGACTCCCACCAACAGCATCGAGACGGTCAGCTTGGCCTTGAGCCCCCAACCTGTGCTCCGTGGTGAGAGTGCCGGTGTGCTATTGCTCATACGGGGCTACTCCTGTCCTCAGTGGCCGTCTCCTGGGGAAAGGCAATGGTAAAGGTTGAGCCGTGACCCACGCGGCTCTCGACCGCGATTGTGCCGTGCATGTGGTGGATCACGGTTTTGATGTTGTACAGCCCAAGGCCCGTGCCTTTTCCCGGTGGCTTCGTCGTAAAAAACGGTTCGAAGATTTGGTTGAGCAAGTCTGCAGGGATGCCGCAGCCGGTGTCCGACACACGAATCTGTGGTGTTCTGTGCACCATGGCGGTCTCCAGGGTCAACGTGCCACCGTGGTCCATTGCCTGGACGGCGTTGGTGATGAGATTGACGAAGACATGCAGGAGTTCATCCGGATTGCCTTTCACGGCGATATCAGGTTGGTAGGACTTGTGGATTTCGATGTCTTGAAGCGCCACGGCGTAACGGGCGATCTTAAGGGCTTCATCGAGTTTGCCGTTGATGGCAATCAGGCTGTCTTGCTGCGAGGAAGCACGGCGAGAATAGGAGGTCAGATCCCGGCAAATAGCCGTCGTGCGTTTGACGGCCTCGATGATGTCGCGGGCTTGGAGATGTACCGTCTCGATGTCACGCTCGTCCGTCAGGCTTTCGGCAAGTCCCAAAATGAGCTGGAGCGGATTGTTCATGTCATGGGCGATGCCGGCGGCAAAAGATCCGATGCCGGCGAGTTTTTCTGCATGGAGCAATTCACCTTGCAGCGCAGATTCATGCCGCACGAGGTCCCACCGGCCCGCTCAGAATGTCGGCCCCTCCGGCCGTCTGTTCATGAAGTATCCGATCCATGGTCGGATCGCCCGTCACATCCATCACCAGGTTGACTCTCTGGCTTCCGATGAGATCGGCGAGATGCTCATAGACAGGCACATGGAGTTTGCGGGCCCGTTGCAGCCCCGGCGCAGCCGGATTCCGGTCCATGATGCCGACCATCTCGATTGTGCGAAGCTGGTGGAGCAGATCGAGCAGTGCGGTCCCGCCGCAGCCCGCGCCGATGATCGCGACCCTTGTGGCGGGAGTGGGCGTCACGGATGCCATCCGTTCCTGCCCGTCCTGGTCGGTCCGGCGCTTGGCTGCATCGGACGACACGCGCGTCTCGTCCGATGTGGGAAGGTTGGAGATCATCACAGATGTGCCAGTTCACGTTGCTCCATCGCTCGTGCGACGGAGGCTTTGAGCGTGTCGCCCTCGACCGGTTTCACCAGGTAATCGACGACGCCCTGCCGCAGCAGAGAGGTGGCCATGTCGGTGTCCGGAAATCCTGTGAGCACGATCAGCGGCACGCGCGGATAGTTATGGCGGAAGTAGGCGATGGCTTCGATGCCGTTGACCTTGGGCATCCGAATGTCGCAGATGATGACATCCAGTAAGAGACGATTTTCTCCGGTGTTGATTGTGTCAATCGCTTTGGCCCCGTTCTCCGCTTCCAGGACGTCGTATCCGGACTTTTGGAGCGTCATGCGGACGACCTTGCGGATATCCGGTTCGTCGTCGACGATCAACACCCGGCCGTTGCAGCTGTCACCCCCGACAAAAAACCCTGATTTGAACTCGCTCATGGCGACCTCCTGGTGAAGGGTAATTGGCTGGCGCTCATGCGATGTGTCATCTGGTGATAAGAAGAAAACGCAAGGCTTATGCCGACAGCGGGCGGATGTTCATCTGATTCAATTTCAATGGGATGGCTGTCCCGCATATCACACGGCTTCAAGCCATTGGCTCAAAAGCACCACCAGGTGGTGAACGCCACCAACCCATAGTGCACATTGCCTTTCTGTGGCCATTTCAGCTAGGGTATTTACCGGCAAGAGCAGGGAGGGAGCGTGATTACACCAGACGTATTGACTGACTATGTCCGCAAGAGTATGCCGGATGCCGTGGTGACGGTGACGGATCGTACGGGGACGATGAACCACCTCAAGGTGAGTGTTGTCTCAGCGGCGTTTGCCGGAAAGAATCTTCTCGACCGGCATCGCATGATTTATCAGGCGCTGGATGTGCCGATGAAGGAT
>JABMDE010000122.1 GCA_015904055.1 Nitrospira sp. | reverse complement strand
CGGCGTTCTGCCTCGCGGACACGTCCCTCCAGTTGAGCCCGTGCGATTTGGAGATCGGCCAATTCCAGCCGTCGTGACTCAACTTCTGCGCGCAACTCGGCAATGGTTCGTTGGGCATCCCGCAGCGATGTCTTCAGCGTATCCATGGTCAGTTGCAGGTCGGAGAACTCCGGCTCATCAAGCGGCTCCAGCGGGCTGCAGGCAACGACGGACCCCAGAAAGAACCCTAGAACTATTCCAGTAAGCGCGACACGACAGAGGTCTGCGGTGCGATACGCCCACCCCTGCATGGGTGGATACCAACCAGATTGCTGAGCACACATGGTTACCATTGGTTGTATGCCGTCCCGTTTGTTCCAACGAGGTCCGACCCGGAATAGACATCGAAGACACCGCCCTCGGCTGGTTCGGTGATCTCTTGCCAGGAGTCCGACGAATTCGTAAAGGGATCTTTAGGAAGCACCCGCAGATATCCCGCTGCAACCAGTCCTCCCAAGGACGGAGGATATTTCCCCTGATCAGCGCGATGCTGGTCGAGCAACTCTCGCATGGTGAACAAGTCCTGTCGCAACACCGTCTCCCTCGCCTTGATCAGAGAGGACTGGTAGGATGGAACCGCGATTGTGGCAAGAATTCCGATGATGGAGACCACAATCATCAGCTCAATGAGCGTAAAGCCATGGGCATTCCCATCGCGGTACTTACCAGTCCTGATATTTCGTTCCATCGAGCGCGGCTGCCTCGCTTTGAGTCATCACATCATAGACATCTTCGCCGCACCAACTGGACGGCTTCGGCTGATCCTTATAGCAACGCAGCACCCAATCGGGCTTGTCGGTCAGCGGATCCACCGGCACCACACGCAGATATCGCCTGACGGTCGTACCGCGAACCGTGGCTTCCTCTCCGGTGAGTTTGACTCCTAACAACATGTTGAGCGACTTCGGATACCCGTATGGACTCGTCACCTCTTTGCACGTCAACTTATTTTTCACACACACCGGCCCGATCAGCACATCTCCATCCCGATTCCATTCAAGCTTGAACGTATCAATGGCGCTCCGTATAGTCCGCAGATGTTGGCGCAATTCAATTTCCTGCACACGCTTCGTCGAGACTTTGCTGAGCGGCATGGCGACTGAAGCCACAATCACCACGATGGTCATGGTGACCAGAATCTCCAGCAGCGTGAGCCCCTCTTCCTTCACCGGACTCTCACAACCCCAGTTCCGATTTCTGAAGTAGCCGCCCGCCCGTCACCATCAGAGATCACAAGCTCAACACGGATCGGAGACACTCCGGGGGCTTTTGCCATAAACACCACGCTGACAGACCGTGGGGCGCGCTGACCTGGACGAGCCAGCCGGAATGCGACAGTCCCCACCGCGGCTCCCTGGTCTCCCGGCGGAAGGCCCGATGAACTGACAAGTTCTGCCTCGCCAAGCCGCTTAAATTGAAGAATCTTTGGGTCATATTCCAATTTGAAGAGGTTGCGATCCGATGCGCTGAGCCGCCCATCGACAATCGACAACTTGATTTCTTTGCCGAATTTAACAACCGACTCATCGGGATTGATCGCCAGCAGAGGCTCAGGAACTGCCAGCTGGGCTAAAGAACGGGTGGAGGTGGCATCCCCGGTGCCCTTTGCCACACCCTCTCCATACGTACTGCCCTGAGTGGCAGATACTTTCTGCGTAGGGGGCGAAAACATCGGACCGGTTGCGTAGGTCGACTCCGTGCCTGACCAGAATGTTTGTGCGCTCAGCGCCGGAGGGGTCATGTTTTGTACGATATGCGGCGTAATCGTGAGAATCACCTCTGTCGTCACCCGATCCGTCCTGAATGAACTGATGAGATTGCCGATCAGAGGAAGGTCACCGATCCAGGGGATCGTCACTCTGGTTTTGCGATCTTCCTCTTGTAACAGCCCACCCAGCACGATGGTTTCCCCGTCTTTGATGCTGAGCATCGTCTCAGCGGATCGATTACCAAACTTGAATTGCGTAATGGGCGGAGACGCCTGCAAGGTTACTTGTTCCCCCAAGCGAATCACTTCAATCTTCATTTTCAATCCAAGCTCACCGCCCAGCCTGATGGACGGCTCTACTGACAATTTGACGCCGGTGTCACGAAACTCAATGGAGGTGACCGTCGACGTAGTCGGCACAGCGCCTGTCGCAGCTTGACCAGGCAGAACATTCGTCGTAGACAAGAGGATCGGCTGTTTATCGCCAATATTGATTTCTGCCTTCCGGTTGTTCATGACTCGGATCTTTGGCGCAGCCAATGTCTTCGCGTCCGTAATTTGCTTGAAAAAATCAAGCTGGACGTTCGTCGGGAGCTTGAAGAGATAATTCCCGGGACCGAGGTCTGACAATTGGCTTGCGCTGAACTGCTGGGCCAGCGTCCCGGCAATAAGGCCGGCAGGAGGAGGGAGAGGGGCCATGGCCCCGGCGACCTGCTTCGGATACGTCAGCCCATAGTTCTGATTAACCGTTCGATTGACCTCCAGCACTTCAACATCGAACAACACCTCGGCCTCTTGACGGTCATTGGCCAATATGATTTTTTCAGCCATCTGAATTTTCTCAGGCTGATCGCGAATCACAATTGTATTCAATTGCTCGTTCGCATGCATGCGTTTCGAGTCGAGCATGCTTTTCAGAAGTGTCAGCATGTCTTTGGATTTAGCGGTCGAAAGATAAAAGGTCCGGATCATGAGATCCTGATACTGCTCCTGCTTCTGTTTGGTATTGGGACTGATGATCAGTACGCCCGGAGATACGGTGCGGGAAAACAAGTTGTTGCTGTTGAGAAGAAGCTGAAGCGCATCCTCGAAAGGTGTGTCCTGAATCGCAATAGAAATCGGGTCATTTCTGACATCCTTATCGAAGATCAGGGTCAACCCGCCGGCCTTGGCCACCCCTTCCAACACTTCTTTGACTCCTGCATTTCTAAACTTAAGCGTGACGGGTTGTTTGAACCGATCGCCTCTCATCAGCGCCTGCTGTTCTTCCGTTAATCGGCTGATACTATCGAGTGGCGCTTGAAATGCCGGGTCCAATTCAGCGGATCGGGCAAAGCCGTCGATCGCTTCATCTGTTCGCCCAAGCTGAGCCAGACGTTCTGCATCGCGATACTGTGATCGAGACTCCTTCAGGCGAATTGCCTCGGCAAGACTGGCCTGATGTTCCGCACTCGATGGTTCGATGGTGAGCGCACGTTTAAACTGTTCAATGGCCAGATCGACCCGTCGCTCCTTCAATAACATCCGTCCACGGTCTTCATACATCGCCGCCGCACGTTCACGCGCCAAGACGTATTTGCTCTGCAAGGAGGGATCAAAGGGGTCGTCTTTCAATGCCTGTTTATAGGCTAGACTCGCCTCCTCCCAATGACCCGTAGCCAGATGTTGGTCACCCCGTTTGGCATCAGGCGACCCCAACAAGGCGCAGCCTGTCGCCCCAACCAGCGCGACAGCTTGAGCAATCACGGCCGCCTTGCGATTCAAGAAATATGACCAATTACAAGACACTGGGACACCTTTCCCACTGGACATAATCCGCCAGTCCGAATGATCGGACCGGCCTCACTACACTCACTTATACTACAGAGAGAGGTGCGCTCAAAGGAAAAGTCTATTAGCAGGAGGCGGGTGCAGGCTCTGCGAAGAGGGGATGTATAATAATCCGCTTTGCACGAATATACGCCTTAGAGATTGACATGAACCATTTCTCTCATACTCCCTCTCAGAGACGCCAGTACTTGAGAGAACTTGGAACCTTGCCTTGTTCCAATATGCTCTTCACATCAATCAGTACGCCATCGTTTACGCTACGCAACGGCTTCAGAAGATCCTCTAGATTCATGTGCGCATACTCCCGATGGGCAACAGCAAGGATCAACCCATCGAGGTCTTTCAGCTCCTTCCAGTCAACCAGATGAATTCCATATTCTGCAACCGCCTCTTCGCGTTCAGCCATCGGATCATGCACCAGGACCTTGACTCCATACTCACGAAGCTCATTGATGATATCCGGCACCTTGCTATTTCGGAGGTCCGGCACATTCTCTTTGAACGTCAAGCCCAACACACCCACAGTCAATTGATTGGTAGGACGGGACAGACGGCTCAGTAACTTTATAGTTTGCTCAGCCACGAACTTACCCATCCCATTGTTGATGCGTCGCCCGGCTAGAATGACTTGCGGGTGATAGCCCACGGATTCTGCTTTCGCCGTAAGATAATAGGGGTCGACTCCAATGCAATGGCCACCCACAAGGCCCGGCGAGAACTTGAGGAAGTTCCACTTTGTGCCGGCCGCCTCAAGCACAGACTTCGTGTCAATTCCGATACGATGAAAGATTAACGCCAGTTCGTTCATCAACGCGATATTGAGATCGCGCTG
>JABMDE010000121.1 GCA_015904055.1 Nitrospira sp. | reverse complement strand
GCGGTTTGCTGCAGCGGCAAGCCAGTGGGCGCACTCAGCCGGACATGTGCCCTCGCTGCATGTCGATTCCGAAGTGCGCCTGGACGAAGTCACACACCGTCTCCTGCACGAAATCGGCTCGCTGCATCCTTTCGGAGCCGGCAATCCGGAACCGATGTTTGCGGGGAGACGGCTGGAGATCATGAACGCCCGTGTTGTGGGCGAGAAGCATCTCAAGATGACGCTTCGCCAGGGGCGGTCCCCGGCGTTCGACGGGATCGGGTTCGGCATGAAATCGCTTGAAGCGCAAGGCCTCTCGCTCAGAACGCCGGTCGATGTGGCGTTCACGCCCGAATGGAACCATTGGAACGGGGAAGATCGGATCCAGTTACGTATTCGCGACATGCGCCCAACCTCTGGTGAGTAGCGAACGATGGTGTACGAAACCGTTACCGATATCGATCAATTGCTGGCTCGACTCCGGAGTTACCAGCCGGATGCCGATTTTGGCATGATCCGCAAGGCCTACGAGTTTTCCGCCAAGGCGCATCATGGGCAAACCAGGCGATCAGGGGAGCCGTATGTCCAGCATCCGGTGGCAGTAGCGGGCGTGTTGACCCTGTTGAAGACTGATGCCGCGGCCGTCGTGGCCGGGCTGCTTCACGATACGCTGGAAGATACGGTCGCGACGGCCGATGAATTGGAACGGGAATTCGGTAAAGAAGTGCTCCATCTGGTCGATGGCGTCACCAAGATCGGGAAAATTACCTTTAGAAGCTCCGAGGAAAAACAGGCGGAGAATTTCCGCAAGATGGTGCTCTCGATGGCGGACGACATCCGTGTCGTCATCATCAAGCTGGCCGATCGGCTGCACAATATGCGCACGCTCGAGCATCTCAGCGAGAACAAACGCCAGGAAATTGCACAGGAGACACTCGAAATTTACGCGCCGCTGGCCAATCGTATCGGGATTGGCTGGGTCAAGAACGAACTCGAAGATCTCTGTTTGAAGCATTTGAAGCCGGATGTCTATGAAACGTTGCGTGTCAGCGTGGCCAAGCGGGACGAGGACCGGCAGCAGTATATTCAGGAAGTCGGTGGGCTGGTGCAGAAGGCGGTGGAGGAAAACGGGCTGGTCGGGGCGATTTATGGCCGGCCCAAGCACCTCTACGGCGTCTACCAGAAGATGAACAAACAGTCGATCTCGTTCGACGAGGTCTATGATCTCACCGCGTTGCGGATCATCACCGACACGAAGATGAATTGTTATGCGTTGCTCGGCGTGATCCACTCGCTGTGGCGTCCGTTGCCTGGTCGGTTCAAAGACTACATTGCCATTCCAAAATCCAATCTCTACCAGTCGCTCCATACCACCGTCGTGGGGCCGAAGGGGGAGCATGTGGAGTTCCAGATTCGGACGGAAGAGATGCATCGTGTGGCCGAATATGGAATTGCGGCTCATTGGAAATACAAGGAACAGGACCGGATCGACGACAAAGACAGCAAGGCCTTTGGGTGGCTGAGGCAGTTTGTCGAATGGCAGAAGGATTTACCCGACAACCGGCAATTCATGGACTCGGTCAAACTCGAGTTGTTCCACGACGTGGTCTATGTGTTTACGCCCAAAGG
>JABMDE010000120.1 GCA_015904055.1 Nitrospira sp. | reverse complement strand
TGCAAATGTGGTGTTGTCGGCCTGCACCTTGTCCAGATGATTGGGGGTCAGCAAGATTGTACTGAGGTTGCCGTGGCGCTCCCAGTCCAATGCAGAGGGCTTCCAATCAGGTGGAATAGGGACACCCATGGCACGGCAGGTTTTCATGTAAACCGTATCGCCCGCGCTCGTAACCTGAACAGTCGCTGATCGAGCTGGCTTGGACGATTTAGGCTGCTCTCCTTCTTTCGGCGATTCGATGAACAAGCAGCCGGCGAACAGGACACAGGCCAAGGCCAAGACGTAGCCACTGAACGATCTCCCTGATTGTGTAGGACTTCCACCGTCCATCAAACCAAGCCCTCCTGTATGTGCTGATCAGATCAGGTGTGGTAATACCATATGAATTTGTCTCAGAAGTGTAAGGACAGTCCCACAACTCCATGGAGACTATTCACAGTAAGATCAACATTGGATGCACCTTGAACTTGTATGAAGTGTGAGGCATGGATAAATTTCCCTTCGACAAAGGCGGCAAGGTTCTTGGTCATGAATATCTTGACACCCCCGAGGCCCTGAAACGCTGGTGCCGTTTCGCTACCTCCGTTCGTTCCCGTCGCCTGGAGGGTAAGTCTGTGTCCTCCTCCACCCAGGCCGATGTAGGGGAACCAGCGACCATTTGGAAGTTCGGACGTCACACCCATTGGAAGACGAGCGAGAACGTTAAGGCCGAAATATGTGGCATTAAGATCCAGTCTTGATAGCAGGAGGACTGTCCCAATGCTCGACGACAATATTTGCCTGCTTGAAACATCGGGATTAAAGTTACTCACGTCAACCTCCACTCCCACATCGATGCCCAATAATTTTCGAGGAGCAGTGATCCACATCCCAACCTTTCCCCCAATGGAATAAGAATTTTCGAGTTTGACATCGTGTAATGTCAGACCACTGAACGCAATGTCTGTCTCAAATGGATACGAACGCCCCACGAAGCCAGATACATATACATCTACCGGTCTGACCCGAGACTCTTCCTCCGCCCGAGCGGAGGAGGAATAGCCGAGAATGCAGAGCACAAGAAGAGTGAATGAAACAAGCGCCTTCATTATTATCTCCTGGAAAAGTAGAAATGTGGTGGGCTCAGCAGAATCGCCCAGCTCTCCCGGTATGATTTTCTATTTCATGGGGCATATTATTCTTCGTGCCGATCTGCTCGTATCGTTCTGTTGCATGCCGAAATGACAGTCGCTTACCGAACAATGATGCGCCACCGATGGAGCCACCGTCAAGAGATGTGCAAGTGGGTTTTAGGCGCCAGGTGATTTCCTGCACCACATGAATAACGAGATGTGACTGATGCTTCGAGCATGGCCCGTCTGCCTGAAGTGGCGACCGGGCCTACACACTGAGATGAGCGGCTAGCCGTCCCGTGAGTGCCATCCGCTCACATGACTCTGCGCAGTGGTGGCACATGTCGACGCACTGCTCCACTAACTGATCGTCTCCTCGTAGTTGCTCGCAGCTCTCCGCGCAGAGTCGGCAGCTCTCGGAGCAGAGGCCGCAGGTACGATCGTGGAATAAAGACCCTCGTAGGAAAAATGCGGTCGGGAGTCTTAACTTGATTAGGCAACTATCTGAAATCAGGCGATCAGATGAGTCTGTGATTCCAAAACAGAACGGGCAGCGGGGGTTACCCCGCTGCCCGTGTAGATACATCCCAGCTTCTATTCTCTCTCAGGGGATCGCCCGTACAAATTCCACTGAACAGGCCGTATCCTCAATGGGCTCATAGATAAGGTAGTCCTCTCCCATCCGCTGCACCACCAGAGGGGCACTGGCCGGACCGTCTGGATGCGTGGTCGTACAACTCCATCGGAAATTGCCGGCCGCAAACACCCCGTTGGCTGTAAACGCTTGTAGCGTGTATTGACCCCGCGGCAACATCTCTCCAGTACATCGCTCCGGAATGGCCATCGGCCCACAGTACACAACTCCATCGCGGTAGATATTGTTAAAGCTAATCACTTGCGTGACGAGTCCGACATCCGTTCCAATCAAGGCAATCGACAGGGTGGCCCTGTCCGTGCCTGTCGTGTTCGGTTCCCAGAGAGCCTGACATGTCATGTTGCCTTGTGCGATCACGACAATCGGGTTGGTAGTTCCATGCGAGAGACAATCCCCAGTCCACTGTCTAAATCGATAGCCGTTCCAGGGCGTTGCCGTCAGTGTGACTGATGTCCCGTGAGGGTAAAGTTCAAAGCAGTCGGCAGAGGTCTGTTTGTAGTAACTACACGAGATTCCCCCCGTGTGATCTCTGACAATTCCCCCCTGCTGTTCGACACTGCCAAACCCAGGAGTAATGGTGATAGGCCTTAAGGTCACGGACACATTATTGACCGTCAATACTGCCACCTGGCTCGTGGCCGTACTCAACACTCCCTGAGCGGTGTTTGTTGCCACCATGCGGAAGCGCTGTCCATTGTCAGGCAACGTGGTTGCCAGTGTCGTGAATGTTGAACTTGTTGCACCACCGATGTCGGTCCAATTGGTCCCGCCATCAGTGCTCCTCTGCCATTGCAGAGTCGGCGTCGGGAAGCCGCTTGCTGTCGCTTGGAATGTCGCTGGTTGCCCCACATTCACCGTGTGACTCACCGGCTGCTGGGTGATGGAGGCAGGCACATCGCCCGTCACTTGGATCGAGAATGCCTTGTCGGTTTGGTTCGGCGTGGGGCTAGCCGCATCGCGTACACGAAGGCTGAAGGGGAACGTAGTGGGCACAACGGGCGTTCCGCTGATGACACCTGTCGTTGCATTCAAGTTTAACCCATTGGGCAATGGCGAGCCGCCAGTGACGCTCCAGGTATAGGCACCGGTGCCACCCACGGCCACCACGGTCTTCGAGTAGGCGGCCAGCGTGACTCCGTTGGGCAAGGGCGATATCGTCACAATCGTGAGCGGCGCCGCGCCTGTTCCGCTCAAGGCATCTAAGGCCGCCGTCATCTGGCTGCCAAAATCTGTTGCGAGTTCCGCAAGCACCGTCGGTAGGGTGATGGCTGTTGGCGGATCCTCCGTCACCAGCGTTTCCACCATCGCCAAATATTGGGCGACTTCTTCTGGCGTGAAGTTCGATAGAGATTCGGTGGTGCGATCCACTAACACATCAAAGGCCGCATTGGTTGCCGGATTCAAATCCGCGGTAGCTGAGAGGATTGGAGTACTCAACGTATTCGGAGTTCCGACCGGCATTGGGCCGATGATCGCTGCATCGTTTTCAACTTGTGCAATGAGATTGCTGGCGAACACGGTGCCAGTCGGCAAGACAAGATTGTACGATCCGTCCGGATTCGTCGTGGCAGTGGCAATGACAGGACCATTAGGTGCCCCATCATCATCGATGGTGAACGCGCGGATCGTCGCACCGGAGACCGGAGTAAAGCCAGCTACAGAAATCGCGTAACTTTCGGTCACACTGAAGATCGCTGCGAACCAGGATTTCTCCGTGGCTCGCTTTGCCAATGCCCCTCCGGGGGACTGAACGGTACCGGATACAGCAACACCGGCTGCGCCAGTAGTTGATGTTGCAGTCGGCGTATCCGTGCCGCATCCGGCCAGGAATGCCAGTGCCAGTGCTGCCACCATCGTTGGAAGTGCATGACGTTTCGCGTGATCGTTACGGGTGAATCTTACAGCAGGTCTCCTTTTGTTTCTCACCACACTGACAAACTACCAGGAAATAGGTCTAACTCAGGGCGGACAGTACCAGCTTGGTAACGACAATTGTCACCATACAAAGGGGGGGTAATGCGCAGTGCGAGTCGAGGGAGCTGAAGAAAATGTATCGGCAGAAATGGCCCGGCCGCCTGAAGTGGCGACCGGGCGTGCATGCTAGGTTGAGCAGTTACGCCGTTCCCTTAGGCGCCATCCGTTCACACGATTCGACACAGCGGCGGCACATGTCGACACACTGCTTCACCAACTGATCATCTCCCCGTAGTTGCTCGCAACTCTCCGCGCATAGTCTGCAAATCTCGGAACAGAGGACGCACGTACGATCGTGAAACGAAGACCCTCGTGCCATATAGTCCGCAGTAACCGTGCACATCTGCGCACAGTCCATCAATAAGCGGATATGGTCCGGGGCCGCATGACGTCCTCCAAGTTGTAAGCAATGTCCGATCACTTGGATGCAGAGCGCATGGCAATCTTGGCAGAGCTGAATACATCGTTTCATTTCATCCATCATGTGATGGCCTTCCGAGGCGGACGCTTTTCCTGATGCGTGAAGCAGTTCAGATTGCGGGGACTGTGGCATCGGATCGTGGGCTGCGTCATGGGTTGCCGCATCCACCCCCCGTAGCATCATCATTGAAGCGCCCGTCGCGAGCAGGGAGGCGCCGGTGGTCACCAAGGTTCTTCTGCTTATGTC
>JABMDE010000012.1:18985-21822 GCA_015904055.1 Nitrospira sp. | reverse complement strand
CCGCCGCCGAGGAGTTCCCGTACTGATCACCTTCTTTTGTCAGTAGCCTCAACGCCACAAGGGCATTTAACAAGAGGGCAAGAGTCGACTCATGGGCCCCGATGCGACCCGCGACCTCTTTCGCCGTTTTTGGCTTGCCATCCAGCGTGGAAAATACATCCAGCTTGACCGCCGTCAAGAGGATCTTGGTTTCCCAGTAGTACCCCAGCTGGAAGATCTCTGCGAGTGAGAATTCTCGTGACACACCAATCCCTTAGCCCTTCAGGCGCATCGCTTAGAAAGTCACGATCTTACCTAGATCGGAAACGGAAAGGCAAGGCAGCGAATTCTCCACTAGAGGCCGTCCTGGCACGATGGTCGCAGAGACTGCGACGGGCCATTCGAGTGGTGAAGCAGGGGCTCGCGACACTGGGGTTGGAGCCGCATCCGGACTGAATGGAATGGTTCGGGGGCGGGCTGAGCAGAGCGTCGACTTTCTCGGGTATCGAATCTGTCCGAAGGGGATCACCGTGGCGACAGCCACGATCGCACGCGGCGTGACACGCCTGCACCGGCTTGATGAGCAACAGGGCCGCGATTCACACGGAACCGCGGCCCTATACCAGTGGTCATACGTGACCATAAAAAAAGGGCACGGCCTCTCAGCCATGTCCCATCGTGGTGGCGGTGGGCGACAGGCGGCTTACCCGATCTGCAGCCCTGCCTGACGCCGCTGCCGTCAGCCATCGCCTTCTGACGTCGAGTTGTGCTGAACGAAGGCTTTCGCTATAGTCGCACTATTACTCTCCATGAAAACACTGGACGAGCTTCGCCGACAACTCTCAGCGGGTGACTTCGAATTCAGCCGGCATGCCTTCAAACGGGCGGTCGAACGCAACATCAGCAGTATCGAGATCCAACAAGCTGGGACACAAGCCCGCATCATCGAAGACTACCCCGAGGATAAGTATGCACCCAGTAGTCTGTTGCTTGGATTCACCATAGCCGGCCGTCCCTTACATATGCAGGTTTCTCACGTCGATTCGGACCTGCTCAAGATCATTACGATCTATGAGCCGGACCCGGCCGAATGGTATGATCACTCCCGACGGAGGTAGCCATGTTTCACTGTCATGTGTGCGGGACAACCGAGAGCCATCAGGAACTGGTGAGCGAGGTGTTCGACATCGATGGCCGACCTGTACGGGTTGAGCAAATCCCTGCAACCGTCTGCGCTCACTGCGGCGAAGCAGTGTTTGGTCGAGACACCACAGAACACGTTCGTCGCATGGTGCACGGTGAGGCAAAGCCGATCAGATCCATTCAGATGGATGTGTTTGCCTACCGATAATCTGAACGCAACCGTTCATCGTTCTCGCACTTTTTCACGGTCTCTCGAGAACTAGTCTTCTCTCCTGATGTTGAGGGATGACTGTTCTGATTGCTCCCTTTCCAATCGGGATCAGAGCCGTCATCCATATGGAACGCCTTGCCGCCACTACTGGAACTTCTGACTCACTGCTACCTTATGGCGGCTATGGAACTCGAGCCGCATCCTGATAAGACCTGGGTGGGGCGGGCTGAGCAGGGCGTCGACTTTCTCGGGTATCGAATCTGTCCGAAGGGGATCACCGTGGCTGACGCCACGGTACAACGAGGCGTGACACGCCTGCACCGGCTTCAGGAACAACAAGGGCCGCGACCCTCAACAGACCGCGGCCCTGCATGTGCATGTGTCTTGATAGTGGGGGCGGGCGTGGGGCTTACCCGATCTGCAACCCTGCCTCACGCCGCTGCCGTCGCACATAACCCAGCCCCGCCAGCAGGCCCGAGCCAAGGGCTAACTGCAGCAGCGAACTGGGTTCTGGAACCGAAGCAACCCTAGAAAAACTAATCGGAGGGATACCGTTAATATGGGTAAAATCCCCAGATGAAGCATGCATGCGGGCTGCGAAGAGAGCACTCGAATCCGAGGCCCAGTGTATAATCAAGTAGTGATAGATTGGTGAAAGAACTTCCTGTTCAAAAGAAAGGAGATTATTATCGAGCGTCGATCCTGTAGTCCACGTGTAAGTGCTGACCGTCATATTCCATGCCGTTAATTCGGTCCCATTGCTTGTAAAGGTTCCTGAAATACTTTGGCCGGCATTCCACTCATACGTGCCCAGAAGGGGGATTGCCTCCGCCGCAGGTGGGGCCAGGCAGGGAAGGGAGACTAGCACGGCGACGCAGAAGAAGCTTGTCCACACTGATCCGCGTGGCCGGGCAATGGAACGATGGCTAGACGTCATAAAACACCTCCATAGTACCTTACAATGAAAATCCACAAGGCACACGAGCCTGGTGGAGCGTCCTCACCGACGGGGCGAGTATACACTTCCAGACTGGGCATCCCGCAATCATTTAAATACCCCAATGATAACTACGTAGCTCTCGGCAAATGTATGCCCAGCTAGGCCTGGAATCTACACTCCGCCCCCCCCCGGTCGCCTACGGAACGCTCCACCAAATAAGTAGCCTGTCCCATTTTCCCGGCCCCTCCAACACATGCATCAGTCCGGCCATCCCCCCAAATACAGTGCATACCCAAAGCTCAGAAGCCAGACGTCCGCAATCGGCAATTATCATACGAGCGTTCTTCTCCCGGTCGGCGAGGCGTCGAACAAACACAAAGGGCTCAGCGGGTTTCCCCGCTGAGCCCTTTGTTGCAGCTTGCGCCGCTCAAGCGAAATGCTTGCTTACTTGATCTCGGCCTTCAGGTTGGCGGTGCCGCCGTCCGTCACATCGACCTCGAACTCAATCTTCTTGCCCTTGGCGGCAAACGGATGCCAGGCCACCACTTTGTGCTTGCCGGCCGG
>JABMDE010000012.1:16103-18865 GCA_015904055.1 Nitrospira sp. | reverse complement strand
GTCCGTCGCCGGATCAAGTACATACCGCTCCACCAGCGACTGCCCCGCCGCTGTTGTAATGCGTATCTCATTCTCCAAACTCGCAAAGGCCCACCGCTCGTCTCTGGCGATTCGTCCCGACGCAACGGCATCCCACAAGAGAATGGTTGCGCCCGGTCCCAAGGTTGCATGAATCGTTTGGCGAAATCGCGAGCCGGCAAAGGGGATGGTATGTTCGGGCAGCCACTCCAAGACCGCGCCGGCATCGAGCGTGATCTTGATATCCTGAATTGATACCTCACCCTGCGAGCGGTAGACCCGATTTGCTGAAGGCGCGGAGATGAGGACATGGGCCTCCGCCCCCAGTTTCATATCGATGGATAGCCGATCGCCACCGACCAGACCGCCAGAAGGATTGACCAGCAACGTATAAGCTGCACCCGTCTCATCCAGGTAGATCGGCGGGAGCAGGTGCCAGGGAGTCGTACAGTGAGAGCGCGCAATGATCGTCCGGCTGTCGCGCTGAACATACTCCAACCGCAGCGCTCCAGTACGGCCGACAGACTCAGTCAGAATATCCGGCGAGGTTTTTCTTTTTGGTGACACACGCACCGATGAGGCGATCACACGCGCGGGGCCCGCTGTGGAATACGTTGTTCAACCCAGGCCGAAACCATATCGAGCCCGGCCCCGGATAAGAGGTTGGTGAAGACAAAGGGCAACTCGCCTCGCATACGAAGGGTGTCCTGCTCCATCACAGCCAAATCGGCTCGAACATAAGGAGCCAGATCCATCTTATTGACGACCAGCAGATCGGATCGGGTGATGCCCGGTCCGCCTTTGCGTGGAATCTTATCTCCACCGGCCACATCAATGACATAAATCACGAAATCCACCAATTCGGGACTGAACGTCGCGGCCAGGTTGTCCCCGCCGCTCTCCAGAAAAATCAACTCGATGTCCGGATGCCGCTTGAGCAGATCGTCGATCGCTTCCAGATTATGCGACGCATCCTCCCGAATCGCCGTATGGGGGCAGCCTCCGGTCTCCACTCCCACGATCCGGTCGATCGGCAAGGCGGCGCGTTTGGTCAGGATCTCCGCATCGATTTTTGTGAAAATATCGTTCGTCACCGCCGCCAGGCTGTAGCGATCACGCAGTGTCCGGCATAGGGCTTCAACCAGCGCGGTTTTGCCGGACCCCACCGGTCCCCCAACACCGATGATGGGAATGCCCTTCATTCTCGCTTGTGTCGGATGCATGTCGCCGTGACGGTGTTGATTGTTGTGGTCGTGCATGTAAATCCTAAAGAGCTGTTAGCTGACAGCCGATAGCTAAGACCTGCTCTTAGCTTCTAAAGAGCCGCCACTCCAGCCGGCCGTGGCGCATTGCGTAAATATCCTGAATGGGAGACCATGAACTCATGGATGTCTCGGTCCCGACTTCACGACTGATACGATCGATCAATGGGAGCCACTCTCCCAACACACGTTGCCCTTCACGCTGGCCGAGAGGAGTCAGCCGCATCGCGGCCGAGACGAATCCCACTGCCGTCTGGTAGAGAAATGCCGCGGCTGTTTCTTCGCCGTTCCATCCACAGACTCCCAGCGTCAGTCCGAAACTGACGGCTACGTGACCGGGAGCCTTACCCGCTTCCACCGCATCGCGATACTCCGTCAGCACCGTCTTCCCTCGGAGTTGATCTGCAGCGACTTTCATCACCTGCCGCCCCATCTGGCGACTGGCAAGACGCGAGTCACGGCCGAGCTTCGTCGAATCCAACTCCCGATCCACATCGATCGCTGGATTGAGTGTTCCGGCTGCTCCGGCCCGGTTCGCCAATTTGACGGCAAGCGCTTCCCGCCGGCTCATTCCTCCGCGCAGCAGATCCTCAACATAGCGGGCCAGTTGATCGGAGTCCTTCACAGCGCCGCCCTGCACGGCTGCTTCCAGGCCGGATGAAAAAGCGTACCCGCCAGACGGGAAAAACGTATCGGTAAATCGCAAGCCTTCAAGCAACCCGCGTGTCTTCATCCGGAGACTTCCTCTTACTCCTTCCCCCTCACCCTTCACCCCTTACACTAAAACAGGAAATACCGCTGTGCCATCGGCAACACAATCGCCGGTTCACACGTGAGTCGCTCGCCATCTGCCGTCACGACGTACGTTTCCGGATCAACTTCGATTGTGGGCAGATAATCGTTCAGCTTCAGATCGCGCTTCTTCACCGTGCGGCAATTTTTCACCGCCGCCACGCGCTTCTGCAAACCAAGCTTCTTCGGGATCTCTCGATCCAGCGCCGCCTGAGACAAGAAGGTGAAACTGGTGCTGTGGATCGCCCGCCCGAACGAGCCGAACATCGGCCGGCTGATGATGGGTTCAGGCGTTGGAATGGACGCGTTGGGATCCCCCATCTGCGCTTGAGCGATGAATCCGCTCTTCAGGACCATCTCCGGCTTTACGCCGAAAAATGCCGGCTTCCAGATGACGAGATCAGCGATTTTCCCCACTTCCACCGATCCGACTTCATGGGCGATCCCATGCGCGAGTGCCGGATTAATCGTGTACTTGGCCACATAGCGCTTTGCCCGGAAGTTGTCGTGTTGCGACGAATCCTTCCCGCTCTTCGGCGACAGATGGCCCCGCTGCACTTTCATCTTATGCGCCGTCTGCCAGGTGCGGATAATCACTTCTCCGATCCGCCCCATGGCCTGGGAATCCGACGACATAATGCTGATCGCCCCCAAATCGTGCAGAATATCCTCTGCCGCAATCGTCTCTCG
>JABMDE010000012.1:0-15983 GCA_015904055.1 Nitrospira sp. | reverse complement strand
GGCCCCATAGTGCCCTCGGGTATCGGAGCCCGGTCCAATATCGCGCACAACAAGCAACCCAGGTGGCTTGATTTTAGGGGAGCACTACAACGGGCGGTGCTGGAAAAGGTAACTGGGCTGGATGCCCATGGATCTCCGTCTTCGACATCTCCATCACCGAATCAGCGCAATCCGGTTATTATCCCGTCTACTTATTTCGGGAGGATATGACTGGCGTCTATCTTTCTCTGAATCAAGGTGTGACTGACATACGAGAAACACATAAAGAGAACCCTAAGAAGGTCCTTCAGATCCGGGCCGCCGATTATCGTGCACAGATCGGGCCCTTGCCTGCTAAGTTTCCTGAAACTGAAATCGATCTGAGATCTGGGCCATCAAATTTGGCGTCTTTCTATGAAGCCGGAAATATTTGCGCGCGTTTTTATCCCGCGGAAGCGTTACCCTCCGAATACGAATTGAACGCAGATCTACGAGCACTACTGACAATCTATCAATTGTTGGTCGATAACGATAAGACAATGGGCGAAGAAGAAGAGCTACCGGCCGGCAGTGGGCTAGAGGATCTCAGACGGTTTCGACAACACAAGAGACTTGAAAGGAATAGAAAACTGGCTGAATCAGCCAAGAAATATCACGGCCATAATTGCAAAGCGTGCGGGTTCAACTTTCAGGCTGTATACGGCACGATTGGCAAAGGCTTCATTGAAGCCCATCATTTGCGGTCGCTATCAAAGCTCAAGGGAACAGTCGTTGAGCTGGACCCCAAAACTGACTTTACCGCCCTCTGCTCAAATTGTCACCGCATGATTCACAGAACAGACGATCCCAGCGACCTTGTCAATTTTGTGAAACTGCTAAAAAAATGACGACGGATTGTGCTCATTTTGTGCTCAAGCC
Organism: Nitrospira sp.; assembly: GCA_015904055.1. Next base: position 15,086 of record JABMDE010000012.1, on the reverse strand, counting down.
CACCTCACTCCAGCTCATTCCAGCCCACTCCAACCAAAGTTCACTTTTCTCCTAACTCTTGGTTTTAGTTGGCTGGAGTGAGTCTGAGTAGGCTAGACGAGGGTCGCGGGGACGCTTTCCTAAACCGCGGGTCCTAGGGGCACGTCTGTCGCCCAACTAATCGCGGCACAAACAACGAGATCTCTATACCATCAGTACTTCCTCCATGCCACGGGCGGAAGATTCCAGAGCTCTGCGCGGACGGCAGCCCACAAGGCATCTAGCGCTCCGGTGAGATCCGGTGCAGTCCTGGCCAGAAGTTTGACTGCGACTCCCGGCGCAGCCGGCTGAGACACTCCCCCCAATAGAGACCCGGTTCGCTCATCCAGCAGCAGACCGATTCGCGCCTCCAACCGACTCCACACCTCAGGTGTGACAGTATCGTTGATGACGTAGAGCGATGCGACATAGTCCCATTCCGCCGCAAGCCCGACCGACCCCAGGTCCGTCGCCGGATCAAGTGCATACCGCTCCACCAGCGACTGCCCCGCCGCTGTCGTAATGCGTATCTCATTCTCCAAACTCGCAAAGGCCCACCGCTCGTCTCTGGCAATTCGTCCCGATGCAACGGCATCCCATAAGAGAATCGTCGCACCCGGTCCCAAGTTCGCATGAATCGATTGGCGGAATCGCGAACCTGCAAAAGGGATGGTATGTTCGGGCAACCACTCCAACACCGCACCGGCGCCGAGCGTGATCTTGATATCCTGAATCGACACCTCGCCCTGCGAGCGATAGACGCGATTCGCTGACGGCGCGGAGATGAGGACATGGGCCTCCGCCTCCAGCTTCATGTCGATGGATAGCCGATCGCCACCGACCAGGCCGCCAGAAGGATTGACCAGCAACGTATAGGCCGCACCCGTCTCATCCAGGTAGATTGGCGGGAGCAGATGCCAGGGGGTCGTGCAGTGAGAGCGCGCGATGATCGTCCTGCCGTTACGCCGGGCATACTCCAGCCGCAACGTTCCAGTGCGGCCGACCGACTCGGTCAGAATATCCGGTGAGTGTTTTCTTTTTGGTGACACGCGCACCGGTAAGACAATCACACGCGCGGAACCCGCTGTGGGATACGTTGCTCGACCCAGGCCGACACCGTATCGAGCCCTGCCCCGGACAAGAGGTTGGTGAAGACGAAGGGCAACTCGCCCCGCATGCGGAGAGTGTCCCGCTCCATCACAGCCAAATCGGCTCGAACATAAGGAGCCAGATCCATCTTATTGATGATCAGCAGATCGGATCGGGTGATGCCCGGCCCGCCTTTACGTGGAATCTTATCTCCACCGGCCACATCGATGACATAAATGACGAAGTCCACCAATTCGGGACTGAAGGTCGCGGCCAAGTTGTCCCCGCCGCTCTCCAAGAAAATCAATTCGATGTCCGGATGCCGCTTAAGCAGGTCGTCGATCGCTTCCAGATTATGCGACGCATCCTCCCGAATCGCCGTATGGGGACAGCCTCCAGTCGGGAACGGCAACTGCTGTCGCATACATGATCGACGACGTGCCGGCGAGGCTGGCTTTCGACCGAGTATGTATATGAAATCTTACCGTCCCCTGTCAACCGATACAAGCCCCCCTCCCCCGCATTATTCATGTTCATCTCGACATCGCTTGAATGAGTGTGCCGCCCTGAGGACAAGAACTGATCGATAATGGCCGATAGCAGCCGTCTCAGCACTCGTTACTCAGCACGTACGCTGCGCCATCTACCCTGAAAATGAATGGCTAATTACGTCTCAACCTGTTACTGTTACAGTGCGCACTGTCGGCACGTACCGGCCTCCCTGAAGAACCAGAAAATAAAGAGCATCGTCGTCCGCATGATCCACCCATCCGAGGATTCCCCTGCATCGGGTACCCTCTTGCCTCAGAGTGAAGTGGCCGACCCCGCGACTGGGCTCCGGCGCACCTATCCCATTTATGTGACCATGCTGCTCTTCGGTCTGGTCACCTGCAGCGCCATGGTCGGCGTGCCTCTCTTCGGATTCTTATACAGCTACACCTGGCTGGACTGGACCATGTTCGGCCTGTTGTATGTCGTGACCGGGTTGGGCATTACCGTCGGGTACCACCGATTGATTTCACACCGAAGCTTCACTTGTCAGAATTGGGTCAAGGTCTGTTTCTTGATTGCCGGTGGCTGGGCGCTTCAAAATTCCGCCCTCAAATGGGGGGCCGACCATATCCGCCACCATGCCGCTTGCGACCAGGATGCTGATCCGTACAATGCCCAGCTTGGATTTTGGCATAGCCACTGCGGCTGGCTGTGGTCGGATCAAAGCCATGCCGACCCCAAATACGCGGCACGCCTTCGGCAAGATCCGATCGTGGTGTGGCAGCACCAGTACTACGTGCCAATCGTCCTCTCCGGCCTCGCGTTTCCATTCGTCGTCGGATGGCTGTATGGAGGATGGATGGCCGGGGTGAGTTGTTTCATGCTCGCGGGAGTCGGCCGGATGTTCGCCGTCCTCAACTCGACGTTTTGCATCAACTCGATTTGCCACTTATGGGGACGCCAGCCGCACAGCCAGGCGGATTCCAGCCGGGACAGCTGGCTGGTCTCGCTCGTCACATTCGGCGAGGGGTACCACAATTACCACCACACGCACCAAACCGATTATCGAAACGGTCCACGCTGGTATAATTTCGATCCGTCGAAATGGCTGATCTACACCCTCTCGCTGCTTGGCCTGGCTTCCTCACTCCGTACTGCCTCCGGTGGGGAACGAGGACAAGAGCTGATCGCCAATAGCCGATAGCGCGTAACCGGATCAGCGGATTGGTTCGCCCGGATCCACTCGCTAGTCTCGCGCCATGAGCCATACGCCATCAGCTCTTTTGATCCAACCCTGTCAGTACTTCCTCCATGCCACAGGCGGCAGGTTCCAGAGTTCTGCGCGGACGGCAGCCCACAAGGCATCCAGTGCTCCGGTGAGATCCGGCGCAGTCCTAGCCAAAAGTTTGACCGCAACTCCCGGCGCAGCCGGCTGAGACACTCCCCCCAATATAGACCCGGTTCGCTCGTCCAGCAGAAGGCTGATCCGCGCTTCCAAACGACTCCACACCTCAGGTGTGACGATATCGTTGATGACATAGAGCGATGCGACATAGTCCCATTCGGCCGCAAGCCCGACCGATCCCAAATCCGTCGCCGGATCGAGTACATATCGCTCCAGCAACGACAGCCCCGCTGCTGTCGTAATGCGTATCTCATTTTCCAAACTCGCAAAGGCCCATCGCTCGTCTCTGGCAATTCGCCCCGACGCGACGGCATCCCATAAAAGAATAGTTGCGCCCGGTTCCAATGTCGCATGAATTGTTTGGCGGAATCGCGAGCCGGCAAAGGGGATAGTATGTTCAGGCAGCCACTCCAAGACCGCACCAGCGCCGAGCGTGATCTTGATATCCTGAATCGACACCTCGCCCTGCGAGCGATAGACACGATTCGCTGACGGCGCGGAGATGAGGACATGGGCCTCCGCCCCCAGTCTCATATCGATGGATAGCCGATCGCCACCCACCAGACCGCCAGAAGGATTGACCAGTAAGGTATAGGCCGCACCCGTATCGTCCAGGTAGATCGGCGGAAGCAGATGCCAGGGAGTCGTGCAGTGGGAACGCGCAATGATCGTCCGGCTGTTGCGCCGGGCATACTCCAACCGCAACGCTCCAGCGCGGCCGATCGACTCGGTCAGAATATCCGGTGAGTTTTTTCTTGTTGGTGACACGCGCACCGATGAGGCGATCACACGCGCGGAACCCTCTGTGGAATACGTTGTTCAACCCAAGCCGAAACCGTATCGAGCCCTGCCCCGGACAAGAGGTTGGTAAAGACGAAGGGCAACTCGCCCCGCATGCGGAGAGTGTCCCGCTCCATCACAACCAAATCGGCTCGAACATAGGGAGCCAGATCCATCTTATTGATGACAAGCAGGTCAGATCGGGTGATGCCCGGTCCGCCTTTGCGCGGAATCTTATCGCCACCGGCCACATCGATGACATAAATCACGTAATCCACCAATTCAGGACTGAACGTCGCGGCCAAGTTGTCCCCACCGCTCTCCAGGAAAATCATCTCGATGTCCGGATGCCGCTTGAGCAGATCGTCAATCGCTTCCTGATTATGCGAGGCATCCTCCCGAATCGCCGTATGGGGACAGCCTCCGGTCTCCACTCCCACGATCCGGTCGATCGGCAAAGCGGCGCGTTTGGTCAGGATCTCCGCATCGATTTTTGTGAAAATATCGTTCGTCACCGCCGCCAAGCTATAGCGACCACGCAGCGTCCGGCACAGGGCTTCGACCAGCGCAGTTTTGCCAGACCCCACAGGTCCCCCAACGCCAATAATGGGAATGCCCTTCGTTCTCGCTTGCGTCGGATGCATATCGCCGTGACGGTGTTGATTGTTGTGGTCGTGCATGTAAATCCTAAAGAGCTGTTACCTGACAGCCGATAGCTAAGACCTGCTCTTAGCTTCTAAAGAGCCGCCACTCCAGCCGGCCGTGGCGCATGGCGTAAATGTCCTGAATGGGAGACCATGAACTCATGGATATCTCGGTCCCGACTTCGCGACTGATACGATCGATCAACGGAAGCTATCCCTGTATTCGTTCACCGGCCCATGAGAGAATAATATGGGAACGGCAACTGCTGTCGCATACATGATCGACGACGTGCCGGCGAGGCTGGCTTTCGCCAAGTATGTATATGAAATCTTACCGTCCCCTGTCAACCTATACAAGACCCCCTCCCCGCATTATTCATATTCGGTTTCGTTCATCGCGACATTGCTTGAAGAGCCTATCGCCCTGAGGACAAGAACTGATAGCTGATGGCCGATAGCGTCCGTCTCAGCACTCAGCACTCGTTACTCAACACTTACTGCGCCATCTGCTCTGAAAATGAATGGCTAATTGTTACAGTGCGCACTGTCGGCACGTACCGGCCTCCCTGAAGAACCAGAAAATAAAGAGCATCGTCGTCCGCATGATCCACCCATCCGAGGATTCCCCTTCATCGGGTACCCTCTTGTCTCAGAATGAAGTGGCCGGCCGTGTAACAGGGCTCCGGCGCACCTATCCCATTTATGTGACCATGCTGCTCTTTGGTCTGGTCACCTGCAGCGCCATGATCGGCGTGCCTCTCTTCGGATTCTTCTACGGCTACACCTGGCTGGACTGGACCATGTTCGGCCTGTTGTATGTCGTGACCGGATTAGGCATTACCGTCGGATACCACCGGTTGATTTCACACCGAAGCTTCACCTGTCAGAATTGGGTCAAGGTCTGTTTCTTGATTGCCGGTGGCTGGGCGCTTCAAAACTCCGCCCTGAAATGGGGGGCTGACCATATCCGCCACCACGCCGCCTGCGACCAGGATGCCGATCCGTACAATGCTAAACTGGGATTTTGGCATAGCCACTGCGGATGGCTGTGGTCTGACCAAAGCCATGCCGACCCCAAATACGCGGCACGCCTTCGGCAAGATCCGATCGTGGTGTGGCAGCACCAGTACTACGTGCCGATCGTCCTCTCCGGCCTCGCATTTCCATTCGTCGTCGGATGGCTGTATGGCGGATGGATGGCCGGGGTCAGTTGTTTCATGCTCGCGGGAGTCTGCCGGATGTTCGCCGTCCTCAACTCGACGTTTTGCATCAACTCGATTTGCCACTTATGGGGACGCCAACCGCACAGCCAGGCAGATTCCAGCCGGGACAGCTGGCTGATCTCGCTCGTCACATTCGGCGAGGGGTACCACAACTACCATCACACGCACCAGACCGATTACCGGAACGGTCCACGCTGGTACAATTTCGATCCATCGAAATGGCTGATCTACACGCTCTCGCTGCTTGGCCTCGCTTCCTCGCTCCGCACTGCCTCTGCGGCAAACCCTGGATCATCCGGAGCGCACATCCCTTCCTAACAGTCTGTCACGCGTCGCTTGTGAAGCGTAACTCGCAAGCCGGATTCGCATCTCGTATCTCGTGAAGCGTATCTCGCAAACAAAAATGCGGCCCACTCTTTTTCTGTTCTGCGCTTCACGCTTCACGAGATACGAACGACGCAGACCGAGTCAGTGTCAGTACTTCCTCCATGCCACCGGTGGCAGGTTCCAGAGTTCTGCGCGGACGGCAGCCCACAAGGCATCCAGCGCTCCGGTGAGATCCGGCGCAGTCCTGGCCAGAAGTTTGACCGCAACTCCCGGCGCAGCCGGCTGGGACACTCCTCCCAATAGAGACCCGGCTCGCTCGTCTAGCAGTAGACCGATTCGCGCTTCCAACCGACTCCACACCTCAGGCGTGACGGTATCGTTGATGACATAGAGCGACGCGACATAGTCCCACTCGGCCGCGAGTCCGATCGATCCCAAATCCGTTGCCGGATCGAGTACGTACCGCTCCACCAGCAATTGCCCCGCCGCTGTCGTAATGCGTATCTCATTCTCCAAACTCGCAAAGGCCCACCGCTCGTCTCTGGCGATTCGTCCCGACGCAACGGCATCCCATAAGAGAATGGTCGCACCCGGTCCCAAGGTCGCATGAATCGTTTGGCGGAATCGCGAGCCGGCAAAGGGGATGGTATGTTCAGGCAGCCACTCCAAGACCGCACCAGCGCCGAGCGTAATCTTGATATCCTGAATCGACACTTCGCCCTGCGAGCGATAGACGCGGTTCGCTGACGGCGCGGAAATGAGGACATGGGCCTCCGCCCCCAGTCTCATATCGATGGATAGCCGATCGCCACCCACCAGACCGCCAGAAGGATTGACCAGCAAGGTATAGGCCGCACCCGTCTCATCCAAGTAGATCGGCGGAAGCAGATGCCAGGGAGTCGTGCAGTGAGAACGCGCGATGATCGTCCGGCCGTTGCGCTGGGCATACTCCAACTGCAACGCTCCAGCGCGGCCGACTGACTCGGTCAGAATATCCTGTGAGTTTTTTCTTTTTGATGACACGCGCACCGGTGAGGCGATCACACGCGCGGGACCCGCTGTGGAATGCGTTGTGCAACCCAAGCCGAAACCGTATCGAGCCCTGCCCCGGACAAGAGGTTGGTGAAGACGAAGGGCAACTCGCCTCGCATGCGGAGAGTGTCCCGCTCCATCACAGCCAAGTCGGCTCGTACAAAGGGAGCTAGATCCATCTTATTGATGACCAGCAGATCGGATCGGGTGATGCCCGGTCCGCCTTTGCGCGGAATCTTATCTCCACCGGCCACATCGATGACATAAATCACGTAGTCCACTAATTCAGGGCTGAACGTCGCGGCTAAGTTGTCCCCACCGCTCTCAAGGAAAATCATCTCGATGTCCGGATGCCGCTTGAGCAGATCGTCGATCGCTTCCTGATTATGCGAGGCATCCTCCCGAATCGCCGTATGGGGACAGCCGCCGGTCTCCACTCCCACGATCCGGTCGATCGGCAAGGCGGCGCGTTTCGTCAGGATCTCCGCATCGATTTTTGTGAAAATATCGTTCGTCACCGCCGCCAGGCTGTAGCGGTCACGCAATGTTCGGCACAGGGCTTCGACCAGCGCAGTTTTGCCAGACCCCACCGGCCCCCCGACACCGATGATGGGAATGCCCTTCATTTTCGCTTGCGTCGGATGCATATCGCCGTGACGGTGTTGATTGTTGTGGTCGTGCATGTAAATCCTAAAGAGCTGTTAGCTGACAGCCGATAGCTAAGACCTGCTCTTAGCTTCTAAAGAGTCTCCACTCCAGCCGGCCGTGGCGCATTGCGTAAATGTCCTGAATGGGAGACCATGAACTCATGGATGTCTCGGTCCCGACTTCGCGGCTGATACGATCGATCAACGGAAGCCACTCTCCCAGCACGCGCTGCCCCTCACGCTGGCCGAGAGGAGTCAGCCGCATCGCGGCCGAAACGAATCCCACTGCCGTCTGGTAGAGAAACGCCGCGGCGGTTTCTTCGCCGTTCCATCCACAAACTCCCAGCGTCAGTCCAAAACTGACGGCTATTGTCTCCCTTCAGCTCGGCATCAACGGTGACACCACATGACCGGCGGGTTAGTTCTGGCATTAGCCCTTGTTGCGTGATGCGCAACATGTTATATTTTTCGCGTGATCCAATCATTCCGACACAAAGGGCTCAGGAAGTTCTTTGAGTCGGGAAGCGTGGCGGGCATCCAACCACACCACTCCAAGCGCCTGCGCATGCTGTTCACAGCCTTGGACACGGCTCTGTCCATTGAGGACATGGACGTTCCAGGATTCCGACTCCATCCCTTGAAGGGATCGGAGCACGGTCGATGGTCTGTGTGGATAAATGGAAACTGGCGTTTAACCTTCAAGTTCAAAGACGGACACGCCTACGTCTTAGATTATGAGGACTACCACTAATGGCTATGCACAATCCTCCCCACCCCGGCGAGTTCATTGTCCAGGTCTACCTAGACCCCAACAATCTGAGCGGCCGCGAACTGGCCGGGAAGCTTGGTGTGGCTGCGTCCACGCTGAATCGCATTCTTACTGGTACCAGCCGTATCAGCCCTGAAATGGCACTACGCCTTTCCAAGACTCTTGGCCGTTCTCCGGAGAGTTGGCTGGCCATGCAGTGCAATCACGATCTCTGGCAAGCCAAGCAGCATGTGAAGCTTGGCAAGGTCGGAAAAGTCCGCCTCACAGCGGCCTAGCCTGTGCATCTATTCAGGCTTTTCCGAAGTGTCCCAGAGGTTACACATGACTAGCAACGAGCAGGATAACCGCGTCGCGCTCATCCCCTATGAAGCGGCAGGCGGGCTTGAGGGCCTCACAAAGTTGGTTGATGAGTTTTACGTCAATATGGATACACTGCCGGAAGCGAAGGGTATCAGAGCCATGCACCCGCCGGACCTCACCGAATCGCGGAAGAAGCTGACCTATTTCCTCAGCGGCTGGCTGGGCGGCCCGAGGCTGTTCCAGCAGCACTATGGGCCGATCAGTATTCCCGGCGCGCATAAGCGGTTCCCGATCGGATATGAAGAACGCGATGCCTGGCTGTTGTGCATGCAGCGCGCCCTTGCCGTCCAGCCATTCAGCAATGAATTGAAGGATTACCTTCTGGCAGCCCTTAGCATCCCCGCTGAACGGGTCCGACAAGTGAACGCGGGGGAACTCTAGCCCGCGTGGTCGCAGCCCGTGTATCTGAACAAGATTGAATGTGAATTAGGACCAGGCCGGACTAACCCGTTGAATTCCATTCAGACCGGAAGAACATCTCGGCACTTCTTGGAGCGACGCATGCTGCCTGCCACGCGATTACACTGGACCGCTCGACTGAACGCCATTATTCTCGCCCTCTCCTTGTTGGCTGCTGCAACAGTTCATGCGGCGTCCATGGGCGATTCCGGATCTGAAACCGAAGCAATCCTGCTCGCCATGATTCCAATAGGCAAACAGCTCCTGGAGAAACAGGGCAAGTTCGTTCCGTACGGCGGCGCCATGACGATGGATGGCAAGGTGGTTACGGTTGCGGGATACAGCGGACCCGAGCCGCCTCCGGCACAAGAGATTATCGACGCCTTGAACGTTGCCTTCCGAACCGGAGCACTCGAAGGCACGTACAAAGCAACAGGATTATTCTCCGATGTTGAGGTTTCCCCGCCGGGAGGTAAAGAGAAAACGCGTGCGATCGTGGCCGTACTCGACCACCAGGACAACTACTCCGTCACAATCTATTTCCCGTACAAGATCATAGGCGGCACGGTACATCTCTTCGAAGTCTTCGCGTTGCCTGGAGAAAACAAAGTATTCCAGAAATGAGCACGCGTCTCACCGCACGATAAATCGGACGCTCACCGCTCCGGATTTCTGGCGGCTGTGACCGCCGAAGCAAACGTCAGCAGGCTCTTTCGCTCGTCATCGTCCAAGGCCAGCAAGAGATGTGCTTCCTCGCCGTGCATCAACCGTAGGCTCAGGAATGGTTCTTCCCGCCGCTTTTCCCGGTTGTCCCACATCGCATCGATCAGCTGCACTTTATCCAACTGGCCGACCGACACGACATCGTACCGGAAATAGGAATCGCCGATCACGATATCGAACACCACGTTGCCGGCCGTCAACAGCGCCAGGTTGAACCGGCCTTGATCCTCATACCCTTCCGGCAAGAACTTGTTGATATGGCACAAGGCGACTTTACGGTCACCAAGCGCCGCGTGGACTTTCTCCTTGAGCGACGAATAATCGATCTGGAGCGCCTTCTCATCCGGCCCTGTCGCTGCCACGGCTGCAGCTTCTACCTTCGAGAAAATATCATCCGCAGATAACAATCCTGGCATGACTGATTCCCCTTTCACGTTGGCAAACAAGAAGCTGTACCGTAACCGGCACCCGGCAAAAATTGCAAGAGGCTCATGGGGAATTGAGGTCTTCCTGCGCTATGAGGCGATAAGAAAATTTCCGCTGCCCCGCATCGTCTACGACGGTAACCTCAAACCCCGTCTTGGTGATCCTGACTACGCCGAAATTGTGGTACCCCTCCTCATTGATCAACCGCGTTGGGTGCAGCGCCTCGCTCGCCGGCGTGAGCCGGCCTGGACGCGCAGACAACGGACCTGCAACGAACTCGTGAAAGTCGACGATGCCGTCCTGGTTTGGATCGTACGCATTCGCCTGAACCCAGTGCACATCACCGGCTAGAAACACGACGTTCTTCACTTTGCCGGCAAGAATCGCCTCGACAATCACCTGCCGTTCCCGTTCAAAGCCTGGCGCATCTGGTCCGGCAGCCCACCCGTCAGAATACCCTGCCCCCCCCTTTGGCACTGACAGCGGAACCGACGTTGCAATGACTTTCCATGTCGCCGACGAATGTGCCAGCCCTTCCATCAACCACTCTAATTGCGCAGACCCCAGCATGGTCTTGGCCGGTCCATCCGGGTCGGCATCCCGACTTCGATATTGCCGGGTGTCGAGAATAAACACTTCGAGATCCGCGCCATACCGGACGGAGCGATACAACCGATGCGGCTCATCCGCATGCGTCGAGATCGGCCAGTACTCCCGCAACGCCTGGCGACCTGCCGGCATCTGTGGGTCGAACGGCCCCGAAAAATCATTCCGCACTTCGTGATCGTCCCAGATGACATAGACCGGGACATGTTCAAGGAACCGGCGAAGCGATTCGGCCCCGCGCTGATAACGATGCCGCGCGCGATACTCCGCCAGCGTGGTTGCCTTGAAATCGGCGCCCGGCTCATTCGGCGGGGAAGCACAGGGACTATCGCTGTAGATCGTATCGCCCAGGAATAAGAAGAAATCGAGGTGCTGCCGGCCCATCACGTCAAAAACCGGATACCCGCCTGTCCCTTGGCGACACCGCCCCTGACCTCCCAAATCCCCGCTCCACGCGAACGTGATCGGCACCGAAGTCCTGGCATCAGGCGCGGTGGAAAACTCCCCCTTTGCCACAAGCGCGGCTGACTGCTGATCCATTGAGTGTCCGACAGGCCTGGCCATAATGCGATAGCGATAGCGCGTCGCCGGTGTCAGACCGGCAAGCGGTATGGAGAGGGTATAATCCGCCTCCGCACCGGTCACTAGCGGTTCCGTTCTCGACACCGGAGCCATCACGGTCCCCATGAGTGCGGCTTTCTCCCACACCGAAAGCGGGGCCCATTCCACGTACACATACGCAGGGCCTTCGGTCCGCACCCACAGTATGGCGTCATGAGCGGTCACATCGCCGACCGCCATGCCTTGCGGCAAGCGATCCTCCTCCAACACGACTGATGTTTGAAATGGGCTACCCGGCGGGAGCCCTTCATGCGAAGGTGAGACACAGCCAACCGGAACAGCAGCCAGCAGACAGGCACTGACCAATAGACACAGGCCACGCATGAGGAGCAGTCCTATCCCATGGAGCATCAGAGATCAAGTATCAATACGGGGAGAGGCCTTGAAAAGCGAGCACGGCGATCGGCATACTGACGCATCTGAACCGAGGAGTGCCATGCACGATATTCTTTGCTGCGTTCCCAATTGCAAAACCAGACCCTACGCTCCGGCCGGCACCCAGTCCCTGTGCAAAGACCACTTCTTGAACTTTCTCACCTGGCGCCGCCGGCGCGGCCCGCAAATGTTTCACAAATATGCCGCGATGACGATGGAAGCGCGCGATACCGTCGCCGCCGAATGGATCAAGACCATCCGGATCGACGAAGTCCCATCCTCTTCACCGAAGACCTGACCACGCTCGCATCGTTCATGATCGCTTCTGCTGCCAGCGTCCGTCTCTACGAGCCGAGACGCAGCCGATCCGCTGCGCTGGAGAACGGAGTGGCGAGTGTCTGATTTCATGTTTCGTGTTGTCAGAAAAGATGCGCTAACAACCCGCAACTCAAAACCAGGATCATGTTCTCTGAAACATGTTTACAACGAACGGTCACGAATACTGCGGGCTTGCCACGCGATGCAACGCCGGTAGGCCGATAGGCGACTGATGCCGGTCCGGATGAATGGCATGGGCAATCAGTTCAAGACTCTCGACAAGACGAGGACCAGGCCGATTGAAATAGTGTGACCCATCCGCCACATAGACGCGGCCAGACCGAACAGCGGGCAACTCGCGCCACCCGGCAACCGACTGAAGCCCTGCCAAATCTTGCTGCGCCCGTTCCACCGTAAATCCGCAACATGCAATGACGATGACGTCCGGTTGCCACACAAACACCTCGTCCCATCGAAGCCGCCTCGATGGCTGCCCTTCTTTACCAAGTCCTTCGATCCCGCCGGCAATCCGGACAAGCTCCGGATTCCAATGGCCGCTTGAAAACGGCGGATCCAGCCATTCTAAGAACGTGACGCGAGGACGTTCGGAGACCCCAGCCGATCGCATGGCCACTGCTTCGACTCGCCCCCGCAACTGTTGAATGGTGTCTTCAGCGGATACGTCGACAACAGACGCCACGTGCCGTATTGCCTCGAACAGACCATCCAAGGACTGCGGCTCAAGATTGACGACGTGCGGAGCGCCGGACAACTGCGCCAGAGCCATCTGCACGTCGCTCGGCGAGACCCCGCACACATCGCACAGCGACTGCGTCACAATCACATCGGGCCGTAACTCTTTAAGAAGCGGCAGATCAAGCTGATACAGCGCCTTCGTCGCTTTGAGCTGCTCGCTCACCAACCGGTCGATCTCACTGCTCGCCGCCTCAACAGGAATCAATGTGCGCGTCACCCGTGGGAGGCTCTGCACAGACTGCGGATAGTCACACTCGTGCGTCACGCCAACGAGCTGATCTTGCAGCCCTAGAGCGCACACGATCTCCGTCGCACTCGGCAGCAGCGACACGATCCTCATTCTAGGTCCCCAACACTATGCCTTGCTGGTATCTGATATGGCCATCCCAAGCTATACATTGACTTGCACCCCTCTCCCCTAAAAACAATGGGATGGGACGGTTCCACTCTCCACTGCGCGCGTCGATCAAGCAGCACCCCTTCTCTCCCCCCACAAACCAAGGCTAGCGGAAGGGTGTCTCCCACTGCGCGCATGCAGCGAACACCGCCTATTCTCTTTTCCCTTTCTCACTTACGGGGGGGGGCGACTTGGTGGTCTCCTTATTGCGCGCATCCAACGAGGGCCTTCTGAGGCCGCGCGTTGGGCGAGCACGGGAGACCACCAGGTCGCCCCCCCCTGTACCTCCCTAGCCCATCACCGCCGATCCATGATGATGAATCAGCAGCCATTCGTCCCCGATGCGCTCAAAGAGATTCGTCGCGAGAACCTTGGCCTGCTGCGGTTCGTCCGACTGCTGGGTGGTAATATTTTCGACACACACGACCCAGGCTACATCACCCGCCACCTGGATCATTACATCGGTGAGCTCGAACTTCATGGAAAAGGTGTTGTTGAAGATGAGCACCCAGGAATCGCGCACGTTCGGCCACTCGGAACGAAGCGTCCACCCCGGATGGACACAGGTGACGTACTCCTGGTGCGCCCAGACTTCGTCCATCCTGGCGATATCGAGCGCCTCAAACGCGTCGTAAAATTTCTGATTGGCTTTGGTTACTTCTTCGATACGTTGTTGCAGCACCGGGCTCCTTTCTGGCAAGCGGAGCCGTATCATACTGCAACCGATTGAAGTGCGGCGAGGATATTTTCTATCAGAATCAATCGAACAAAGAGTCACGAAACAGGTTCAACATTCTTGCATGACTCCGGGGTTCCGGGATCAAAACCTCTTGCAGCTATTTACTTCATGACATGGCTTCTCCACCCCCCACACGTTCTCTCAACATATGTGCTGCAACGCGTGCCTGATTGGAAAACTCGTCACTGGACTCTTCACCGTTTCTTGGCAGGCTCATAATGAGATCATTCAGAGTAATCGCGACTCTGTTGAGAATTTGGTGAAGTTCATGTTCCGTATACTCAAGAGGAACCAGACGACGCCGCTGCCATCCTCGGAGAACAAATGTCTTCATCGGTCCCACGTGCAGTTGCTCGCACACCATCATCACTTCCCGCCCTTGATCGTCTTCTATGATGAAGCCTTTCACATTCATGTTGCTTCACCCCCTTGTCATTGATGCTTCGCTCCGTATGTACGCTGGGCCGCATCTTTCTTCATCGTTCCCTCACACTCCGAATCCATCGCACAGACCCCCTTGATCAATACGTGGGCCGCCCCGAACAGGCATTCGGCTCTGGAAAGCAAGGGATACATGCTAGTTGGGGGGATCGTGCCCCTTACTTTCCCTGCCGAGGCGGCTTGTCCTTTGTCATGCTAGAGGAAACCAGACGACGGCTTGCACGATTCGGTTCGGTTCTGCACCACGATCAGCGCTACCGTCGCCTAGACCGTCAAATGCTGGCGGACCATATCGGCGTTGAGCTGATCGCTTTTGCCGGCGGCCATGACCGCACCTTTGGCCATCACCACATACTTCTCGGCTAAGCGGGCGGCGAAATGCAGCCCCTGCTCGACTAAGAGAATCGCAAACCGCCGCGACTGCTTAAAGCCGATGATCACGTCCTCAATCTGATCCACAATCGAGGGCTGAATCCCTTCCGTCGGCTCATCGAGCAAC
>JABMDE010000119.1 GCA_015904055.1 Nitrospira sp. | reverse complement strand
AAAGTGGATTGAAGAGTGGCGCATCCGGTGTCACCGCTGTACCTACCGAGGCACCTTGACGGAGGTGTCGGTTGAAGAACACATGGAAGAAGAGACGATCAGGCGCTAGCCAGATTGAATGCGAGGCCCGTGCCTGATGGCCAGAGCATATAGCTGATGGCAGATAGCAGCCTGAAGTAATGGTGAATGGCGAGTGCAAGTGGCGAGTGTTCCGGATCGAATGACGATTGACGAATGACGTTTTCCCAACCTGTGCCATAGGCGCTTTAGACTGAACAACGTGTACTGTGTTTCTGGTGCTATGAGTCACCCTCTCGCATCCGCATTGGCCTTTTCGATCATTGTCAGTATCGCTTCGTGGTCATGGGCTGAAGAGGCTCCGCCTCCGGTCAAAGTTCTGGTGACCTATCATTCGTTGTCGGGGAATACGGAGCGGATGGCTGAAGCAGTTGCCGAGGGGGTCATGTCGGTTGCAGGCACTCTCGTGGTGCTCAAGCGAGTCGGGCAGGTGACGGCGGATGACCTGTTTTCCTCTGATGCGGTGATTGTCGGCTCACCGGTCTATTGGTCCAATATGTCGGGGGAGGTCAAGACCTTCTTCGATAACTGGCAGTTCAAATTCGGCGTGTTTCCGGAATTCAAGATGAAGAACAAGGTCGGTGCAGCCTTTGCTACCGGAGGCCAGATCTCCAGCGGCAAGGAGATCACGATGTTGACGATTCTCGCCGCGATGTTGGGTAATCAGATGATCGTCGTCAGCGGCGGCGGCGCATTCGGGGCGTCTGCGACGACGGAAGGCGACAGCCCAGGGATCGACAAGAAGGAGTTGGCCGATGCCAAGGCCTTGGGCCGTCGTGTCGCAGATGTTGCAACGCTCATCAGCAGAGCGTCCACACGGTAGTTCGTTCCAGCTCCGCTAGACATATCTGTGAAATCACAGAAATTGCGTATCTCGTATCTCGCAAACAAAGATGGGAGATACGCTCTTTCCATCCTGCGCTTCACGCTTCACGAGATACGAGGAAGCAGGGAACAGCGTCTAGCGGTCTGCTATGGTGTGGCAGGGTGTTGATGCGCCCTGAACAGCGATTTCGACGAATGGTTCAATGTTCTTCGCGCAGCGTCCGCAGCAGCCTGTACGCTTGAGTCCAAACTTGGACTTGAGCTGGCAGGGCGTCACACAGCCGGTCCGTCCGGCCTCGCGTCTGTAATCCCGTTGCACAAGCAGAGGTACAAGGCGTTCTCTCCTTGACGATTATGAGAAGCGTTATCAATATAGCGCTGCGTCACGTATCTGTCAAGCCCCCATATTGTTCCGCTATTCTGTTGCCAGGATGTGCTGCAATGCGGGCGCTAACTTCTTGTAATGGAAGACATATCCACCCGACAGAGCTCTCTCCGGATGGATCCGTTGACCTGTGGTCATGAGCGTAGCCAATTCACCCAGTGCCATATTCAATATGAAGCCTGGCACAGGAAGCCAGGAAGGACGGTGGAGCGACTGTCCTAGTGTTTCGCAAAACTGACTCATGGTCACCGGCTCTGGTGCCACGGCATTAACCGGACCGGACATGGTAGGTGCTGTGAGCGCCCATCGAATCATACCGATGTGGTCCTCTCGATGGATCCAGGACACCCACTGAGTGCCTGGTAGGATGGGGCCGCCTGTGAACAGTCTGAATGGCAGTACCATTTTTGGCAACGCGCCGCCGTCTTTTTCAAGGACCATTCCGGTCCGCAACGTGACGACCCGCACGCCGAATTCCTGAGCCCGAAGCGCTTCTGCTTCCCAGGCAACACAGAGATCGGCGAGAAAGCCCTGCCCACGCTGACTGCCCTCATCCAGCACACGATCGTCACTGGCTCCGTAATAGCCGATGCCGGACGAAGTAATCAGTGTGCGAGATTGTGATGAGCAGCGCGAGAGGGCGTCCACCAGCGATCGAGTGGCGAGGATTCGGCTGTCCATGAGAAGCTGTTTGCGGGCATCGGTCCAACGCCCGTCGGCAATCGGCGCCCCGGCAAGATTGATCACAGCGTCGGCGTCTTCAAGGCACGATGCTATGGGGGCTGCCTCTCTGCCATTCCACTCGATGGCGGTGACCGTGGGGCCACAAGTCCGTTGTGCCGTGTCCGTGTTTCTCGTCAGCACGCTGACCTGATGTCCATCGTGACAGAGAGAGACGCATAACGCCCGTCCGATGAACCCCGTTCCGCCGCTGATCACGATTCTCATGGGGCTACGTTTGTCACATGGCCTCGTGTGCGACGATCACATCGTCTCTTCCAGCTGCTCCACCATTTCCCGGATTGTATCGAAGCCGGATTGCCAGAAGGCTTCGGATGTCATGTCCACGCCGACTTTGTTCAGGATTACTTGCGGGGCCTCCGAGCCTCCAGTGGCCAGGAGGTCCAGATACTTGGGCACGAACGAGGTGCCCTGTTCCTTGTACATACGGTACAAGGCCAGCACGAGCAAATTCCCAAAGCTGTAGGCGTAACAGTAAAACGGACTGGCGAAAATGTGGGGGATGGTCAGCCATTCCCATCGGAACTCATCCGGCACCTTCACCGCTTTACCGAATTGTTGGCGCAGCTCATCGAAATAGGCTTTGGCCAGCTGATCGCCGGTCGCGCCGTCTGCGACCATCTGATGGGCCAATTTTTCAAAGCGCACAAAGTAGGCCTGCCGCAAAACCGTTGCGTAGATGTCGTCCAGCTGGCTCAATAGCAAGCCTTGCCGAACGGCCTTATTGCGTTCGTGGGACATCAAGGCATCCGAGAGAATCCGCTCACCGAACACCGAGGCGGTTTCTGCCAATGGGAGGGTGGAATGAAACGTAAAGACGGAATGGTCTTTGGCCATCATGCCGTGGACA
>JABMDE010000118.1 GCA_015904055.1 Nitrospira sp. | reverse complement strand
CGTATTTCTTCTCAGCATGCATGATGGGGTGCATCTCCTCCGCCCGCTACTCTAATTGAAGAGAGGCGAAGTGTCCCACTCATATTGGCACAGAGGGATCGTGCACCGGTGCTTCGACCCGTCGCCCCCGTGACGATCAGAGTCGGCTGCTCGCGTTTCGCCACGTTCAGGATTTCCTCCGCAGCTGGCCCCACACAGGGGAACTGTCGGACACGATAGCCGGCCTTCTCCAGCTTAGCCGCTTGCTGCGCGAGTAACTCTTCTCCCGCTTCTTTCACAATGGTATAGCGCAAGAACGGCATGACATGGACCAGCGTGATCACAATCGACTTGGCTCCGGATGGAACTGAGAACTGTTTCGTGAGAAACTGCAACGCTTTCTCGGATGACGGTGAACCATCTGTCGCGAATAACACTCTCCGCAACGTGTGAGGGGGTTCCTTCACGACTAATACCGGACAGGATGCATGGAGCGTGACGGTGGTCGACACACTGCCAAGAAATAACCGATCGATAGCATCCAACCCACGGCTTCCGACCACAATCAATCCATTCGATCCTGCTTGTTTAATGAGCGACTGTGCGATGTTGGATTGTTCCACACGGAATGAGCCCTTCAGTCCGAGCTTGACCAGACGCTGTCTCATGTCTGCTTCGACTTGTTTGGCGCGCGACTCCAGCATGTGAAGCGCTTCTCCCGTATCGGGTTCGTAACCACTGACAATTGGCTGGGTGATGAGCGGCGGCTTGACGGAGTGAAGATCCATTCCATGGATCGCGGTCACATGGGGAATGGACTTGAACGGCAGCTTGCCTAGCCAGGTCAACGCCCACTCCGAATACTTCGCCCCATCTACTCCAACGATAGCTTTCATTGGTATCCTCCTTTAGGCAACGCTCTAGGCTTTGTCGTCAGTAAGATGATGAGATTCCACTGATCGAGACCGGTGTCCGCATCGTCTCGCGCATCGGCGTTATTTCCGCTTCAGAGATTTGTCCGGATTCGCGTGTTCCTCCTCCACATCGATCACTGCACCGGTAATGGCGTCGATGTGGACCTCCATCACCTTTTTCTCCATCGTAACCACCTCGACTTCCCAGACGAGCTTATTGTGCTTCTTTTCCAATTCGGCTTCGGTGATCGTTCCCAATACTTTCTCCGAAGCGGTCTTGACCGCCTGATCGATCGTCACCTTAGCTGTGGCAGCCATCTCAGCCTTCCCGTTCTTCTCTTTCTCGTCGCCATAGGCTGTCCCGCTGATAGCCAGGGTTACGGCCGCCAATAACAGGACTCCGGAAAACACGCTGGGCAATTGTTGTTTCATGGACATCTCCTTCTTATTCTATTATTACGCGTTGCATTCGAGACTGAGGATTTCCCCCTCTGCCTCCAGCCAATCATCGAGTGCATAGCTCTGTCGAAAACCATGCTTGGCATAGAGTTCATAGGCACGGGTGTCAATACGGGCTTGGATATCATCCTGGGGAGGTACTGTTTGGCTATGGACCGGTTCCTTCTGGGGTACAGCTCGCTCACGACTTTGAAAAGATTCAGTGCTCTTCCGCCTGCGCAACTCTGTCATGGTCTGTGATTGCATGATTTCACTCTCCTTTCTGTTACATCGACGAGTTGCTTGCGGCTAGGCTCGACACGGCATAGATGCCTAGACCTTTCGCCGTTAGTTGGACTTGTCCCGCTCGGCTCAGGCGGTCCTAATTCACAAAACACCTGATTCCAGGTCAGGCCGGGACATTTGAAGACTACTTCTTCCAGCTGGCCACCTGGCGAACGAATGATGACCTCCATGATGCTACCTCTCTCTTGGCCATAAGACCCTTCGTGTTCTCCGAGAACTATAAAGTTCCTTGTGCATCTTGAATGCCACTCATGATCGCCAATGAGGCAACGGCTTCAAGCATCACTGCAAAATATGGCTGTTGAGAGCGTGCGAGGCCCTAGTTAGTAAACGATCAGCCGAGATTCCCTCTGTATTTTTTTGGCACGCTACTGGAAATCCTGTGGCTGAATACCACAGTCCCCTAGATGCCACTGTCTCGTAACGCCACAGACTCTTCTCACTCTGAGTCGGCTCTCAGTTCACCCCTTTGCCTAGAACCGCGCATTTTCTTGTAGATCCTTTCTGTCTCGGCTCCTGGCACCATCAATGCACTAGTGTCGTCGCAGCAATGGTTGCCTTGATAAGGAGGAAGGTCATAGCACAGACGGCAACGACACAAGCAATCATGGGATTTGTGGCACGTTCTCCGGGGTGCGATCTGGAGGAAATCGTCTACAACTGTGCGGGACTGACGTGGAATCAAATCTTCATCGAGATCGACCGGCTCAGCCGGGAAGGCGACGTGATTCTGAATCTACAAGGGCGTGGGCAGTATCGCGTGACACCCGGCATCAGAAACTCATAACAACACACAGAAGGGATGGTCATGAGCGTATTAACCAGATGGGAACCGACGACACGATGGAATCCGTTCAAGGAAATGGAAGAGATGGAGAAACGGCTCTCGAGTTTCTTCGGTCGCTTACCGGTTTCCACAAACGGTGACAAAAAGGAAGCGATCACGGTCGCAGAATGGTCGCCGCTTGTGGACATCTCGGAAGATGACAAGGAATACCTCATCAAGGCCGAGATCCCAGAGATGAAGAAAGAGGACATCAAGTTGAATGTGCATGACGATGTGCTCACGATCACAGGAGAACGAAAGTACGAGAAGGAAGAGAAGAATAAAAAGCACCACCGAGTCGAGCGCGCCTATGGCAGCTTTTTGCGGAGTTTCACATTGCCGGAAGATGCGGATGGCAGCAAGGTGACAGCCGAATACAAAGACGGTGTGCTGAAGGTCCATCTTGCGAAGTCGGAAAAGGCGAAGCCTAAAGCGATTGAAGTGAAAGTGGCTTAAGGAGAAAGGAGGGCATCATGTTTCGCCATCCCCGTTACCTCGAAATCCCATGGGACATCCATGGGGATGAGAACGAGCCCAGACCGCATCACCACCTGGTGCTCATGCTCATCCTGATTCTGCTCGCGATGTTGTTTATCGGAATCGGCGTCACCAGCGGTCTGATGTAGCGATGTGGACGTGCAGGCCTTACAGAGAGAAGGCCCATGAGATTCAAGAATCGTGAAGAGGCGGGTCGTCGCCTTGTTGACCGACTGATCCGCTTCCGCGACGACCCAGCCGCCATCATTCTCGCACTTCCACGTAGTGGTGTCGCAGTCGGTTACCAACTCAGTCTGGGGCTGCATCTGCCGCTAGCGGCGATCCCCGTGAATAACTTCGCGTGCTTCCGTTTAGCACCGCGCCGCATCCGCTATTTAGACGTTCGCAGGGGAAAGGCCATGGCATGAGAGTCGTCATTGGTGTCGATTGGTCTGATCAGGCGTTTGCTGCTGTCGCCCAGATGTTCCACCTCTATCATCCCACGGACGTCACGCTGGTCCACGGTGTTGATTTAGGGATTTTGGAGCATCCTGTCGTTGCCGAAGCAGGCACCGTGCAGGGCTACGACGACTTCCGCCATACAATGGCCGACGCAGGGCGCCAAGTGCTGGCGCGTGCCGAAACCATGGTACCGTCTGACATTCAGTCAATCAGGAAGGTCAATGAAATCGGCAGCCCTGCTC
The DNA here is from genome assembly GCA_015904055.1 of Nitrospira sp. Next base: position 4 of record JABMDE010000118.1, on the reverse strand, counting down.
AACT
>JABMDE010000117.1 GCA_015904055.1 Nitrospira sp. | reverse complement strand
TAATCACCCAACGGCCTACGATGGGATCGCGTCGCAAATCAGGCATGTTCCCCTCCGTGAAACGTGAGATGTGAAACGTGAAACGCTTGGTAGGAGAAGCTGTGCCGGTGTTGGGAGATGTTTCTGGGCACCTGCTTGATCCGTTCACGTTTCACGTTTTACCTCGTACGCCCGTTACACTCGCCACATGGCGGCATCGAATTCCGGTCCTGGTACGGTCAATGCCGCAGGCCGCTGATGCGGGTAACGGGACACTTCGAGACCATGCTCGACAATGACGATCGACATTCGCACGTCCTGTCCGGGCTCGAGCTGCAGATCTTTCCAGGGCAGGGCCAGCTCCACCACGCGGTTGCGGCAAATTGAGCGGTAGGGCCCGATTTCCATCCACGTGTCCGGTCCGGTTGCTTGAGACAACACAAAATGATCCGGGCCAGGCGGGTCCAGGGCGAACGCAAGTCGAAACGTATGGTGCTGGCCTTGCAGCGTAATGTCTACGCGCATGCCGGGGTGCCGTGCCTGTGCCGCTTCGTCAAAATCAAACCGGAGGGACAGCCACTCGTGGCTCCAGCAGAATCGGACGCCGGTGAACAGGCCGTCGGCTTTCCACATGGCGCCTAGCGGCGGCTGCGTGTTGATAGTCCCTGCCCCGCGCCATTCAAAAAAATCGGTCACCAGGCCATCGATCGTCGGGGACAACAACGAGCGTGGCTGGATGACGCTCTCAGTCTCAGGCGCGAAGGCTGCCGTGCAAATCGGACGGCTCAGCTGGTCCGGCGGCGTCAGGCCCATATGCGTCCACACGTTGCGAAGATGCGTTCTGAACAACCGGTCGAATTCCGATTTGAAGTCTGTCTCGAAGTCATCACCGTACCACCAGAACCAGTCGCTGCCCTCGGCGGCGTAGAGTTCGTTCCATGCCGCCCGCGCGCGGTCCGGTGGAAGATTCGGTGCGAGGGCTGCGAGGCGCGCTCTGGTGTGGCCGAGGAGATCCCAGCCTCGATTATCCTCCTCATGGCCGATCCAGATTTTATAGTCGGTATTGATCCATGAGCCGGAATGCAGGCAGGACAGATGCTGTGAGGGAGGAGCCGCCGTCATCGCCTCGGAGACGGTCGTGGATTGAACGGCGACACTGTGTTCCTGATCCAGGGTGCGTTGTGAAAACGTGGAATACAGGAGGGAGAGAAATCGCTCGCCCCCATCGTGGTAATGCTCCCAAGGATTTTCTCCATCCAGGATTATGCCGATGACGATTTCCTCCTGTGCCGTCTCCCGGACGATGTTCCGCAGCCGCCTGAGCACATCGTCAGCGGCTGATTCCGGCGTCGTCTTGTGGTACACAAATCCGAACGCGTCGGATATTTCCCGGTCTCGAAACAGCATGGTCAATTCCTGCCCGGACAGTCCAGCCCGATAGAACCGGTAGAGCGATCCGTGCCGATTCCATGGCCGTCCCTCCAACTCCATCGAACGGGCGAGGATGCCTTCATCAGTCGCCAGCCAGCGCAGACCGGCGCCATGGACGAGGGGGAGCAGCTCAGGGCAGACCGACCCCTCCGACGGCCATAAGCCAGCCGGCGCGCGGTCGAACGTCGTGCTGTGAAAGTCGACGGCCAGCCGAAGTTGGGCCTCGGCATCTTCCGGGGCATGGAAACGAGCCGGCAGCGGAAGATCAGGCTTGGCGCGCCGGGTGAGGTCGGTATCGATGACGAGTGGGAGAATCGGGTGAAAGAAGGGCGTCGTCGTCAGCTCGATTTGTCCCCGTTCTAAGAGCTGTCGATAGAGAGGGACGATTTCGCGCATGGTCGTGAGTTGGAGCGCCAATACTTCCTGCTTCTCTTCTTCCGTAAAGCCGCGATTCTTGTTGCGTAGTGCGGCCAAGCGGGGATAGCGAGCGACGGCGCCATAGCCGAACCAGGCGAGATTGTGCCAGACTTGCAGATCCAGAAAATCCTGAACGGAGAACCGTTCGGCCAGGCGTTGAAGATCCTGTCCCTGTATGTCTAATCCACGCTTCACCAGCAATTCATGGTAGCGCGGGTACGGACGCACCATCGTGGCCCAATTGGCGGAAAAGAAATGGCGGATCAGAAAGGCTTGTTCTTCGTCGGTCAGGTCCGCGGCAGGCCGTTGTGCATGATCGAGAAAGAGA
>JABMDE010000116.1 GCA_015904055.1 Nitrospira sp. | reverse complement strand
AGGGTCCGCCGCTGTCGCCGCTCGTACAGCTCCTCAAATCGCATCTGTCGCACCTCCTGTAGGACGTTCGCCCATGTCATAGTGGCCCTCCTTTGAGGGGCCACCCTAAACCGGACAGATCACGTGCTACATAAACCGGACAGATGATGTGCTAGCTACATCCATTTGCGGTAAAGTTGACGTCAGGGATGAAGTGTCTTAGAGTGCGAGTCGCAGAAGGTAAGCAACTATGGCTACTGATACGGTCAAACAAAAGATTCTGCAGGTGGTCAAAGAGCTTCCTGAGAGTGCCACGTTTGAGGACGCGATCGAACGGCTTTGTTTCCTGGCAAAAGTCGAAGAGGGGCTCCGTCAGTCCGATGCGGGTGAGACGGTGCCTCATGCCGAAGCCGTTCGTCAGCTTCTCAAATGACTCCGCTGGTCTGGACCCGCCGGGCAATTGAAGATGTTCAATCCATTCAACGGTTCATCGAGAAAGACTCTCCCCACTACGCGCAACTGGTCGGGCAACAACTGATCGCCGCGGTCGAACGGCTGCCCACCTTTCCTCAATCCGGACGTGTCGTACCGGAATTCAATAATCCAGCGATTCGGGAAGTGATCCAAGGCTCCTATCGAATCGTCTATCGGCTCATTCATGGGGAAATCCACATTCTTACAGTTCACCACGCCGCCCGCTTGCTCCATTTAGAGTCGTGATCTGGCGAGAGCGGTATATTTGCTCAGTGCTGTTTGCGAGATAAAGTACTATACCGGCCACTCTTCTTCCTTCCATGCCATCTCCCAGAACATCCATTCATAGCGGGAGCTGATAATGAAGGCTTCCTCCATACGTCGCTTCTCGTCAGTGCCGGCGGTCTTGGCCCACTGATTGACCTTCTTCCGCATCCATTGCTGGACTTCGGCAAACTCAGGCGAAGCATAGAGCATGAGCCAGTCTCGGTAGGGATGGCTCTTGGGTGGCGGGCCCTTTCGTAACAAGTATTGCCCGATGACGCAGTAGATCCAGGCGCAGGGGAGGGCCACGACGAGAATCTCCGCCGCTGACCCATTTTGTGCTACGGAGAGCATGTGTCGCGTGTAGGCGTAGTTTGTGGGGGCCATCGGGCCGGACGACATCTGGTTGGCCGTCAGTTTCCAGCGGTTCCCGTAATTCTCATGCAGGCTGCGTTCAACCACGATGGTGTCTTCCGCCAGTTTGGCAAGGCGCAGAGCGCTCTCGGAGTCCGGGGCTTTCATGGCGCCTGCGGCGAAGACACGTGAAAGATCACCGAGAAATCTGGCATCTTGCAAGATGTAATATTTGAACTTTTGTTCAGGCAGTGTGCCGTTGCCGAGCGCGACAACGAAGGGGTGGCTCAGTTGTGCATCCCAGATGGGCGTTGCCAGTTGTTTCAGGTGCTGTGAGAAAGACATGTAGTTTCCTCGTTAAAAGTGAAACGTGAAAGGTGAAAAGTGAGGAATGGGATTCATGGAATCGAATGAAGGCCTCTTCCGTTTCACTTTTCACGTCTCACGCGCAGGCAGCCAGGGTCTTGGCAAGCGGTTGATGCCATCCAGCGCGGCGACTTTATAACATTCTGCCAGGGTTGGGTAGTTGAAGACCGTGTCGATAAAATAGTCGATCTTGCCGTGATAGGCCATGACGGCTTGA
>JABMDE010000115.1 GCA_015904055.1 Nitrospira sp. | reverse complement strand
CCCGAAGGTCATCGGCCACAGGGCGGACTTTCTGGCCCAGTTCACGACGGCATCCAGGTTCGTCGTAATGACATTGGCGTCGAATTGTCTTTCCAGAAGACTCATTGTTTTTCTCTATCTTTCCCAAGAAGGGCGGTGGAGTTGTCCTTTTCTGCGCGCATCCACCGAGCACGAAGGATAGCTCCACCGTTCTTCAATCCCACTCCAATGCCCCTTTCATCCAGGCATACCAAAAACCAACAACGAGAATGGCGATAAACACGATCATCTCGACTAACCCGACCAGCCCGAGCTTGGTGAACGCAACCGCCCAGGGGAACATGAAGACAATTTCGATATCGAAGATCACGAACAGCATAGCGACGATGTAATACCGCATCGGGAACTGTACGCGCGCATCTTGAAACAGCGGGCTTCCGCTTTCATAGGGGGCCATCTTTGCCCGATAGGGACGGTTCGGACGGACCATCTGACCGAGAAACATCACAACCGTGAAGAACGCAATCGCGACGCCGATGAAAATCAAAATCGGGAGATAGTTGGCTGGAACGGCTAAGTCACTCATGGGCTCTCGTCAATGGTCATGCGGTATTTGTCAGACGCCTGGCGCTGCGAACGCTTGGTTCTCGGTCGCTGTGAGTGCATCGATAAAGAATGGTTTGAATTTCAAACCGTCAAGCTGCGGTCGTTCGATGCCTTTATGCTGTACCAATACTTTGAATGTTCCACCCATGCCGTGTGGTTTCAACAGATGAACAGCCGCGCGGAACTCCGGGCTCTCCGGTTCCAACGATGCGATCAGTTGCTCCACGCCGAGCCCCATCAGGAAGCTCACTTGGTTGGTGAATCCCGTGACCTGTAGGCCATGTGTTTCACCTGCCGTCGCCACGCTCGAAAAATCCACATGGGCGGTCATGTCTTGCTCGCCGACATGTATAAAGGGGTTCTCATGGGCGGACTGTTTGAAGTAACACAGGAACGTGCCGTTTTTCCGGTCGGATCGATAGAGGTCCTGCGCAGTATGTCCGTAATCGATCGTGAGCACGACTCCACGCTTGAGGCTTCGAGCGACTTGCCGTATCCAATCCAGGGCGTTCAGATTGATCTCCGTTCGATAGCCGTCCGGCCAGCGGGTAGCCACGCTCTGTGCATGATGCGCGAGAGCGGCTGTTGACGGTGGTTTCAGACATTCCACAAACTGCCCATCCTGCCGGTCTACCCAGAGCTCTTCAACTCGATCGCCCGTGACCTGAATGCGGTGAGTCGGAAAGGCGTCGAGCAATTCATTGCTCAAAAACATGCCGGTCATACTGTCCGGCGCCAATTCATCGAGATCGTCTATCCAGGAGACCACCCCGGGTTTGCTGAGCCACTGGGCTAAGTTTCGGCGCTGCGATTCGCGCATCGCGGGGCTACGATCGATCAAGACGTAACGAAGACGCTCGAACAGTGAGCTCGATTCTGTTCGACAGGCTGATAGAAAATGCGTGGCGAGCAAGCCCTTACCCGGGCCCATCTCGACGACGGTGAAGGGATCGGGTTGCCCCAGCAACCGGTCGATCTGCGTTGCCTGTCTGGCCAGTGCATGTCCAAGAGTGGGGTGGACGTCAGCGCTTGTGTAGAAATCACCGGTCCAGCCGATCCGTTCCGTCCCGGTCTCCGGTGAGCGGGTGTAGTAGCCGAATTGTGGATGATAGAGGGCCAGTTCCATAAAACGAACGAAAGGAATCGGGCCTGAGACCGCAATCTCAGAGGCAATGGCAGCCACGAGTTCAGCATGCCCGGTTGTCACACGAAACTCCCTTCCGGCCGTGAGTCCAGAAAAAAGTGACACCCCTAGCTCATGGGTCTACACCACCCATCGTTAGGGGCGAAAAGCTCCGTAGGGTAGCCTTTGGCGTGGATCTAAGTCAAGGTGAAGTCAGGAGGAATCTTCTTCCTGATCCCGGAAGAATGCTGAAAGATTTAGGCTGCGCGTTCACCGGGTTTGTCAGGTATATCGAGAAGCCGAGTGATACTTTCAATGAGCCGTGCAGGAGAGAATGGTTTACGGAGGAAGAGAGCTTGATTCTTGGCAAAGCCGGCGATGACATCGGCGGCATCGGGATGTCCGGACATCAGAATGATCTTCAACTCAGGTCGTTCGAGCAGTAGTCGGCGGGCCAGCTCGTCTCCGTTCAGGTCCGGCATTCTCCAGTCGGTGATCAGTACGTCGATGGGCGTCGGGAACTCCCTGCTGATCGTGTCTGCCTCGGAGCCGGAATGGGCCTGGAGTACGCGATAGCCGCGGCGCGTCAGGTCCATTTCGAAGAGCAACGTGATTGCCGATTCATCGTCGACTAGTAGGACCGTCGTTTTTCTTGCAGAAGATGATTCAGGTGTCATGGTGTCAGGCATAGTATCCCAGAGGGTCCAGCCGGCCTAATGAAAACGTATTTGGCGGGGGGCTTCAATGAAGTTGCGAGTTTTGGGTTTCATGTTTCGTGTTGTCAGGGGAAACGGTTCGAATACTCATTGAATGTGCATCATTTTCTTTTTTTCTCATTTTGGCTCGGTTGGAAGGGACGTGGATTGAGGCGCTCGACGTGGCGTCTGTCATGGTCAAGAGTGCATGAAGTTTCACGCACGGCGGCATTGTGTTCGATGGACGAAAATTTAAGAGAGTGCGTGGGAAGGTGAAGGGAGGTTAGAAGCCGCGGACATTCATCGCATCACGTCGGCGCCGAAGATCCACGCCCTTCCAGCCGAGCCCCTTCCCTCACGCCCCGTGGCATTTCTTATATTTCTTCCCGCTTCCGCAGGGGCAGGGATCGTTACGGCCGACTTTGTCATCGGCCCGGTGTGCGGGAGTTGGCGCTGCAACCGGCTCATCCCCGCGATTCAAGGTGAGTTTGGGCTGAGGGCGCGAGATGACAGGGGGGGGCGGAGGTGGGGTTGGAGCCTCCCCTTCGCTTGTCTGGCGCACGGCCTGTACATGGAACAGCCGGTCCAGCGTATCGGATTTGACCCGTTCCATCATGCCTGCAAAGAGGTCGAACCCCTCGCGTTTATACTCGATCAGCGGGTCCTTTTGCCCGTAGCCGCGGAGGCCGATCCCATCGCGCAGATGGTCCATGCCGAGCAAGTGGTCTTTCCAGTGATGGTCAATGACCTGGAGCATGAAGGTTTTTTCCAGGAACCGCATCAATTCCGGACCCAACTCCTGCTCTCTCTGCGTATAGGCCTCTTGAACTTGGGTATGCAGGTCTTCCACCAGTGCATCCCGGCCCATGTCCCGGAGTGCTTCTCCACCATTCTGGCTGCCGCGGGTGATGTCGAGGCCGAACTGGCCGTGCATCATCTCGATCAGGCCCTTGACGTCCCATTCCTCCGGGTACTGTTCGGCCGAGCAATAGATGTTTAAGGACGAGTCCACCACCCCTGTCATCATATCTTGAAGATCTGCCGTGAGGTTCTCTCCGCTCAGCACCGCCCGGCGATGGCGGTAGATGACTTCGCGCTGCTTGTTCATGACGTCGTCGTATTCGAGCAGCTGTTTGCGGATTTCAAAATTATGCGCTTCCACCTTTTTCTGTGCGTTCGCGATCGCACGTGTGACCATTCCATGCTCGATCGGGACGCCTTCTTCCATGCCGAGCTTGAGCATCATTTGCGAGACCCGCTCTGAAGCGAAGATGCGCATCAGATCGTCTTGCAGTGACAGGTAGAAGCGGGAGGTGCCCGGATCGCCCTGGCGGCCGGCCCGGCCGCGAAGCTGATTGTCGATCCGGCGGCTTTCATGCCGTTCGGTGCCCAGGATGTGGAGCCCGCCGAGCGCCAGGACTTCCTGCTTATTCTTGTCGCACTCGCTGCGAATTTCTTCGTAGAGCGAAAGTTTACGGGCGTCCGGCAGATTCTCTTCTCGATAGAGCACCTGCTTGTAGGTGAAGTCGGCGTTGCCGCCCAGCAGAATGTCGGTGCCGCGCCCCGCCATATTCGTGGCGATCGTGACGGCGCCCTTG
>JABMDE010000114.1 GCA_015904055.1 Nitrospira sp. | reverse complement strand
CTTGTGGCCAAGATATTCGAGCATCCAGAACATCCGGCCTTCGTCGCCCCAATTATCGAACGGATTGGAGTAGATGACGACGTCGCTCTCCTGATTGATCCCCAGCCGCCGAAGCGTCTGCTCAATCGCGGCGAGATCCGGATTCAACAACCCCTTCGGCACAGCATTCGGGTCGCTATACTCATGCCAGGTGGTATGTACGGCGCCGGGGATATGCCCGCCGAATTCATACGCCGACCTGCCACGCACATCGAGTACGACCAGGCCCGGCTGGCCCAATCGGTTCTGCAAGGTATCGGTATCGATCAACAACGGATGATTCATGATATTCCTTTGACTGCCATACGATGTGCCGGAGACGGTTTCCCTCCTGGATCGGCCTTGCAGCTGACACTGTCCGGGCTGCCACTGACGTCCACCGATCGACCTCCTGCGCGTAAGGCCACAGCCAACTCGCCGGAGAGGGGAAACTCCCGCTCGTCAATGACAAACCGATAGGGATCGGTTCCCATCAGCCCGTACTTGTTTCGCAGCATCTCATGCTGCCCATCAGTCAGAATGTGGTACTGCACCTTGGTTTTCAGAATCAAGCCCTTGGCGTCCGACGGAAGTCGATAGGCGAATTGATAGTCGCGGCTCGCCAATGGCAGCAACCGGTTATCGTACAACTCCACAATCGCCGGCTGCCAGAGAATCCAGCGGCCCATCGTAGACGATTGCCGATCCAGAACCTGCCCTTGCCCATCCTCTACCGTAAACTCTACCGTAAAGAACCGGTCAGGATCCCCGGTGGGAATCTTATGCCCGGCGCCGGCGTTGACCAGTGTCAGCGTAAATCCCACCCGATCGCCCGGTTTGGGAGCGTCCGTATCGGCCTTCACCTGAATCTCCACAGCCCGCTTGATCATATTGGGATCGTGTCCGCCCCGCCACAGATGTTGCCGGCCACGGCGGATGGGGCCACCCACGGCCACCGGCCGCTCAATCTCCGGCATGTGGCAACTCTGACAGATAAAACCGCGTTCCTTCATCCAATACTGGCCCTCATACTCCGCATAGGTCCCACACGGCCCCACGTTGTAGAACTGAGCCGGGCCGGACACCACGTTGTGGCACCGGGAACAGAGCTCGGCGGTACGGAACTTCGGGTCGAATTTCGTGGGATGCGGCGCGACGGAATCTTCGAACGGTCCCAAAATCACGCCATCCCGCACATGACACGCCGCGCAGGTGACTGATTCCTTCCGATACTCCGGGTCGAAATTCGGATTCGGCTTCTGCTCGGCCCGTTCGACCCGGCCACGAGGGATCGCACCGATCAAGGTCGGTTGCTGATTCTCCAGCGGAGTATGGCAGTTGAGACACACCCAGATATTCTTGTCCTTCTTCCAATAGGCCTGAAAGAACGGATCTTCATAGGCATGGGCATGAATGCTGGTTTTCCATTCTTCATAGATCTCGCGGTGACATTGCCCACACGATTCCGCCTTCAAGCTCGCAAGTCCGTCCGGGACTTTTTGAAATGGAATCGCATGGGCATAGTCATCGCGCAGCCCGAAAATCACGACCGGTTTGATCTCGGTGTAATACAGATAGACCAATCCGGCCAGACCCAGCAGACTAAGGCCGATCATCGTCCAGCGAGTCATGACTGTAGTAACGCCGTGATATGGGCATCCACTGATGTGGCCAATGCCATGAGGTGATAGCCGCCTTCGAGCGAAGACAGGATGCGGCCCTGCGCATGACGCGCAGCAATGCCGGACACGATGCCGGTCAGCTCCGCATACCCCTGTTCCGTCAAGCCCATGCTGGCCAGCGGATCGTCTTTGTGCGCATCGAACCCGGCTGAAATGATCACGAACTCCGGCTTGAATTCATCTGCCGCCGGCACTAATACCTTGTGGAAG
>JABMDE010000113.1 GCA_015904055.1 Nitrospira sp. | reverse complement strand
CCGCAAGCGCTTCGGCCAGTGGATTCTCGACACGGCCAAGGCCGAGTACGATCAGAAGTGGCTCGACTATCAGCACGAGATCGGCCTCCGCCACCATCGTAGCAAGAAGAATCAGACCGACGGCGCTGCTGCCTCGGCGGCGATTGTGCCGTTCCGCGATCTGTTCGCGCTCATTTTCCCGGTGACGTTCACCTTGAAGCCGTTTCTTGCCAAGAAGGGGCACAAGGCCGAGGAAGTCGATAAGATGTATAACGCCTGGGTGAAGTCCTGTCTCCTCCAGCTCACGCTGTGGAGCCATCCGTACGTGAAAACCGGCGACTTCTAATCGCTTGTGCCACGATTCACGGGGACATTCTGAAAAGTACCCGCTTTTCGCGGGGAAATTCAGAATGTCCCCGTTTTGCATTCACCCCGTTTTGTATTCAAAGCTCTCGGCGTGTTTACCGACATCTATGCGCTATTGGGAGATGGGTCTTCGTCTTTACGATGGGCCGAGAAGTGCAGCCGATCGCCCGCTGATCGGTGAGGCAGGTTCCGGCAAACTATTTCACGGGCATCATCGTGGTAATGAGCGTGGCGATCAGGATGTACCATGGAATGCCGAGCGTGACGTTGTAGGTAAAGGTCAGCCCAAGAGAAGAAGCCAATCCGAGGGTTGGACTCGCTTCAGGAATGGCCAGGCGTTGAATGGCGGGGACCGCGATATAGGAGGCGGACCCGCAGAGGACGGCAAATAGGGTGTAGGTGCCGATGTCGAACGGATGGTCCAGGAACATGCTGTACAGGTGCGCCATCAGCATGCCGAATGTGGCAAAGACATTCGGAGCCCAAAACCCGAATAAGATGAACTTCCACCCCGCGGCTCGGAGGTCTTGGAGGCGCTTGCATGCCGTCATGCCCATCTCGATGAGAAAGAGACAGAGAATCGCCGGGAACAATTGAACGAAGAATACATCGTTGGCAGCTGTCACCTTCGTCCCTTGCAGTCCGGAAATGAATCCGATCACAATCCCGCCGAACAGTAAGTACAGACCGGAGTTCAGAAACACTTCATGGAGCACGCCTTTGCTCAGGATACCGGAGGCGTTGGCTCGTTCCTTTGTCGGCTCCTGCGGCTGCCCGTGGTCCGGTGCCTTGTCAGAGTGGCCCTTGTCCTCATCGAGTGCATCGAGTTCGTCGATTTGACCGCTCCTGTCAGGGAGACGAGTTGCGTGAGGGTCATAACCGGGCTCACCAGGCATATTGCCCAATGAATCCATCTTGCCACTTGCGCGCATGCGGGCAACGAGCGCAAGGGCTACCAGACACCCAGGGATCTCCATGACCGCGAGCATGACCGGCATATAGGCGGCATAGGCGATGTTGGAGGCCGTGAGGACGCCCAGACAGGTGACAAAGGTCCCCGCTGAATCGGAACCATAGTATCCGGCCACTGCCGCCGCATCGATTTGACGAATATTCGTGAAACGGAGCACACAATATGCGGCGATCCCGATGAGCAAGTTCGTGACGAACCCCAGCGCCATGAATCCACTCGCGCGTCCAAGATCCCCTGCAGAGAGCGCCGCCAGCTCTTCACCGCCATGCCATCCGATCGAGAGCAAGAGATAGATGATGAGCCCCTTATACACCGCGTAGGGAAACTCAAAGGGGACTCTCAGCAGGGGCACCAGGAACCCGAGATAAAAGAACAGCAGCAGCGGCTTAAAGAGATTGTGCAGGAAGTTATCGAGGAATTGTTCGAACATCACTCTCCCACATCGAACGGCAGAGCCCCGAAGCGTGTCCCACTGCGGATCCTGCTGGTTAGTGGAGTGGGTCGGACACAGGTTCGACGAGTCTGATCACGATCGTGCTCTTTCCGGCGACCGGATCGATATCCGTCACGATATCTTGAACCCCTACTCCAACGGCGCGTGTAATCCGCTCTTGCAGCACGCTTCGGCACGAGTCGAAGACGGCGTGGTGAAATTGCCTGAGCAGCGCCAGGCCTTCCGGTGACCGCGCGAGTCTTTCTTCAGCCGGAATCGGCGCGGTCCGCGTTAGCGTCACTTGGATTAGCTCACCTAGCACACGGACCTGCGCTCGCGAACTGTTGATTTTCAGATGCTCGTTATGAAAGTTCAGCATCGCCAGCATAACCGCATACTCGATCTCGGCGATATTTCTGGCGGCAGACATCATGGCCGACCTTTCGATCGGAAAAGCGGTGGGCGCTTGCGCGCCCACCGGACGGTCTCATCCATCAATACGCCTTGCTGAACCCTGGCTCGTCATCATAGGTCCACAGCTTCTGAGCCGCAGACCACCACCACCCCTTTTTGCTCAGGGCGTCCAGGAACGTATTGATGTCCGCGTCCTGCACGTCCTTGGTGGCCATGAATCTGCAGCGGTACCAGTTTACTTGAAGCAGATCGGGGCTCACGAATCCTGGCCAGACCTTTGTGCCTCGGTTCGAAATGAATTCACATTTGAAGGCTCCGATGTCGTCGAACTTCGGGGTCCCCTTCTCCGTGATGATGTACATATCGACTCCGACGAGTTTGATCTCTCTTTTCTTTTTGGTCGCCTTAGCGACCTCTGTAAACGTTGGCATGGGATATCTCCTTCGTTCAGTCTGTGTCCTCAGGTTCAGGCTTTTGCGTGCATCTTATCCACGATTGCTTGTGCATACTCGTCTGTTTTGGCTGTTCCCCCGACGTCGTAGGTCACATGTTTGCGCTCCTCGAGCACGGCGAACATGGCTTTCTCGATGCGCGCGGCGGCGGCCTCTTCCTTCAACCAACGGAGCATCATGATGCCGGAGACCAACACGGCCGAAGGATTGACCTTCTTCATGCCGGCGTACTTGGGCGCAGAGCCGTGAACGGCTTCGAAAATCGCACAGCCGTCTCCGACATTGGCGCCCGGCGCGAAGCCCAAGCCTCCCACCAGTCCAGCACAGAGGTCTGTCAGAATGTCGCCGTAGAGATTGGGCAGCACCAAGCAGTCGAACTGGGCCGGATTTCTCACCAGCTGCATGCAGCAATTGTCCACGATGATGTCGCCGGACTCGATGTCAGGATGCTGCTTCGAGACCTCCCGGAAGGCATCGAGAAAGAGGCCGTCGGTCATCTTCATGATATTGGCCTTGTGGACGCAGTAGATCTTCTTGCGCCCGTTGGCTTTGGCCCACTTGAACGCAAAATCGGCGATCCGATAGGAGCCGGGCCAGGTGATGACCTTCAAACATTGCGCCACTTCGTCGGACACCATGTGCTCAATGGCCGCGTAACAATCTTCGGTGTTTTCACGGAAGTTCAGGATATCGATCTTGTCCCATGGCCGCTTCAGCACCGGGATCAACTTCGCCGGCCGCACGTTCGCATAGAGATCGAACACTTTGCGGAGCGTCACATTGGCGCTCTTGTGTCCGGTGCCGATCGGCGTCGTCGTCGGGCCCTTGAGGGCAACCTTGTTCTTGGCAATGTTCTGAATTGTCTTGTCCGGCAGAAGGGTGCCGTACTTTTCGAGACAATCGAGTCCAATATCTTCATACTCCCATTTGATATTGACCCCGCTCGCATCGATCACCAACCGCACCGCTTCGCAGATCTCCGGGCCGGTGCCCTCTCCCGGTAACATCGTCACGACATGCTGTGTACCCATTGAACAACCTCCCTTAAGCAGCAAGGGCGATCGGACCATCCGCTCCCCTTTTCGCCGATACTGTATTGCAAAGGAGATTCCAGATTGATTGAGGGCGGTATTGTGAACAGGCAATTGCAATTACTCAGCAAATACATGATCCCTGATGATCGGAAGTTCGTAGTGCCTAGGTGCTGTTCTGACTGCAGGACAATGTGGGTGCATGGGCGCACGGGTTGCACGTTGAACTGTGCGTCACTGCTCGCAAAGGGGCAGCACGTTGGGTTTGAACTGGCAGCCGTTCTAATTGATAGGCGTTGCGCAACGCCGCAACCGGTCCATGATGGCAAGTCCGATTCCGGATTCCGCACAGGGCTCGGCGTAAATGCGATCGAGCCCCCGCCGATCCAGTCGTCGCAGCGCCGCAAATAGATTCCGTGCCGCCTCCCGTAGATCGCCGGACGCCGAGAGTATTTCCATTGCACAGATCTGGTCGTCTCTGTGATTCGGTTGCGACATGGCCAGCAGCCCGGCACGCTCATGGTTATGCACAACAGGTCTGGCTCCTGGAGTCGCCAGAATAGTCATTGGAGTGCGGGTTGCGTAATGGCGGGGGAGTTGCCCTGGTACGGCTATGTTCTGCGTAGCCGGTGTATACGTCGCTGGTCCGATGACGTTCCGGATCTCAGAGAGCGTGACGCTTCCCGGACGAAGAAGTTCAGGCCAGGTTCCGGTCATCGCGACAATGGTGGATTCCACCCCGAGGAGGCACGACCCCCCATCGAGGACCAAGTCGATGCGATCGCCGAGCCCATCTACTACATGTTGCGCGCAGGTCGGACTGACGTAGCCAAACGGGTTGGCGCTGGGGGCGGCGATCGGAACACCCGATTCCCGGATGAGCGCCTGTGCCACCGGATGAGACGGCATTCGAACCGCAACGGTGGGAAGTCCTGCTGTTACGAGATCGGGAACGTGTGCGCGTTTCGGCAACACGAGCGTCAGCGGACCAGGCCAGAATATATCCATGAGCCGATAAGCCGTTGGAGGCACGGATTTCACGACGGCCTCCAACATCGCTCGATCGGTAATGTGTACGATGAGCGGATCGAACGATGGACGTTGCTTGGCCTCGAAAACACGAGCCACTGCGTCGGGATTTAGGGCATCGCACCCGAGCCCGTACACGGTTTCCGTCGGGAATGCGACGAGGCCGCCCTGGCGGATGATTGATCCGGCCAACCGAATCGAGTCAGCGCATGAGGCTGAAAGTACTTTAGCGCCGGTCATGGCGATAACCACACAGAATGATCGATATGCGATGGCGCCAGAGTGCCTTCGTCGTGGCGTTCAACAGCCTACACCCCCCGTACTGATTCGTTGGCGGCATCTCATTCACGTCTGGTGTAACGCCCGCAGGTTACATATGTCCAAGTTTGCGGAGAGTTTCCATCCCGCGGCCTTCATCCTGCGCGCGGCCGGATCGTTCGGCGATGGTTGTCGTGCGGAGTTCGGTGATGATTTGCGGAATGGTGGTGGCGCAGGAATTCACAGTGCCGGTGCAAGGCACGCATCCCAAACTGCGATACCGCATACCCTTGCCTTGATCGAAATACAGTTTCGGAAGGGGAATCTGTTCGAGGTCGAGGTACTCCCAGATATTCAACTCAGTCCAATCCAGCAGAGGATGGACGCGGATATGAGAACCAGCCGGGAACGTGGTATTAAATTGGTCCCATAGTTCGGGTGGCTGGTCTCGGAAATTCCACTCGCCATGCTTGTCGCGCAGTGAAAAATAGCGCTCTTTTGCGCGTGTCCCTTCCTCATCGGCGCGAATCCCCAGAATCACGGCCGTCCACTTGTGTTTCGCAATCGTCTGTTTGAGCGCCTCGATCTTCATCGAGGTGCAACAGGTAACGCGCCCCAGTTCAGGTCGCATGCCACTGGCCAGCGCCTCGCGGTTCTGGCCGACGACAAGATCGAGGTGCCACTCCTTGGCGAGACGATCACGATAGTCGATCAACTCCGGCATTTCGTAGCCGGTATCGATGTGCACGAGCGGAAACGGCACATGACCAAAGAAGGCCTTTCTGGCCAGCCACAACAGCACCGTCGAGTCCTTGCCCATCGACCACAGCATGGCGAGGTCGTCGAAATGCTTGTACGCTTCGCGCAGGATATAGACACTTTGATCTTCAAGGGCGCGGAGATGCTTCATCTATTCTCGAATCCTCACGCAACAGTGTGTGGATTTGGACATCTTCGGTTACCAGCTAAACCACGTACGTGCAGTAATCGCACTTGCCTTGCACGTCATCAGACGCAACAACCCCGTGTCGATTGGGGGGAGAAAGAACATCTTGAATGGTGACCGAGGCCAAGAATCTGGCTATGTTGGACGCAGGAATGGGAAAAATACATGGAGAACATTCACCCGCTGTTCCGCGACAAGCGCCAGGGTACACTCTTGAATATATTCCAGAGCGTTCTGAAGCGTTTCTTGGAGAGATCCCTCTGAGTGAATTCAGTGGTGGAGTTCGCTTGGAGGGTTTCCGCCGCCGCTTGGGAGATCTGCAATTGGTTTTTCAGAAATGGCCCGTCCATGTTCAAACCCAATCCTGAGCCCGCTGTGATGACTCCGATGAGGGCGACACCTAAAAAGTTCATGGCTACCTACTTCCTGTCATGCTATTGAATGGCTTGGATGGTCCTTATTCACATCTCGTGCCAGCTTCCGTATGGTGCTGTAGCAAGAAAATCTGCAATTCGAGTAAGAAAACAGATGCATTTCTGCTGGGTGAGGAATTGCAACGGCCACACAGAATCTCCGGTGCGTGTGCCCATGCACTTTCCCAGTGCATGCTGTGCAGGGGAGCACGATGTGAGGGAGTCGGAGGGAGATGGGCCTACGGCTTGCGGCGGCGATCGAGCATCCAGCGGGTAATGCCGAGGTGCTTGGCTGCAAGGGATTTGTTTCCATCGGCGCGCTTCAAGACTTCGTTGATGATGCGGTCATCGAGACTGGCCAAGGATTCGCCGAGGTGAAACGATAAGTGGATTTGAGAGGGGTCCAATGCGCTTGTGGAAGTGGATGCAGGATGGGCGGTATCTGCAGCCGGTTGTGATGGATAGCTTTGTACATCTGACGGGAAATGCGCCGATTCAAGAGTGTCTCCTGGGCAGAAGAGTACCGCACGCTCAATGAGATTACTCAGCTCCCGCACATTGCCCGGAAAGTTGTATTGGCGCAGGAGGGCTTGTGCGCTGTCGCCTAAATGACGGACCGGTTTTCTCAGTGAAAGGGCCGAGCGGGTCAGGAATCGCTCCGCCAGGGGGATGATGTCCTCCTGACGTTCTCGCAGCGGAGGGACGGTCAAGGCCACGACGTTCAGCCGGAAATAGAGATCCTCGCGGAACTCGCCTTTGGCCACCGCGTCCTTCAAATTTCGATTCGTCGCGGCCATGAAGCGGACATCAACGGGGATGGTGGTTGAGCCACCCACGCGCCGGAACGTCCGTTCTTCGATGACTCTGAGTAACTTGGCTTGCAAGGGAAGCGGGAGATCCCCAATCTCGTCGAACAGCACCGTTCCACCGTCGGCCATCTCGATCAAGCCCGTTTTTCTACCCACTGCGCCGGTAAACGACCCCCTTTCGTGCCCGAAGAGCTCGCTTTCGAACAATTCGCGCGGGATCGAGGGGCAGTCCACTTCGATACAGGGTTTGTCGACACGTGCACCGTTAAAATGAATCACGCGGCCAGTGTATTGCTTTCCCGTTCCGGTTTCGCCCTGCAACAGCACTGTGACGCGGTCATTTTTTGCCAGCTCTCGGACCTGCGCGAGGAACGCTTGAGTGACAGGGCTTTCGGCAAGGACACGAGCGAACGCATAGCGCTCGGTATCTTGTCCGGTATGCAAGCGAACTTGGCGCTGGAGCGTCAGAAACTCCACAGCACGCCTGAGCGCATAGTGCAGATCTTCCATGTCGATGGATTTGGCGACAAAATCGAATGCGCCGAGCCTCGTTGCTTCAACCGCATCCTTCACGGTGCCTCTGGCGGTCAGCAGAATGACGAGCAAGTGAGGCGAGGTCTGCTTGACACGTTCGAGCACATCCAGGCCGGACAGATTTGGCATCACAAGATCCAACACCAGAATATCCGGTTCAAACGTCTTCAGGAGGGTCAAACATTCTTCCCCGGATCCAGCGGTCTCCACGGCATAGCCTTGGCCGGTGAGGCGCAGGGCGAACGCTTCGCGGATCGATGCTTCGTCTTCAACCAACAGGAGTTGCCACGTCATGCTATGTATCCCGTTTGAGGGGCAGCCACACCTCGACCACTGCACCACTTCCCGGAAGGCTGCTAATTACTAATTGTCCGCCATGTCGCTCGACGATGTCGTGGGTGATCGTCAACCCGAGGCCGACTCCCTTGGCCTTCCCATTCGTAAAAAACGGTTCAAAAATTCGCTGTAAGTCTTCGGGGGTGATGCCTTTCCCCGTATCAGAAAATGTCACGGCGATGCCGGGACTTTGTTTTGCCACGAGTGCGGCGTTGATAATCAATTCTCCTCCATTCGGCATGGCGTCGACCGCATTCATCGAGATATTGAGAAAGACCTGCTGCAAATGGGCACGGGAGGCTTCCACCATAGGGAGCTCCGGGATAACCTTTTTGACGAGAATCCGCTGTTTCCGCAGATTTGGCTTCAGCAGCATCAACATGTCCTCGACCAGGGATGGGATGTCGCAGGGTTGGAGATCAAACGGCTGAGGCCGCAGCTGGCCCAAATGGGATTCCAATAGCTCATCGATGCGGGCCGCTTCCCTTGCAATCAGCGCGCACCGGTCTCTGGCCTCACGGGGTAATTCTTGTTGCTCCGCGAGGTGAGTCGCCAGACTGCCGAGACCGATTAACGGATTCCGGACTTCGTGCAAAATACCTCCGGCCAGCTGTCCGACTAATTTCACTTGCTCAGCATGGCGCAATGCTTCCAGCATCTGTTCACGCTCGCTGAGGTCCGTCAGAATCGCCAAATAGAATTGGGTCGTCCCATCGCGATCCTTGACGGGGCTGACGCTTTCCCAAACCAGAAACTCCGACCCATCTTTCCTGCGATTGATGAAGCGATCCATGAAGGCCAGGCCAGAGCGGATGGCGTGCCAGAGGCGTTCGTAGAATTCCGGTGGTTGCTTGCCTGACTTCAAAAGCGACGGTCGCTGGCCGAGTGCCTCGTCACGTGTCCACCCCGTCATGCGCTCCAATGCCGGGTTCCATTCCAGGATACAGCCGTCGGTATCGGTCAGCATGATCCCATCCTGTGCCGACATGAATAATCGATGGTAGAGATCACGCTGAGTATCGGCGCGGCGACGTCGTTCCAGCACCGTTGCCACGCTATTGGCGACCGTACACAGAAATTCGAGTTCTTTGACTGTGAAGTCACGAACCGTTTTAGAATGGGCCGTCATGGCACCATACACTCGGTCCTCCACCAGCATCGGCACACACATGCCTGCAATGCCACCGTGCTCGGTTAAGAGCTTGGAAGGCGTGAACCGTGTTTCCTCTCGCAGGTCGCGCACCACGACCGGCAGCCGTTCACGGATGGCGTATCCGGCTTGGGACTGTGTGCCGCCCTCGATCGTCAGTTTGCCGATTAACTCCGGCTTAAGACCGACTCCAGCAACCACGGCAAGGTGATCGCTGGACTCTCGTGGAATAAGAATTTTGCAGAGCTCAATGTTGAGGGCTTCCGCTGTATGTTTCACGGCCTCCCCCATCAACTCTTGTGCTGGGGCATCGCTGACAGCCACGGTGCCGATATGGGCGAGGACCGACTGAAAACGGGCGACCTGCGAAGCTTCGTGCGCCAATGCCGTATGCTCCGTCACATCCTGCAAGACCAGCAGCACGCCGGTGTTACCGTGGTAGGGCACGATGTTGTAACGGCATTCGTAGACCAACGTTTGACCTTGGCGATCAATGAGATGATAGGTCTTGCTTCCTTTTGTGCCGAGCGCTTGCTTGTTCCAGGCTATCGCATCGGTAAAGAGCTGAGATCGTAGCGTCGGGGTTTCCGGGCTGGATTGACTTGGAGGTGCGCTCGGTGATTCGACGAGTTCTCCAAACTGGGCATTCTCGAAGACCAAAATGCCCTTGGCAATAAAACAGAGCCCGCCTTCCAGACAGTCGCTGACCCAGGCGAGGACCTCTGCTGCGGCCACTTCCGGTCGGGCTAGGGCCGGCGGCTTGGAATGGGTGCGTCTAAGAGAGGACATAGCGACACTCGTCGATGATAATATTCGAGCGGGTTCCGGAGACTCAGTGCTGCGAGAAAGCAGTATAGCGGCTTTTTCTGTAGGTCGTCGAGATCCTGTTGTGTCACAGAGGACGGGGACTCTTCCAAGGACAGGTGGAGACGGTCTCGACGGATATCAGTCAGGATACGCTACTGACCTTCTTCAGGCTCGCAACATTGCTGCCCCAATAGCCTTCGCCGGTTACTTGTTTGTCTGACAATCCACCAGAGTTATTGGGAGAATGATAAATTCATTCGCCTTGTGAGTCTCAGCAAGAAACAGACCGAGGCTCTTGGCGTGTGAAGTGTCGAGAGAGTTGATGAAATAGTAGTGTTCCGTTTCTGTGGTAAGAGGCGGGATAGCCGACCGCACAGAGCTCCGTGCTCCAGCGCACGGCATGTGCGGAGACGCACGGTAAATCTTGTAAATGAGATGGCGAAGGGAAATCGCTAAGAGCTACTTGCTCATTGGTCGGGGTCCCGCCGTCATCCAGTGGTTCAAGTTCGAGTCGGAAAAGATTCGTGCAGTGGCTCGCAGGGTTCCGGAAGGAACAGGAGCCATCCCCGTGCTGATCAATCGGGTCATCGGCATCGAGGACAGCAGCCGGTGCTGGTCCGTGTTTATGGTTCTCGATCATCTGCGGATCGTCAATGAAGGCATTGCATCGATTGTCGATGCCCTCACTCAGGATCGCCGGTTTGCACAGGAGGTTCGCATCCAGGATGTGAAACCCAGTCGTGCAGGCGGCCCGGAGACGATCGATCGATTTATGGCCTCAGTCGCGAACTATGAGGCCGCCGTTGCTCGCCTCGGCACGCTTGGCCGCCGCATGCGCCATCCCCATCCCTGGTTCGGTCCCATAACGGCCCACGATTGGCATTGCCTGGCAGGGATTCACCAACTGGTCCACCGGCTGCCTGGCCTAGTTGATCAAAAAGACTCATGAGGTTTTCCTTCGTGTTGATGGTTTGACCGAACGTGTTGTGCTCCGTGTGGGATTCGGTGTCTTTCGATCGAGAGACGGGAGTTCCGCAAGCCCCCAATGTTTCCGCTTCGACTTGTTCTGCTCAGAAACCACAAAGAACACATGGAACGGCGCGCGCCGTTCATCAACCGTTTGTCCCTTGCTCCAGGCCTCACCCGCGTCGTTGAGGACCTCCAGCAGCGTTTCGTACTTTTCGTCATCGCCGGGAATGACGGATTGTGCCTCGGTAATGAGGATGACGTAGCCCTTTGCGGGAAGCCACCCCAAATCGGCCAGGCATTCTTCCAGCGCGTCCCAGTTGTGTCCAAAGTAGTCGGGAAATTCGAGGGCCCGGGCAAACTCCTCGAAGACGCCCGTCGGCGTAGTGCATTTCTTTCCGTGAACGATCCGGAGCGCATATCCCGCCGGCGGTTTGACCAGGGACGTGACGGCTGCTCCTGGAGGTGTGATAAGGAGGGATGACCAGGGGGCTGTGGCCTTCTGAAGATGGGTTTGTATTGTCTGCTTTGTGGCCATGTGCGGGCTCAATTGTGAAAATCAGTTGAGGGGAAGAAACGTTCGGTAATGGTCGCCTGTGTAATAGGCTTTTCCAGTCCGCCGCTCAATCACGATCCGTTCGGCATCGCGCGAGCG
>JABMDE010000112.1 GCA_015904055.1 Nitrospira sp. | reverse complement strand
GGACGGCGAACCGCTCTTGAACAAACGGCTTGCGGACATGATCGCCTATGCCAAGCGTAGCGGGCATGTCCCCTACATCGATACGACAACCAATGGCGCCCTGATCGATCCCTCGCGCATGGGACCGCTGATTGAGGCGGGATTGGATAAGGTGAATATTTCGGTGTACGGCATGAGGCCGGAGCAGTACAGCACGTTCACGAAAACCGAGTTTGATTTTGATCGGTTTGTCACGAATGTGCGCTGGCTGTACGAACATAAGGGCAGTTGTGAGATCGCCATCAAGATTCCGGGAGAACTCATTACCGAAGCGGAAAGGCAAAAGTTTTTTGAGACATTCGGGGATTATTGCGACCGCATCTTTGTGGAGAACTTTGCTCCCTGCTGGCCGCAGTTTGATGTGGAAGACCGATCGGGGGTGAAGATTACCCAGGGCATCTACCAGCAGCCGATTACTCCTACCGATACCTGTCCCTATATCTTTTATGCGATGTCGATCAACGCGGACGGATTAGCCAGCGCATGCTTTGTGGATTGGGGGCGGCGGTTGATTGTGGGAGACGGCCGGAAACAGTCGTTGCGCGACATATGGAACTCACCGGAGTTTAATGCGCTGCGATTGGCACATTTGGAGGGCAAGCGAAAGGAGAATCCGGCCTGTTCTCAATGCGGGCAGTTGTCACATTGCCGTCCCGACAATATCGATGCGTATCGCGAGCAACTCATCCCGGCATTCAAACAGCATCTGGTGGCACGATCGTAGTGCGCGATGCGGTGAATGTGTCCGTCTGAGGAGCGTGGCTGTTATGGGAGCGCAGGTTGGGTGCAGTTCAGTACGAGTGGCAGGTTTGCCGGATACGCCTGCTGCCATTGCTCAGTTGGCAGACATCCTGTCGGCGCCGCCCGGATCCGGGCCACGTGTGATCGATGGCCCGTTTGCATTGTACGGGGCCGGAAAATTGGGGCGCATGGCGATGGATTTCTTCGGGCATGCCCAGCTGGCTCCGGCAGTTGTCGTGGATGCCAACGCCGAGCAAGTTCGTCATATCCCCTGTTGGCAGTCGTGCAGCGTGCTCTTGCCGGGTGAGGTGCCGGCGCACATGAAGCGTACGTTGCCGTTGGTGGTCAGTGTGGCCACGGTGTGTTTTACGGAATTGGCTGACACGTTACGGCGTCAGGGATGGCAGGAGGTTGTGCCTCTGTATGATGTGATGGAAGCGTATCGCCGCTGTTATCCGGTCGGCAACGGATGGTTCATGGGAGATCTGAACCAGACCGAGCAAGTGATGGTCGAGCAGGTATTGGCCGGTTGGAGTGATGATCTGTCCCGCGCCCATCATCTGCAGTTCATCGCGTGGCATCGTCTCCGCCAGGATTGGATCTTCAACGACGCGCCGATAGATTTGGAACGCCGCTACTTTATTCCTGAGGTGGTCTCGCTTCTTAGGGAGCAGGAAGTGTTCGTGGATGTCGGCGCTCATAAGGGCGAGATAGCCAAAGTGTTTCGAGAAACGGTCAATAACAGGTTCGCAGAGATTCTGATGTTCGAGCCGGATGCTCGCAATGCGGATGTGATTAAAGCGGGGCTCCAGTCGTTACCCGAATATGTCAGACGCCGGCATCGCCTGTTGCCCCAGGCCTTGTGCCGGCAAACAGGCAAACAGCCGTTCTTCTCTCAATTGGGTTATGGGTCGCAACTATGCTGGTTCGGTCACGACATGGTCGAGGTCACGGCTCTGGATGATACGGATATCGCGCCGAGCTATCTGAAACTGCACCTTGAAGGACACGAACTCGACGCCTTGCAAGGGGCGGAGAAGACCATTCGACGCCATAGACCCATCATAGCAGTTACGACCTACCACAGTGAGGCGGGTCTATGGCAACTGCCGTCCTGGCTGATGGCCACACTGATGAACTACCGGTTTTACCTGAGATTGCACAGTTGGTGCGGCACGGGAGCAGTCATGTATTGCATGCCGAATGAGCGTAGCGCGGTTTCGGCCTGAATAGAACTGAACACCATTGTGGGGGAAATCCGTATGAAGGCCAAAGTGAAGTCGAAGTTGAACCTGGAAGGGCGGGTAGCGCTAGAGGACGTGATTCCACTGAGCACTCCGTTTCTTTTGTACGTGGATCCCTCCAGTGCCTGTAATTTTTCCTGCCAGTTCTGCCCGACCGGCCATCGGGATCTGTTGAAAGCGTCCGAGTACCAGCGCAGCGTGATGAAGTTCGAACTCTTTGAAAAACTGATCCAGGATCTGGAATCGTTTCCCGAGCCGCTCAAAGTGATGCGGATGAATAAAATCGGGGAGCCGTTGCTCAATAAGAAGTTGCCGGCAATGATCGCCTTGGCTAAGGCCAGCGGGAGGGTTCGCTATATCGACCTTGCCACGAATGCCGCCCTATTTTCCCCGGAGCTGCTGACACGTCTCGTCGTGGCGGGCCTGGATCGGTTGAATGTGTCTCTGGAAGGCATCAGCCAAGAACAGTATGCCAAGCATGCCAAGGTCGAGATCGACTTCGAGGAATTGGTGGAAAATATCCGGTGGCTCTATGCCCATCGCGGCGACTGTGAAGTGACCATCAAGATCCCCGGTAACTATCTCACGGCAGACGATAAAACACGCTTCTTCGATCTGTTCGGGAATTATTGCGACCGGATTTTTGTGGAGGAGCTGGCGCCGATCTGGCCTGAATTTGATGTGGAGAAGCGAGCGGGTGTGGACATGCAAGAACAGACCGGGCAATACCGGCAATCGCTCGAGGAGAAGGACGTCTGTACGTATATATTTTATGCCATGGCGATCAACGCCGACGGCACGGTAAGCGCCTGTTGTCCTGATTGGGACCAGAAGTTGATAGTCGGAGACCTCAAGCGGGAGAGTTTACGCGAGATCTGGAATTCGCCCGTCCTTCACGAGTTGAGGTTGCAACATTTACGCGGGGCGCGGCGAGACAATCCGTTGTGCAAGGCCTGCGGGCATATCAAATACGCACAGGCCGACAATATCGATGCGCACAAGCCGTTCCTGCTTGAAAAAGTCTCCAGTCACTTTTCGCGTATGGCTGAGAAGGAGTGATGCGGGTGGACGCAGCAGATACAGATCGGTGTCCAGCCTGCGGCGCATCGGCGTGCTACCTCGCGGATTGGATGTACAGCGGGTTGGGGACGTCGATCTTCAATTACACGGCATTGTTTTACTCCTGTCGCGACTGCGGCCTTGTATTTGTGAACAATATGACCGACGCACGGCTCGCTGAGTATTACGCGGAAGAGTGCAGTTATTTTGAGAACACCCATTTCTCCGTCACATCTCCGGAGAATCGGGAGAAATATGCCGCCTATGCCGGTGTGCTCAGGCAACATGCAATCGATTCTGTTCCCATGGCCGATGTGGGCTGTGGACGTGGAGGATTTGTCACGTGGCTTGGGCAATATGGCTGGGACGCCGCCTGTTGGGGCGTGGATGTAGATGTGAGAAGTCTGCAACAGGGTTGTGCGGCGTCACCGAACGTCACATTTCGGACTGGCGATGCCCTACATCTCCCTTTTGAGGATGGGAGACTCGGTCTACTGACGTACTTCCATGTGTTTGAACATATTCGCGATGTGCATGGTCTGCTACGCGAGGCGGATCGGGTGCTTGAACCGGGTGGTCAATTGTTGATTGAAGTCCCGGATGCGGAACGGTACGGAGAGTTTCCGATCGGATCGGCTTTTTGGATTTCTATCCGTGAGCACATCTTTCATTACACCGCCAGGGCACTGACAGCGGCGCTACGGACTCACGGATTTGAAGTCCGCGAGATCGTCCGGAAGACCCTGCCGACGCCGGAGTTTGCGTATCCCTCATTGATGGTTCTGAGTCAAAAGACGGGCACGCTTTCTCCCGCGGTGTGTGTGCCTTCAGCAGGCGATGTGGCCGCGCATCTGTTGGAATCGAAGGAGGCGCTGCTCCGGCAGGTCCGGGATATTCAGACCATGGCGGGGAAGCAGCCGGTCACAATCTGGGGGTGTTCGGCCGAAGTATTCAGTGTGTTGCCCTTGCTCGATCTGAAGAACTATCGGATCTGCGATTCGTCCAAGCGCAAACAACAGGCGCAGTATCAAGGAAGAGCTGTGGAGGATCCTGCTTCCGTGCCGGTAGAGGGCATGCTGATCGTTGCGCCCTATCTCCATGGGGCGGCGATTCAGTCGGCAGCCAGTCGGCTCGGGTGGCCACAGCACGCCATCCATCTGTTGCAGTAATGCATGTGGGAGAATGATATGACGACCATGTACACCTCTGAGCAGGTCCGGGTTGCCTGGGAGCGACAGGCCCCCGCCGCCACCGCTATCGAATCCCGGTACGCTGACGGCATCGCCATATACGGGGCAGGGTTTGTCGGGACCTGGGCGTCGCAGTATCTGCAGTCCCGGGGAGCGCACATTACAAAATTCATCGACAGCGACAGCCGCAAGATCGGAAAGGAAGTCAACGGCATTCCGGTCGTCGGCCCCAGCCGTGATGAGCTGGCGTCTGCCCACGCGTTATTTATTGCAGCCCGCCACGCTGTTCCCGAAGTGAATCAGATGATGGCCCCCTACGGCTGTCCGACCCTTTCCTTCGATGGATATTTCGTGTTGCGCAACTATGACCGGCTCTGTGCGATTCGCGATCAGTATCTGGGGGATA
>JABMDE010000111.1 GCA_015904055.1 Nitrospira sp. | reverse complement strand
CCACACCGATTCGAATTCCGGGGTCATCGAATCCAGACCGTGCGAGTACCCAAATGCCCGCTGGTACAACACCCAAAACACGCCGATCCCCAGCATCGCCAGCCAGCCGATCTTCACGGGCTTGGAATCGTACCACTGCGAGATATCGTATCCCCTGTCGCTTGCCATAATATGACCTCCTTGTTAGACCAACCTCCGCATCGTCGACATCATCAGGAAGGGCCGAAAACCCGCCAGTTCCTCCATCGCTTTGATTTCGAAAGCTCATAGCCAATCAACGCGAGGAGCAGCAGCATGGTCAAGGGTCCAATGGCCTTTCCTACAACCTGTGCATAGTCGATCTGCTGAACTCGCAAGAGATAATGAGAGGGACTGAATCCTTCCGGCGTGATGATTAGCTTATAGAGACCTTTGGCCAGATTGGCTTCGCCTCGGACCACTCCGTCCGGATGGAGGGCCGGA
This sequence comes from Nitrospira sp., assembly GCA_015904055.1. Next base: position 3,320 of record JABMDE010000111.1, on the reverse strand, counting down.
GGCCAATACGCCACCGTTTGCCCCTCGATTGACTCACTGCTCCCCCTGACCACTCGCACCTCAACCGGCATGGCACGCAGCCCCGGGTCCAGGAGATCTACGACCAGGAAGGTATCGCCTTCCTCCGGAATGTCGGTGCAGTATTGCCCCTTTGCTTCGTATTGCGGCTGGTAGGCATTGAAATGCACCAAGTTGCCACCGACACGGCGCACGCAGGGGTCTTCCTCAAGCGCCACCTTGCCGTGGGCGTTGGCCATACTGGGGAAGAATGCCGCGAGAAGAATGAGCACCCTCGTCATGTGAAGAAATGTGGCCATGATCTTTACTCCCTGGCGTTAGAGCTGGTGAACCACCGCTTTCAGTCCGTACAACGGTAGATGATCATCGGGCCCGACTCCAAAACCCACTACCCACCGGATCTTGCTGACCTTCATATCCCTCGACCGCGCAATGCCGGACCGTCCGTCGTTGGGTGCCTGCGAAAAGGTTGCCCTCGTTTACCTTCTTGTTGGAGTCGGATTGTGAACCGCCCCTCCATTTGAGCTGTGACGATCGAGAGGGATCTTCGTTCACCATCCCACAGCCTTATCCTGTTGCAAACCTTACCGCTATGATTCGCTGAGTGGTACTAGGGAGTCCCCTCATGTCGAGCAGGAAGATGACGGGGTGGCGCCTGGCCGGATAGACGCAGAGAGCGACAGCGTAGACAACTACTCGGATGGAATGAGCCCGTGGGTGAGTGCGTATTTCGTCAACTCGGCCGTGGTGTGAAGATCAAGCTGTTCCATCAGCTTGGATTTATGGTACTCAACCGTTTTGGGAGAGATAGCGAGCGTGGCGGCGATTTCTTTCACTGCAAGTCCTTCCGCCACCAATTGCAGAATCTCCCGCTGGCGAGCCGTCAGCCGATTGGAATGGACGATCGGCTGATGCGTCTCATCCAGCGCGGAATGGACCAGATCTTTGGCGATGAGGGAGGTCACGTAGTAATCTCCTTTCACCACGGCTTCAATCGCCTGCACAAGCTCAGAACCGGCCGAACGTTTGAGCAGGTAGCCGGACGCGCCGGCCTTGAAAGCTTGGCTCACATAGGCCTGATCGGCATGCATGGTGATGAAAATCAGCTTTGCCTCTGGTACCGCCTTCCGTAGTTGGTGTGCCGCATCAATACCATTGAGGTGCGGCATGGAAATGTCTAAGGCGATCACATCCGGCCGCAATCGTTGCGCGGCCTCCAGCAGCGCGCGTCCGTCTTCAGCGGCACCGACTACCTCACAATGGTCCTCTAATAATTTCTTGAATCCTGCCAACACCAACGTGTGATCATCCGCCAGCAACACACGTGGTTTGCTCATATTCATCCCTGTTTTTCAAGCGGAACCCAGGCGCAGACGCGTGTCCCCTGTCCTTCCGCGGATTCAATATCCAGCATTCCGCCGATGAGCGCAACACGTTCCTTCATGCTCAAGAGGCCGAGGCGCTCCCGTTTGTCACGCTGGCGGTCCTTATCGAAGCCAACTCCGTCGTCGCTGACCATGAGCCGATATCCATCTCGCAATCGTGCAAGTTCAATCCGTACTTGTTTGGCCTTGGCATGACGGGAGACGTTCATCAAACTCTCTTGTGCAACGCGATACAGGCAGGTCGCGATTTGTTGATCCCGTATTTTCAGAGAATCCTGGTCGATGAAATCGCTCTGCACTCCGGTTCGGGCCGTAAAGTCATCGACAAGGCGCTGCAGGGCGATAGACAGACCCAAATCGTTAAGAATGGATGGATGAAGTTGATGAGCCAAATGACGAACATCATCGGAAAGCTCAATGACCCGATCCTCAATAGCCCGCACGGCCCTGAGGGTGTGAGTGGGGGCCGTCGAAAGTTGCCGCTCCAAGGCTTCAACATCGATCGTCAGGAGCGCCAGGCGTTGATTGATGTCATCGTGCAGATCGCGCGCGATGCGTTGTCGCTCCTCTTCTTGTACACGGATAAGTTGCGCGGCAAGTTGGCGCAGATCCCCACGGCTGGCTTCGAGCGACTGCTCGGTGCGCATCCGCTCCGACACCTCCACCACGAGCGATTCGTTCACCGCCGCAAGTTCCTCTGTGCGAGCCTGCAATCCTGCATTCAAGCGCTTAAGCTCCTCGTCCCGATCGAGGTGCTGGAAAAAATACCACATCGGGATGCCAACCAACGCCATCAGCAACGCCATACGAAACAAGCGCCTGGCGAGGGAGTCCCCCTGCGGGGTATCGGAGGCATCGGACCTCAGAGCACGACTGCCTTCCCCCAGAAGAGTCCTCGTGTTGGTCACTTCAACAAGGAATGATGCAGGCAGAGCGAGCACCGCCGGGAGCACTGGACCGATAGATATGATCTTGCGGGATCCATCTCCCTCCGTGTGGAGATGGAAGAACAGGAGTGAGAGAACGACCATTAGAACGGATAGGCCTATCGTGACGCGCGCCGTTCCTCCATACATAGGCATGGTCTCACCCTACACGATTGGTAATTATCTGCCACAAGAATTGTCCAGCGCAAGAGCACTGGGTGCACCGATCGCAATTCTTCCGTCCAGACTCGTTGAATAAACATCCCCGCAAACACCGACGCTCCAGACTCACTGCGCAAAAAACCATGAGGTATCACGAGCGTCATCGCAGAGAGTATTTCTGACCGCGGTGTAAGCAACATGCCGGAACAGCATCGAATGTCACCCTGTCGAGTAGTCAAGACGGATACGACACGTCAGCTGGTTACACAAGCTGATCGGCGCAGCCACCATCCCGGCCGTTCTAGTCTTTGCTATACTACAGGCCGCAATGGGACTCTACAGTCGGCATATTTTCCCTCGGCTGATGGATTGGGTGATGAGCGGCCGGCTGATCTGCTGCAAGATGCACGCGGGGAGGTCTTGGAAATCGGCTTCGGGACCGGGCTCAATTTGGCTCACTATCCTGCGAGCGTCTCAGGCCTCTCAGTCGTGGACCCGGCTGACCTTCTGCCCGACAGAGTGGCGAGCGAATCGCAACCGGCTGATGACCCAAGCCGGTCTGAGGATCGCCCGCCTGGATCGCTTCCTGCTGCCGGATGTCCCCAAAATCACAGGCGTCATGTATCGGGGAATGGCGACACCTTTTCCTGCGTGTTAGCCGGCAGGCTGTGCGGACGACTGCATCAGAATCTGGTCGACATCCAACCCGTCCAGTACTTCTTTCTCTATTAACGCCTCAGCCAGCGCCTTCAAGCCTGTCATGTGTTCCGATAACGCGCGCTTGGTCCGTTCGTAATTCTCCATCACGACACGCTTGATCTCCGAATCG
>JABMDE010000110.1 GCA_015904055.1 Nitrospira sp. | reverse complement strand
CGACAGCACATGTTCAATGGTCTTGACTTGGAATCCATTGCCGGTGATGGCTGTGCACAATTCGGTTGGGACGCAATATTCAACAGAAGCTGCAAGGGAAACGGTGGAATCCCCCTTCTGATTAACAAAAACCACTCCGGTATCGGGAGGGGCCGGTCTCAGCGTGATAGTCGCAGGTTGACCGGAATGAAGCCCTACGCCTGAGCATGTCACCGACGCTGCTAATGTCTGTTGGTTCCTCACAATCCCTCCGTCAGGTCTGCATCATGCAGTCCAGTCGTCAAATTTCGTATAAGGATAAAGCAACACGTATGCCAGTGAATATTTTTATCAAGATATTGATTTATCTGTATAAAGTTAAATTTGTACGAATGGTCGATTGTGTTTAAAACATCACAGTTGTGGTCTTTCGTGGGTAGGGCGAAAGGCTTGCCATAAATAATCAAGGGAAGACCTGATTAATTCAGACTTCTATTTTGAAGCCGCAGTACCCTCTGTCTTTTTCGCCCTGCCCTATTGGAAAAGAGAATTATTCAGACCTTCCCTAAGCAACGTGAACGAAGCGCCGGTGCTGGGCGGGGACGTGACGGTGAGCGTGGCCGAGAACCAGACGGCGGTGGGGACCTTTGCGGCGACCGACGTGGACGCGGGCGACACGGTGGCGTACGGGTTGAGCGGGGCGGACGCGGGGCTGTTCACGATCAGCACGGCGGGGGGCGTGAGCTTCAGCAGTGCGCCGGATTATGAGACGGGCCCCGGGCCCTTTACGTTTGTGGTGACCGCGACCGATGCGCTGGTGAACGTGGTGCCGGGGGCGCAGACGGTGGCGGAAGACACAGCGCTGGCGACGATCAGCTACCAGGGAAACCTGAACTTTACCGGGGCGGACACGCTGACGGTGGTGTCGACGGATAGTAACGCGGTGGCGAACACCGACACGGTGGCGATCACCGTGTCGCCGGTTGCGTACAGTGCTCCAAGTCTTGCCACGAATACCGGTTCTATCGTTGTCCAAGGACTCACCGACGTCATTACTTCAGGCGAATTGCAGGTAACGGACTTAGACAACACGCCGGACCAACTGGTTTATACAGCCATAAGCTTGCCTCGGAACGGTCACCGGCGAGCCAAAAGTTTGTTAGAGAGGAGAAGCCGGATATCGCGCTCCAGGAGCCGATGCCTCTTTGGATCGAGCCGCCCTCCCCTCCGATTAAGAAAATGCTGACCGTAGGCCATAAGTTAGCTGAGCGTTTAACCAAGATGGCGGACGATCTCGATCGAGCGATAGAAGAGCGTGAACGTCAGACTCACTTCATTGGGCGGCTCACGTTACTCACCGGGGTGGTTCTCTCTGCAGGGGTCATGGCGTGGATCTTGCATGGAGGATCTTTGGTGGCGAGTTTTCTTGTTTCGATGCCGGCATGGCGCCGGTTTGATCCATTGCCCATACTAAAGGCGAATAATCGAGATCGGCGGAAGCGTGATCGCGAGGTACAGGCTGAGCATGAACGGGAAGATAGGCAATTCCGTGGCATTGATCGGATTCTGAAGCCTTTTGTGAAGCCAACCAAGCCACAAGAAAAAGGTAGAGGCGAAAAACCGAAGTCGCAAAACGATTGATGCGGGCCAGATTTGCTAAGCAGCGTGCTCTTCCTGCCGAGAACAGTTCAGCACTTGGCTAAAAAGAAGAATTCGTTACAGAAAATGGTGGGCCTTTGCTACGTTCTCTTTTGAGAATCAAATACTTGTGAGTTTATTGCTGTGTCCTGAGAATGCAGGCAGGGTCTATTTCCCTATCTCAATTCAGGTTCTGGCAGTGAAACTTCTGGAAAGATCTATTTAAGGGGAACATGCAAGCCGTGTAAGGGGACTGAAATTGTCATGCGAGTGACGCCCTTAGTCTGGATTAGTTTAGGCTTAGTCAGTCTGACGGTCAGCGTCATGCTGGCAGGGGATTCGCTTGTGGATTTGGTGCCGAACCAAGAACGCCAGATCCTTGAGTTACGTCGAAACATTTCAGAATCATTAGCGGTTCAGTACTCAGCGCTTGCTGAGCGCGATCAGGTCGAGACGGTGAAGTTTGCGATGGGGGAACTGGCTAAGCGAAACCGGGAGATCTTGTCGCTCGCGCTCCTTATGAAAGACGGGTCGGTCCTGGCCCAGATCGGGGAACATGCTCAGATATGGGTGCAGCCGCCAGGGGAAGAATCTAGCTTAAACTTTTTCCAGGTTCCGATCTTTGCCGGTGAACAGTCATGGGGAGTGCTCCAGATTGCCTTTCAACAAGCCGACGAGTCTTGGCTTCACTGGTTCCTCACGGATCCGTGGGTGCGATTTCTCGGATTTGTCAGCGGAGTAGGATTTCTGGGGTACCTCTTTTTCATGAAACGCACGCTGCGTCAACTCGATCCGTCCAGAGTCGTTCCGACTCGCGTCAAGGCTGCGCTTGATGCGCTCACACAAGGCGTGGTCATGATTGACACGCAGGACCTCATTGTTTTGGCGAATGATGCATTCGGTCAAGCCGCAGGCACGCCGGTGACGTCGTTAATTGGATCAGACCTCAGCACGCTTACCTGGAAGACTGCCGCATCGCCGGCCCATCAGACATTAGAACATCCCTGGACAAGAGCGATCATGGAGAAACAGCCGCAAGATAACGTCTTCTTGCTTCTCGATTCCCCGGAGAATGACCTGCGAAAATTCATCGTGAATGTAGTTCCGATTATGGACGATGGATCGACGGTGAGAGGAGCGCTGGTTTCTTTCCATGATGTCACCGAATTGGATCATGCGAATTCACAACTCAAAGAAGCGAACAACGAATTGGAGTCCTCGCGCTGTCAAATTCTGAAGAAGAATCAAGAACTAGAGACCATGAATACGAATCTCTCCGTCGAGATCAATCAACGGAAAAAGGCTGAGACGGAAAAAGAAAGGCTGTATCAGGAGCTCATGCAGGCATCCCGGCAAGCCGGCATGGCGGATGTGGCATCGAACGTGCTGCATAACGCCGGGAATGTGCTCAACAGCATCAACGTTTCGACGGATACCTTGTTGAAAACCGTGAAGAAACCCGGCGTCGAGGATGTCTGTCGTATTGCGTCAATGTTTCACGAGCATCAAGACAATCTGTATCAGTTTTTGACCGCCGATCAAAAAGGAAGACAGATTCCTGCGTATTTGAGTCTAGTCGCTGAATCCCTGAGCGGAAATCACCACACGATTCAGAATGAGCTCGACGCGCTCATGAAACAAGTTGACCATCTCAAGCAAGTGATCACGGTGCCAAATGATGTCGCGCGCGTAGGGAATATTCTTGAGCCGACGTTCGCTGAGGAATTAATGGAGCAAGCCTTGTTGATCGCGATGCCGGAACTCGAGCAGTATCGAATCGAGATTATACGGGAATACCGCCCTGTTCCAAGAATTATGACGGATCGGCATCAAGTCTTACAGATCTTGGTGAATGTGATCACGAATGCGAGAAATGCCATGGTGGAATATCCGGGCCGGGCGCATCAGCTCAGTTTGCGAGTCGGTATGATGTAGGACGATGACCGATCAGTGAGATTTGAGGTGGCTGATACCGGATGCGGTATCGCAGCTGAGAATATCCCTCGTCTGTTCGCTCAGGGCTTTACGACCAGAAAGACTGGACGAGGCTTCGGGCTTCACAGTGCTGCCATCTCTGCCAAGAGTCTTGGCGGATCTATTCACGCGCATAGTGAGGGAGAGGGGTACGGCGCGACCTTTACGCTCGATCTCCCGCAGACTCTAGAGGAGGCTGTCGCATGACAAATCAAGAGATGATGAACAATCGGCGGATTCTCGTCGTCGATGACAACCACGCCATTCATGATGATTTCAATAAAGTGTTTCGTTCAGATATTCGAGAGGCGAATCTCGATCAAGCACGGGCTGCTCTGTTCGGTAGCCCGCAACCCTTGCAGGAGTCGGAACGGTTTGTGCTGGATTGTGTCGATCAGGGGCAACGCGCACTCACCATGGTGCAGTCGGCACTGAAGGAGGGCCGGCCGTATTCCGTGGGATTTATCGACATGAGGATGCCGACCGGGTGGGATGGGCTGGAGACGGTTGAACGTCTTTGGAAAGAGGACCCAGAGCTA
>JABMDE010000011.1:79081-81840 GCA_015904055.1 Nitrospira sp. | reverse complement strand
TGCCCTCGACATACAGGTGGTGCCGATCGAACTGAAACTGTTCATCAAAAAGCCAGGCTTTCATCACAGGGGGTTCCTCATGTTGCTAGGAGGCTGCGGGAAAAAATCGGTTTGTTCATAAAATGCCGGTGACGCCTTGCGTGGGGCACTGATGTCACAATAGCCGCAGGATGCTCAAAAAGGCCATCCAGCAAGGGCGAGGCGTACGCTTCGGTACGTTGAGCCTCTGCGCGATGCGAGAACGCCGCTGGGGGACTTTTTCAGCATCCTGTTAGGACCGACCGGCTTCAAGAAATAATGGAAGTATCAATAACTTAGAATTGGATTGAGGAGTCTAGCAAAGCGGTGGAAAAAGAGTCAAGGCGCGGGACATCAAGAGGAGCGACGGACGGTGTTGAATGATTCGAAACGGATGAGCGCGGGTCAATCTTGAAATGGACAACGTTGCGTTGCTTGGTGCGCTGACGCCCCAGTGATGAACGCACCGGAAAGGGAGAGACCCACTGGGACACGAGCCCTGCTACGCCTGTTCGACCGGCTCGCCGGCAAGCTCTTCCTGGCCCTTCAACTCTTCATCGGCCTTGAACTCAACAGAGAACTCGTCTCCGTTCAGAGACAGCGACTCCTGGCAGACCTCCTCGATCGACTTGGCCACGTGGTCTGTGGCTGCTTCATCGGCCGCCACCGGCAGCGCGTCATCCATCGGCAACAACGCCTGTTCTGCCTCGCCGAGTTCTTTGAACTCACGCAACGGCGGGAGCTGCGACAGATCATTCAGACCAAAATGTTCAAGGAAAAACTTCGTCGTCCCGTACATGATCGGACGACCCGGCACCTCTTTGCGTCCGACGATGCGCACCAGCTTCCGCTCCAACAGCGTCCGTACCACACCGGAGGTTTCCACTCCGCGGATCTCCTCGATTTCAGAACGGACAAGCGGCTGCTTATAGGCAATGATGGCCAGCGATTCGAGTGCGGATCGCGACAACTTCGTCGTAGACTTAGCCTTATCCAATCGCTTGATCCACGACGCATATTCCTGCTTGGTGACCAGGCGATATCCGCCGGCGACTTCCACCAGCCTGATGCCCCGCCCTTCCTGCTCAAGGTCTTCCCCAAGACTCCGCAACGTCCGCTCGACTTCGGCCTTGGTCACGTCCCCCAGCACCGCAACAAGCCGCACTGCCGAAAGCGGCTCCGGGGAAACAAACAGCAGTGATTCGAGAATGGCCTTCAGCTCCCGCTCTGCAACGGTCTGCGCTGCGTCGGTTGCGGAAACCGTTTCTTCTGTATTGTCCGTATCGGATAGGCCACCTGATTCCTGTTCAGGCACGGCTATCACGGACTCGACCTCAGGCATCTCTTGAATCAACTCTTCCGTCACTGGAGTCATGTCCCCCTCCATTCCACATCGACATCATCGAGTTCGGCTGGGTCTGGAACCAGCGAGAATGCCCGCGAGACCAGAATCGGCCCGAAGGCCTCCGCTTGGAACACCCGCGCCACCCGCAGCCGAATCAGTTCCAACATCGCCAAAAATGTCACGATGACAACCAGCCGGTGGCTGGTCTGCTCAAACAGGTCCACAAACGACACCGAGTCTTTACCTTCCAGCAGTTCGAGAATCACGTTCATCCGTTCCCGCACCGTGAGATTGTCGGGCATGATCTCGATCAGCTTTTTGCCTGGATTGCGATTCAAAATTCCCTGGAGCGCATCCACAAGATCGAACAGGGAGACATTCTCCAGAAGCGTCTCATCCGCCTCGACCGGTTCTGTCGGAGCCTGCTCCCGGCTAAAAATCTCGCGCCACATCTTTTCCTGCCCGTCGAGCCGGGTCGCCGCTTCCTTGTAGGTTTTGTATTCCAACAACCGCCGGACCAGTTCCTCCCGTGGATCAGGCCCATCGTCCTCATCCAGCGCTGCCTCATCGGCAGGCAACAACATCTTTGATTTGATCTGGAGCAGCGTCGCCGCCATGACCAGAAAATCCCCGGCCACGTTAAGGTTCAAATCCTTCATCGCCTCGATATACGCCAAGTACTGGTGAGCGATCAGGGCGATCGGAATATCATAAATATTGATCTCGTTTTTCTTGATCAGGTGCAGCAACAGATCCAGCGGTCCCTCGAATTGTTCGATGCGGACCTGGTAGGGCAGCTCAGTTTGTTCGTAGCTGTCGCTCAGAGAATCCATGACGCTGGTTATACCAACTTATTGGGGGGACGGGCAAGCCGGAAATCTATATGTAGTGGCTAGTGACTATTTCCGCTTCAGCGCATAGGCCAGGAGCATCGCCGCCAGGAAGAGCAACCCCACCGTCAGGGCATATTGGCCGACCGGTGAGTTCGCCCCCTTGTCCGGCTGATCCTGCACAGCCCGCTGCGTGCGCACGAGAAGCGGCGGCTGGTCGAAGCGTGCCCTGGCGAGATCGTCCGGCTGCTTGAAGTCCGCATTGGAAAAATCCGCCTTCCCCAAGAATTGCGCCCCTGTAAATGACGCAGCCCCCTCAAAGGCGACAAATCCAAAGAATGTGTCACGGCTGAAGATGGCTTCATGAAAACTGACCTGTTGTGCGAATCGGCTCCCAGAAAACCCGGTTCCCGATCCGAATCGCGCCCGTACAAAGTGCGCCTGTTGGTGAAACGTCACTTCGAGAAACTCCGCCAGGCCATCGAACAACGCACCCGTGCAATCGACTGGACCCTGAAACATGGCGCGATGAAATCTCGTGTGGGGCCCAAACTTGGCCTCTTTGC
>JABMDE010000011.1:76701-78961 GCA_015904055.1 Nitrospira sp. | reverse complement strand
AAGCACGAACTCTCGTCAGGCCGTGGCGAGACCGCGCAGCACCAGGAAGCCCTGGATTGGATCAGGCGCGCGCGCCTCCCGATCGGAACCGACCTGCCCGACGAGGTCATCTTCAACCTGGGGCCGATCCGCTTTGTGGCGGAACTCTGGCGAGTCCTGAAACCGGGCGGACATGCCTTTCTCTCAGAGTTCGGAATCGACGATGGCTGGCCCGCACCGGTGAAACTACCGGGCCACACCGAATATGAAGTGCAGTACAGCCATCTGCGGCAGGCGGCGCGTTGGCTCGGTTTTCAGGAACGGTATCTCTCGCTCCCGCAATTTATGGGACTCAAACCGGACACGAAGGTCCTCTGCACCGGCGCAGCCTACACAATTCAGCGCTTCTGCCAAGCCATCGACAAACCGTTCATCATCCGCGTCTACACGGAACCGGAACTCAAACAGACCCTCGGCGACATGCTCCCCAAGATCCAGGGGACGCACTACCACGACGTCGCCGATCCCGCCTGGTTCGGCCTCCTCGACTTCAAAGTGTTGTTGTTGGAAAAGCCCGGCGGCGCGCCGAAAGCCCAGTTCACCGAGCAAAAGGGCTATCGGTGGTATTCGCAGAAGTGACAGTCAACCTTAGACAACAAAGCCAATCCCCGCTATAATTCTCCCATCATGAGCACGCGATCCACTGTGCGAACGAGAGTTCCCAAACGTGGGCGAAAAAGTGCCTCCTCCCTCAAGGCAAGGAAGCCTCGCCCAGTGTGGGAAGAAATCTTGCGCATCGCCCGCGCTATTCCTGAGCCTGACCTCCACAAACTTCCCACAGATCTCGCAGCTCACCATAACCACTACCTCTACGGCAGCAAGGGAACGTGAAGCGCCTCTTCGCAGACACCGTTTATTGGATCGCCCTCACGAATTCTTTCGACCAATACCACGCTAAAGCAGTCGAAGTGTCCTCCGCGTTGGGACACTGCCGCCTCTTCACAACAGAGGCAGTTCTTACTGAGTTTCTCAATGCCTTGGCCGACAAAGGACCTCATGTCCGCGCCGCCGCAGTTGAAATGGTCGAGGCAATCATGAACAATTCACGAGTCACAGTGATTCCGCAAAGCCGCCACACATTCAACCGCAGTCTGGCGTTTTATAAGGCGCGCCCTGACAAGGGATATAGTCTGACCGACTGCGGGTCGATGCTGCTCATGCGTGAACGCCATCTATCCGAAGCTCTGACGACTGATCGACATTTTGAACAGGAAGGGTTTACTGCGTTACTGCGCATTCGATAGGGTACGACTGCGATCCTCCCCCATCGCAACCGCTCCAATCTCATCCAGCCCCGCCTCCTCGACTTCAAAGTGTTGTTGCTGGAAAAACCAGGCGGCGCGCCGAAAGCTCAGTTCACCGAGCAAAAGGGCTATCGGTGGTATTCGCAGAGGTGAGAGGCTGAGTGGAAATAAAAGAAGCGTGGCGGGCACGGATGCAGAAACCTTACAAGAAGCGCTATACAGTGAGACCGAGATGCTGCTCTATGGTACGGACCCGCTGTTCCAACCGCTCGACTCGTTCTTGTATCTGACCGTAGGAGAGCTGGATGAGCGCACGGGTTTCCTTGAATTGATTATCCAAATGTTCACGGTCATCGGCATGACGCCGATCGAGGTGCATCTGGAACCCTTCCGCCACAAGCTGAAGTTCATGCCGGAGTCCTTCAGTAAGGACGCCTGTGTGGCGTTTCGCATCGGCGATATCCGCCCGAAGCGTTTCCGTCACAACGTCAGTGTGCCGCTTGACCCCAGCAATGTCTGTCCGAAGGGCTTCGGTCGCAGCGCCGACAATCTGTTGAATTTGGGCCAGTGATTCCTGGTCCATGATCCCTCTCCTGGATAATTTCGCGAAGTCTAGGACGCGAGGGTCAGGAAGTCAATGAGCTGGCCGCTAGCATGACATGATCGCCTCGTCTGTCCGGCCTCTCGCCTTCAAAGTGCTCTCATTGGGAAAACCCTGCAACATGCCGAACGCCCTGTTCACGAGACGGAAAGGCTATCGATGATATTCGCAGCAATAGCGAGCCGCAACCCAACTTTTAGCGAAACATCTGAATGGCTGTCCCGATAAGAGATGCGACAGTAAGAGCGACGACGAGTTTTTGCGTGAGCTCATTCTTCTCGTTAAGATCATTTATGTGAGAACGAAGCAACTGCAAGCGGACCGTTTCACAAATTTGCGAGAACTGCCGTTCGCTAAATAATGTGTATGCCTGCGA
>JABMDE010000011.1:72364-76581 GCA_015904055.1 Nitrospira sp. | reverse complement strand
GTCACGCCATACCCGATTCCAGCTCCGACAGACGAGGTGCTACACTAAATGCCACTGGCAAGTGTCCCAAACTCATTGACACGTTCCGTATTCCGATATTGCATTAGCTCACCGTGCTCCACTTCCGTCAAATCCCTTGTCTTTTGGAGACAAGCAGACAAGGCTAGACAAATTGAAAAACCTATCAAGAAGCGCACCGCTATTCCTTTCTGAACACTTGAAAGCGTCCCCGCATCAGTTCTCTCTACTCTGGAAAGCATATAAGAGTGTGGCCCGAAGCCCCTCTCTTTATTGTTTCTTTGGGATTTGCGTAGGCAACATTCTCAGCATCTAAGAGATACCCTGAAATCTCTAGCCGATCATGGAATTTGTAATGTGCAAGATGGACTACCCTATTATCGTCTAGCAGGCTGCGGATAAACGTTTTTGAGGCCTCTCCCGAAGCGTCAACTTCGGTGTCTGGAATGACCTCTGACTTGCTCGAAAACCGCATTTACTTCGACCGGGACAGGCGAACACCTGCCCAGAAGGAAATCGTGCCTCATAAGGGTTTCACCCAATGAGCGAGCGAGTTTTTCCGCAGCCTGCTAGAAGTATCGTCTGCATCGGGTTAAGACTATCTGCAAATGCCACTGACTTAATCGTACTACCACCTCGATAAGCACCCTGAAATTCGAGGACTCTCGCCGCGAAATTTATCGTCACAGAGACGCTGGATTTACTCTGATCACAACTTATTGGATCTTCAAACGAGCAAGTAAACATATTTTGGCCTCGACAGAACAGTTTATCGACGGCAGTCCAAATTGGTTTATGGTTTAGCGGTTGTTCCTGACCAAGCCCGCCGTCACAAATCCCGAGAAGAAACGCCATTAGCACAGCTGTGCCTATCAAGGACGTCTTCGCAACATGAAAATGTCCACAGAAAATCCGTCGAGATGGATTATGATCATTATTCAATTGTGCCTCCTCGAAAACAAATAAGCCCTCAATTACCTATCACTCTTCACCTCGAGTACCTGACGCATATCGTTCGCGTAGGCATCATGATTCCACCAACCACGCAGACCTGTGATGTTGCCTGTGAAATTGACCAATTATCCGTTCTGAAAAAGAGCACAGTGAGGGCCAGGTCTTGTATTCACACATAGCGTGAACCCAACTCAGACTTTCCCCGTTCTGTGATCTGCCCCGCCAGATCAATCAGCACTCCCTCCCGTAATCCCAGATCGCTCACCAGCACCTGAGACATGCCGAGCGTCTCCATAATCGTCCGGATGATGATGGCGCCGGCGGCTATGACTTCTTCACGGTTCTTTTCGAGGCCCGGGAGACCGATACGATCGGCCTTCTTACGGCTCAACAAAGTCTGTTCGAGTTCCTGAACCGTAGCAAGGGCCAGCCGGTAGTTATGGATGCGGGCCGGTTCATAGGCGGGAAGTTTCTGCGCCATAGCAGCAAGCGCGGTAATCGTGCCGGCCGTACCGACAAAGGTCGCCGTTTCATAGTATGTCATCTCTGCGACGGCAACTTGAGTCTCGCGTCGCACCCACTCCCGTGCCTGCTCGATTTCTGCCACCGTCGGCGGATCATGTTTCAGTACCCTCTCGCACAGACGCACCACACCGATGTCGATGGAACGGACGATCGGAGCCTGACTCGTCCGATCTAGAATGAACTCGGTGCTGCCGCCGCCGATGTCCAATGCGAGAAGGTCTGTCACTCCGGCGGGCAAACCAGAGCGAATGCCGAGTAGGGTCCGCCGGGCTTCTTCGTCGCCCGTGATGACTTCGACATCGAATCCTGTCTCTTGTTTCACCCGGCGGAGAAATTCATCGCGATTGGCCGCATCCCGGACGGCGCTGGTCGCTACAGCCGTGGCCGCATCGACCTGATGGCTGTCGATGAGACCCCGCCATTCCCGCAGACACTCGATCACCCGATCCATAGCGGCAACGCCAAGCCGTTTGGTTTGATCGACGCCCTCCCCCAGCCGGAGAATGCGCCGCTCGGATCGGAGTTCTTTGAGAGGTGGCTGTGGAGAAAAATCAGCGATGAGGAGCCTGCAGGTCAGAGTCCCGATGTCGATTCCGGCTAATCGACGCGTGCGGGCAGGCGGGGCGGTCATTGCTCGTTCCGAATCTCGTCCATCTCGGCTTCCAGTCTCACCAGCACGCTCGACATCCCCAACGTCTCCATAATCGTCCGGATGATGATGGCGCCGGCGGCGATGACTTCTTCGCGGTTCTTTTCCAGACCCGGGAGGCCGATGCGATCGGCCTTCTTGCGGCTCAACAGGGTCTGTTCGAGCTCCTGAACCGTAGCAAGGGCCAGCCGGCAGTTATGGATGCGGGCCGGTTCGTAGGCAGGCAGTTTCTGCGCCATGGCGGCAAGTGCGGTGATCGTGCCGGCCGTACCGACAAAGGTCGCCGTTTCATAGTGTGCCATCTCTGCAACGGCGGCGTGAGTCTCGCGTTTCACCCACTCCCGTGCCTGCTCAATTTCTTCCGCTGACGGCGGATCATGTGTCAGGACCCGCTCGCACAGACGCACCACGCCAATGTCGATGGAGCGGACGATGGGCACTTGACCGGGTCGGTCCAGAATGAACTCAGTGCTGCCGCCGCCGATGTCCAATGCCAGCATATCGGTGACACCAGGAGGCAGTCCGGAACGAATGCCGAGGAGCGTCCGCCGGGCTTCTTCGTCGCCCGTGATGACTTCGACCTCAAATCCTGTCTCTTGCTTCACCCGGCGGAGAAATTCATCGCGATTGGCCGCATCCCGGACGGCACTGGTCGCGACGGCCGTGGCCGCATCGACCTGATGGCAGTCGATGATGTCCCGCCACTCCCGCAGACACTCGATCACCCGATCCATAGCAGCAGCGTTAAGTCGTTTGGTGTGATCGACGCCCTCCCCCAGCCGGAGAATGCGCCGCTCGGATCGGAGTGCTTTGAGAGGTGCCTGTGAAGAACAATCCGCGATGAGGAGCCGGCAGGTCAGAGTCCCGATGTCGATTCCGGCTAATCGACGCGTGCGGGCAGGCGGAGCGGTCATTGCTCGTTCCGAATCTCGTCCATCTCGGCTTCCAGTTTCTTTCGGGATTCCTTGATCGCCTGCACCTCCCGCACAAGCCGGCCGATTTCTACATCATGGGTGATACGCTCCGCTGTCTCCCCACGCTCTTTCATATCGACGGCCCGCTCACCGATATCCTTATAGAGATCAGAGAGTTGCTGGTCCAACTTGCGGGCTTCGAGCCGCATGCGGAGCAATTCCGTCTCTTCCAGTGCACGGCCGGCCGCATGCACGGTTCCCAGGCGCAAGGTCGCGATGCCTGTCCGCAAATCGTCTTTCAGTCTCTGTAATAAGCCCATTTGCTCCTCTGGTTAACTAGCTGACATCTGAAACGTCAATCTTGTCAACCTGCATGCTTGTCATCTCGTTCAACTGATTGAGCCCAATTCCAATTTCTCCTTCCACTTCCGCAACATGGCTTCCCGCAACTCCTGATGCGCCGGAGCCTTCAAGTCCGGGTCCACCTTCAACAGCGCAAAGGCTTCTTGTCTGGCCTGTTGCAGCAAATCGGCGTCCCGCACAATGTTGGCCACGCGAAACTCCGGCATGCCCCATTGTCGAAGACCGAAAAACTCTCCAGGTCCTCTGATACGCAGATCTTCTTCGGCAATGACAAACCCGTCGTTCGACCGCACCAACGCTTCCAACCGTTCTCGTGACGCCGATGGCCCCTGCGTATCAACCGCATCGGTCGCGAGCGTGCCCTTCAGACCTCCAGCCCTCGCCCCTCCCTTGCTCCACCTGCCCGACACCATCAGCAGGCAATAGGATTGATGGCCTGCGCGCCCGACACGCCCGCGCAATTGATGCAGCTGCGCCAGACCGAATCGTTCGGCATGTTCGATCATCATGACCGTTGCATTCGGCACATCGACTCCGACTTCAACCACCGTTGTCGCCACGAGGGCATGAATGGCTCCGGCTTTGAACTCGGCCATCACCGCTTCCTTCTCTGCCGCCTTCATGCGCCCATGCAACAGGCCGACGCGAAACCCGGCGAGTTCTCCGTTCTGCAATTGCTCGGCCCCTTGCATCGCCGCTTGAAGATCCGTCTTTTCCGACTCCTCAATGAGGGGATAGACCACATAGGCCTGCCTGCCGTTGCGCAACTCATCCCGCAGCAGCTGGTACGCCCG
>JABMDE010000011.1:64449-72244 GCA_015904055.1 Nitrospira sp. | reverse complement strand
AAGCACGAACTCTCGTCAGGCCGTGGCGAGACCGCGCAGCACCAGGAAGCCCTGGATTGGATCAGGCGCGCGCGCCTCCCGATCGGAACGGATCTGCCCGACGAGGTCATCTTCAACCTGGGACCAACCCGCTTTGTGGCGGAACTCTGGCGAGTCTTGAAACCGGGCGGACATGCCTTTCTCTCGGAGTTCGGAATCGACGACGGCTGGCCTGCGCCGGTGAAACTACCGGGCCATACCGAATATGAGGTGCAATACAGCCATCTGCGGCAGGTTTCACGTTGGCTCGGCTTTCAGGAACGGTATCTCTCGCTTCCGCAGTTTCTGGGACTCAAACCGGACACGAAGGTCCTCTGCACCGGCGCAGCCTACACGATTCAGCGCTTCTGCCAGGCCATCGACAAGCCGTTTATCATCCGCGCCTACACGGAGCCGGAACTCACACAGACCCTCGGCGACATGCTCCCTAAGATCCAGGGGACGCACTACCACGACGTCGCCGATCCCGCCTGGTTCGGCCTCCATGACTTCAAAGTGTTGTTGTTGGAAAAACCAGGCGGCGCCCCGAAAGCCCAGTTCACGGAACAAAAAGGTTATCGGTGGTACTCGCAGAAATGACAGTCAGCCTTAGACAACGACGCCAATCCCCGCTATAATTCTCCCATCATGAGTACGCGATCGACCGTACGCACGAGAGCCCCCAAACGTGGCCGAAAAGGTTCCTCCTCCTCCCTCAAGGCAAAGAAGCCTCGCCCAGTGTGGGAAGAAATCTTGCGCATCGCCCGGGCTATTCCTGAGCCTGACCTCCACAAACTTCCCACAGATCTCGCTGCTCACCATGACGCCGATTTTTCTGATACGCGCAGTAAAAGGCATGCCGGTTGTCCCGCCGCCGCTCCCAATTTTGGAGCCTGAATTACGCTGCGAATTCAACTCGAATCGTCCGTCCGAGGCGTGCCTCAAGCGTAATGAGCATTTCGAGGCTGAATTTGTCCCATTTCCCACGAACGAGATCAGACACGCGGGATTGTGCGATCCCAAGTCGCTTGGCCGCCTCGGCTTGAGTCAACTTCTGCTTCTCGATATAGAGACGAAGATCACTCATCAAGTTGGAGCGCATTTGGAGCACAGCCGCTTCAGCCGGGTCGAACCCCAGATCGACAAACACATTGCCGCTGGACTTCGTCGTGTTCTTTTTCATGATCGATCTCCAATCTGACGATACCGTTTCCGCGCTAACTCAATGTCTTCTTTTCCCGTCTTCCGTGTCTTCTTCTGAAACGCATGCAGCACATACACAGCCTCGGCGAACTGGGCCACATAGAACACGCGCCATTCTCCCAAGATATGGATGCGAATCTCCCGCACGCCGGCCCCCACATCACTCATAGGTTTTCAGTCCGAGGGGTCGAGCCCTCGCTGAATGAAACCCAACTCAAAGCCAGCCGCCCGCCGGGCTTCTGCAGGAAAACTCCTCAGATCGTCACGACTCGACCCAACGAACTCCAGAGATTTCATCGAACGCATTATATAAGTTTATTGATAAATGAAGCAACGGATATGAACGGCCGCATCCTGGCTTGTCCGGCCTCCTCGACTTCAAAGTGTTGTTGTTGGAAAATCCCGGCGGCGCACCGAAAGCTCAGTTTACAGAACAACCGGGCTATCGGTGGTATTCGCAGAAATAGGGCAGGTTACTGGGCAAGACCCAGCTTTGCTTTCCATTCCCAGACATACGCCCAATCGACATGAAGTTCGTCCTGACGAAGTCTGATTTTCTCTAGATCGGCCTGATCTTGGAGCCGGCCAGCCAGCATCTTGAGCAGAATCAAATCTTCCAGTGTCAGAATCGATACCGGCACATCGCCTAGCAGAATCCGGCGACGACGCGACAGGGCTGTCTGCAGGTATTCAGAATCCGCCAACAGGATGTCAATCACAACTTCCTGGTTTTTGAGAATGCCCACGCATCGCCAAATCGAAATGCCCTGCAAGACCATCGCGGCCGGATGGACGATGATTGAATCAAAAAGGGACGAGAGTAGCTCCTGCAGCCGATCGCGGGAAGGCTGCTCCATCAACAAAAGAACATCGATATCAGTCGTGGCTCGTGGCTCAACCAACGCGCTGTACGCCCAACCTCCGGCCAGCGCATACTGAATACCGCGTCGATTGAAGTTCGTGATAAGCGTCGAGAGGGTCTGAGCTAAGAGTGATTCTTCTGCCATGCTTGCTCTTTCGCGCAACGAATCTCGTGCATGACTTTTACCATGGCATCGCCCTGAGGCTCATTCTGTTGCAACACTGCACTACGCAGGCGTAATCCAAGTTCTGTTAACTCGATGGCACGACGCAAATTGGCAGCAATCTTCGCATCGTCTGGTTGACCGGAATGTCCTAGCATCGCCTGAACTCCTATTGGCACACGATAGGAAGTGTACAAGACTCCTCACCCAGGGGCAACTTCGACAGCATTCTCACACCAACGAACCAGACGGCGCGCCGAAAGCCCAGTTTACCGAGCAAAAAGGCTATCGGTGGTATTCGCAGAAGTGAGAGGCTGAGAGTAGTCTGGATAGTTCCCTGTGCTCGCCGACCGCGCACACAAGAATGATCAAATTCTCAAATCAAGGGCGGTGCTCGGTCAGGGGCACTGGCGCGTCTCGGCGCGCCAAGGGTTGGGCGGGTGAGAAAAGGCGCGCAGTACGGAACCACCCAGGCTACCCTCATGAGGAGAAGAGAAAAGGGACAATCTGAATTCCTTGCGGGCGTTGCTCACCTCGCAGGCCAGGAAACCCAGAATGTCCCCCTAAAACTCATAGACCTCGCTGTGGTTCCCGCGGTGTACCGTCTAGCTGCCTTGCGTTTCCGATTGCCCAAAAAGCAATTTCCCTATCCACCAAACTGATTGTCCAAAATTGAAAATGAGTTGTTCACCCTGTCTCAGGAACGAACCACTTTCGTCAATTCCAGCAAGCTTTAAAGCAGCGCCAATATCGGCGCTGGTCGGATGTGCATCACCTACTCGCATCTCATATGCGCCAGCAATTGCACCAAAGGTCTGTCGAGCTTTTTCAGCCCCAACCTTCTGAGCCAAAACATCCTGAAGCAGCTTATTTGAACCAAGCTCTTCCTTATCTGCATGAGTTGAAAGCTTGCGGAGCTCATGGACATCAAGCCGATCCGAGAACACACGAACAAGCTCTTTCGCTAACCTCAACAATGACGTTTGATCCTTGCTGGCGAATCGGGATACATGTTGCATGGCTGCGACATCATCTATGTCGCGATTGAACAGAGCAACGTTGAACTCTTGCCGAAATTCCCTCTCAAGCATCCGCATACTCTTGAATAACAATTCTTCAACAGCATGTGTAGATGCTGGTTGAGCTTTCACCTGTGCTGCTAGCAATTCATTTGAAACCTTCCCCTCCGGGACGACGTTATGAGCAGCCCAAACGTGCTGCTCCCATGCGGCAAGACGGGCAACATCACAGGCGTATACCGTGATCAAATCCGAAGAGTTAATTCCAAAGTGTGTTACATGCCCAGACGTGGAACGAATACCACCTGTTTCTGCCGTATACCACTGCAGAGAAAACCCGCGATGATTGAGAAGCTCGTTAACTACGCTGGAACGGAACCACAGCCATCGACCGATGTCTTCATTGTCTAAATCGGCAGACGCCATTCGCGTTCCGTCAGTCTCCACGATGAATTGAGGAAGACTCTTATCTGCATCCCCTCGAACACGCACGCTCTGCCCTTGATGTTCAATCCATTCGTCTCGCCAAAATTCCCCTTCTACCCGCACACCTTCATAACCACCCTGATGCCCCTCCGAGTGTTCCCAGTCGGTGTTGTCATCCCTTTCTGGTCCCATCACTGGGGCATCTTCATTTTCATCAACATCAGTTCGCCAGACCCGAGACAAAGCCCAACTTCCCCCATAGACAGTTTCCAAACTACGAATCAGAAGTTCAAATCGCCCTCCGTCTCGCTGTTCTTGTCGATTCGCTAAATTCGCATATGCGCTGCCTTCAAGTGTTTTGACATTCTCTACTCTTTGCCGGTAATACGAGAGGCGAAGTGAAAGGTTCCTTGCCGCCAAATAGTCAATGAGAACCTCTCGCTTGATCTCGATCAGGCGATGCTGTCCTTTGTCATCAAGAATTTCACGAGCCACGACAGCGAAATTCTCTTCTGGCCTTACCCAGTCTTTTCCATCCTTTATCAGACGAAGAGCAACGACCAGATCAGGATTCAATATCCATAGCATTCCGCCAACTACCGGTTGAGGGTGCTCGAAGACGAGGTGAACTCCGATTGGCTCTTTGTCATTGTGTTGATACTGCTCGATGGATGAGTAGTACCCATCCTTGTAAGCACATGGTTGAGCGCTTCGACCGACTCCAATATCACTCCAGCCAAATCGCTCGGCGACTTCCCGATGCTCAGGCGGGAACGCAACAGATCTGCATGCGAAACATTCGCTGACATAACCTATGCCCCGAACTTCACCCCGCTCGTCGGTGCATGATGCCCTCAAGGGAACCCAGGTGGCACTGGAGAAGGATCGGCGAGTTTCTTTTGTTTGGAGAATCCAGTCTTGGTTCATAGCTAACGTTTCACCGCCATGCCCTTAAACCTATTTGCCCTACACTCGTTGTAATCGAATATACCTTCCAGAAAGTGGACAGATTGGATATTTCCGCCTTCCGCAATCCGATCGCCTACACTTAGGTTGCTCTACTGGCGGCAATTGGGCACAAGCCGTCTTTGGCTTTTGTGCGTTAACGTTCGCTTCGTGCCGCATAACTATTGAGTAGATAGGTCAGGTCAACCCCATTGCCAAATCAATCAACACCCCTTCCCGTAACCCCAAATCGCTTACCAGCACACTCGACATCCCCAGCGTCTCCATGATTGTCCGGATGATGATGGCGCCGGCGGCGATGACTTCTTCACGGTTCTTTTCGAGGCCCGGGAGACCGATACGATCGGCCTTCTTGCGACTCAACAGAGTCTGTTCGAGCTCCTGAACCGTAGCAAGGGCCAGCCGGTAGTTATGGATGCGGGCCGGCTCATAGGCAGGCAGTTTCTGTGCCATGGCGGCAAGCGCGGTAATCGTGCCGGCTGTACCGACAAAGGTTGCCATTTCATAGTGTGCCATCTCTGCGACTGCGGCTTGAGTCTCGCGTCGCACCCACTCCCGTGCCTGCTCGATTTCTTCCGCCGTCGGCGGATCATGTTTCAGTACTCTCTCGCATAGACGCACCACACCAATGTCGATGGAGCGGACGATGGGCACTTGACCGGGTCGGTCCAGAATGAACTCGGTGCTGCCGCCGCCGATGTCCAACGCGATAATGTCTGTTACTCCGGCGGGCAAACCAGAGCGAATGCCAAGTAAGGTCCGCCGGGCTTCTTCCTCGCCCGTGATGACTTCGACGTCGAATCCTGTCTCTTGTTGCACTCGACGGAGAAATTCATCGCGATTGGCCGCATCCCGGACGGCACTGGTCGCGACGGCCGTGGCCGCATCAACCTGATGGCTGTCGATGAGGCCTCGCCAATCCCGCAGACACTCGATCACCCGATCCATAGCCGCAGCGTTAAGTCGTTTGGTGTGATCGACGCCCTCCCCTAGCCGGAGAATGCGCCGCTCAGATCGGAGTTCTTTGAGAGATGCCTGTGGAGAAAGATCAGCGATGAGGAGCCGGCAGGTCAGAGTCCCGATGTCGATTCCGGCTAATCGACGCGTGCGGGCAGGCGGGGCGGTCATTGCTCGTTCCGAATCTCGTCCATCTCGGCTTCCAGTCAAGTACCTCGTACTGCGCCACCTCCATCCGCGGAACCATCCAACCCTGGCGCCCGGCGATGACACGCCCGCTCATCATGACGCGCGTTCCGATGGCCAACACCTTTTCCAAGTAGGGCTGGTTGAAAAACACAGCCTGCATGCGCCCCGTCTGATCCTCCACCCCCACATCCAGCACACTCAACCGTCGATTTCTTGTTCGCTTGGCCTCGCACTTTCCGACAGTTCCACAAATCGAAGTCGTCATGCCGGGGACAAGCTCGCCGAGCGGTGTCATCACCGACCGATCTTCGTACCGCCACGGCAGGTTCCAGAGCGCATCTTCCACTGTATCGATCTTCCACCGCTGCAATAGCCCGACACGCTTGGGCCCCACGCCCTTCGCAAAACGGATCGGAAGATTCCAAAGACCTCCCCGCTTCGCCCCGTCTGAACGAGACTCCGGCACGACTCGCAGGATGTCCGGTTCCGGGGATTCCGGCAGCTCCCGCGCAACATTGCGGAGCGCATTCACGATCACCACAGCGGCGTGCAATCTACGGCGTTGCTCATGAGGTGGACGCACTCGCTGAAAATCGACGAACAAGTCCCGCAAGGATACTAACCGCGCCTCGACAGTTTTTGGATACACACGGTTGGCCAAGACGGACAACACCTGCTCCGCGACGAAGGAGCCAAGATTCTTCACCGCGCCCAAATGCGCGCATTCATCTCGAGTCGCAAATTCAATGGGACGCGCAACGCGGTCCAACCAATCCTGAAACGCTCTTACTGAAGCCGACTTGGAGGGAGTCTGCATACCGGGCGAATCGTAGCACAGCACTCTCCACGGCTCAACGACAGCAAGATAGGCATTGCGCGCACCGGTTTTCCCGGAATACTTTGTCGGTTCTGCCTAGGGTGCTACACTCATGTTCCAAACAACATGTATCGCCGCAACATTACGCATATTCTGATACCCATGGCGCTGGCGCTCGCGCTGGTCGTGGGATATAACCTATTTCTCAAAACACCCGCCGCTACCCAGCTTGCCTCCACAGCTTCGGCCATCGGCAATACAATCGAACCAGTCGCGCCGCCGCCACCCCCTGCCGCAAGCTCCCGTGAAATACACACCGCGCAGGTCCGTGTCCTCGATCATCCTGCCATACCCGCCTCTCCTCATGAGGCCCTGCTGATCGCGATCCGCGATGACATTGAAAAACACAATTTACCGCTCGCAGAAACCAAACTCATGGCCCTTTCCCAAAGCGTGATCTCGGACGCCACAACCAAACCATTTGTGGCGGTGCTCTGGAACAACCTCGGGTTTGAACAAGAAACACTCCACGGCACACAGCTCTCAGTGAAGGCGTTCAAGAAAGCGGCGGCGCTCGATAGCTCGAACCCGGTCATCCTCCTGAATCTGGCCCATGCTTACTGGGAACAACGGGATCCTGCCCTGAATCGAGATCTTCTGGAACAATTGATTCGGCTCGCCCCGGAGGAACCATTTCCGCACCTGGCGATGGCCGAGCTGCTGCATGAGCAGAATCAATCGTCGGAAGCCGTGAAACACCTGGCCCAGGCTGCTGATCGTGTGTCGCGCGATCCCGCGCTGCGATCGTATCTGGCCGCCGTCACCGCCAAGGTTCAGCATATAGAATCCGTCGAATCTCGCATGACGGCAAAAGCGAGCGCACATTTTATGGTGAAATTCGACGGGGCCGAGGATCACGGCACTTGGACCGCCGTGCTGGAGATACTTGAGGACGCCTATCGAGAGATCGGACAGAAGTTCGGACACTTCCCGTCAAAACCCATCGTGGTCGTGCTCCACACGAGAGATTCGTTTCAAGGTGCG
The DNA here is from genome assembly GCA_015904055.1 of Nitrospira sp. Next base: position 64,580 of record JABMDE010000011.1, on the reverse strand, counting down.
ACCGGAAGCCCGGCTTGGGCCGATGGTCTGTTCGACCCGACGTTGGGGCGCATCCAACTGCCTACCCAAGGAGCGACGACGGACACGAAATGGTTGACCTCGGTGTTGCGCCACGAATATGTCCATGCCCT
>JABMDE010000011.1:55079-64329 GCA_015904055.1 Nitrospira sp. | reverse complement strand
AGGCGGGGCGGTCATTGCTCGTTCCGAATCTCGTCCATCTCGGCTTCCAGTTTCTTACGCGACTCCTTGATCGCCTGCACCTCTCGAACAAGCCTGCCGATTTCTGCATCATGGATGATGTGCTCCGCTGTTTCGCCGCGCTCTTTCATCTCGACGGCCCGCTCACCGATATCCTTATAGAGATCGGAGAGTTGCTGGTCCAACTTGCGGGCTTCGAGCCGCATCCTGAGCAATTCCGTCTCTTCCAGCGCGCGGCCGGCCGCATGCACGGTTCCCAGACGCAAGGTTGCGATGCCTGTCCGCAAATCGTCTTTCAGTCTCTGTAATAAGCCCATTCGACCCTCTGGCTAACAGGTTGACAGGTCTCAAGCTGACATCCGGAACACCAATCTTGTCAACCTGCCGCTTGCACGCCTGTCAGCCTACGTGCTTGTCAGCTCTTTCAACTGATTGACCCCAGCTCCAATTTCTCCTGCCACTTCCGCAACATGGCTTCCCGCAACTCCTGATGCGCCGGGGCCTTCAAGTCCGGGTCAATTTTCAACAATGCGAAGGCTTCTTGTCTGGCCTGTTGCAGCAAATCGGCGTCCCGCACGATGTTGGCCACACGAAACTCCGGCATGCCCCATTGTCGAAGACCAAAGAACTCTCCAGGCCCTCTAATACGCAGATCTTCTTCGGCAATGACAAACCCGTCGTTCGACCGCACCAGCGCCTCCAACCGTTCTCGTGACGCCGATGGCCCATCCGCATCGGCAGCATCGGGAGCGAGCGCGCCCTTCAAACCTCTAGCCCTTGCCCCTCCCTTGCTCCATCTCCCCGACACCATCAGCAGGCAGTAGGATTGATGACCTGCTCGCCCGACACGCCCGCGCAATTGATGCAGTTGCGCCAGGCCGAATCGTTCGGCATGTTCAATCATCATGATAGTCGCATTCGGCACATCGACTCCGACTTCAACCACCGTCGTCGCAACGAGGGCATGAATGGCTCCGGCTTTGAACTCGGCCATCACCAATTCCTTCTCCGCCGCTTTCATGCGCCCATGCAACAGGCCGACGCGAAACTCGGCGAGTTCTCCGTTCTGTAATTGTTCGGCCCCTTGCATCGCCGCCTGAAGATCCGTCTTTTCCGACTCCTCGATGAGGGGATAGACCACATAGGCCTGCCTGCCGTTGCGCAACTCATCACGCAGGAGCTGGTACGCCCGCCGCCGCTGCGATTGGTCGAAGAGGAGCGTGTGGACCGGTTTTCTCCCCGGCGGCAGCTCATCGATGACCGACACATCCAGATCGCCGTACACCGTCATCGCCAGCGTCCGTGGGATCGGTGTCGCCGTGAGTACCAGCATATCCGGCTTATACCCTTTGTCGATCAGTGTTTTCCGCTGGAGTACGCCGAACTTGTGTTGCTCGTCCACAACAGCCAATCCCAGGTTCTTGAACATCACTCCCTTTTGAATCAGCGCATGGGTGCCGATCGCCACCTGAATTTCCCCGGACGCAAGCTGTGAGATCTGCGCGGTCTTCACTGATGCCTTGTCTCCGCCTCGCATGAGCATCGCCTTCAGCCCCAGAGATTCAAAGGTCCCGGACAGATTGCGATAGTGTTGCTCAGCCAGAATCTCCGTTGGCGCCATCAATGCCGCCTGATAGCCTGACCCACAAGCCATAACGAGCGCATGGAGCGCAACGGCGGTCTTTCCCGATCCGACATCGCCTTGCACCAGACGATTCATCGGCCGCGGCGTCAGCATATCGTGAAACACTTCCCGAATCACCCGATCTTGCGCGGCTGTAAGCCGGAACGGCAGCAGCCGGCTCAACTTCTCCAGGAGCGGCGTGCGCGGATTGAACGTCAGCTGTTTTGGCTCGTTCTGCACCGACCGTTGCCTGGTCGCCAAGGCCGTCTGGAGAAGAAACAGCTCTTCGAACGCCAACCGCCGATGCGCCGTCGTCTTGCCCTGCTCCAGCAGCGCGAGATCGGCGCTGGCGTCAGGAAAGTGCACATCCCGCAGCGCCTCTTGAATCGGAATCAGCCGCCGACGGGCCCGAAGTTGCACCGGAAGACAATCGTGTAGTTCACGCACATGCTCGTCCAACAGATCTTTTTCCAGCACCCGCATTTGACGGGATGTCCATCCCTTCGTTTCGTGATAGACCGGCACAATCCGCCCCACATGCAGGGTCGATTCCGTATCCTCTCCAAGTACCTCGTACTGCGCCACCTCCATCCGCGGAACCATCCAACCCTGGCGCCCGGCGATGCAAGGTTTTTCACAGCACCCAGGTGCGCGCATTCGTCTCGAGTTGCAAATTCGATGGGACGCGCAACGCGGTCCAACCAATCCTGAAACGCTCTTACAGCAGTCGACTTGGAGGGAGTCTGCATACCGGGCGAATCGTAGCACAGCACTCTCCACGGCTCAACGACAGCAAGACAGGCAGTGTGCGCGCCGGTTTTCCCGGAACACTTTGTCGGTTCTGCCTAGGGTGCTACACTCATGCTCGAAACAACATGTATCGCCGCAATATTACGCATATCTTGATACCCATGGCGCTGGCACTGGCGCTGGTCGTGGGATACAACCTATTTCTCAAAACACCCGCCGCCACCCAGCGTGCCTCCACCGCTTCAGCCGTCGGCGATACCATTGAACCAGTCTCGCCGCCGCCACCCCCTGCCGCCATCCCCCGTGAAGTACACACCGCACAGGTCCGTGTCCTCGATCATCCTGCCATACCCGGCTCTCCTCATGAGGCGCTACTGATCGCGATCCGCGATGAAATTGAAAAACACAATTTACCGCTCGCAGAAACCAAACTCCTGGCCCTTTCCCAAAGTGTGATCTCGGACGCCACAACCAAACCATTTGTGGCCGTGCTCTGGAACAATCTCGGACTCGAACAAGAAACGCTCTACGGCACACAGCTCTCAGTGAAGGCATTCAAAAAAGCCGCTGCGCTCGATAGCTCGAACCCGGTCATCCTCCTGAACCTGGCCCATGCCTACTGGGAGCAACGGGACCCTGCCCTGAATCGAGACCTTCTGGAACAATTGATTCGGCTCGCCCCTGAAGAGCCCTTTCCTCACCTGGCGATGGCCGAGCTGCTGCATGAACAGCATCAATCGTCGGAAGCCGTGAAACATCTGGCCCGGGCGGCAGACCGTCTGCCGCGCGATCCCGCGTTACGATCGTATCTGGCCGCCGTCACCGCCAAGGTTCAGCATATGGAATCGGTTGAATCCCGCATGACGGCAAAAATGAGCGAACATTTCATGGTGAAATTCGATGGGGCCGAGGATCACGGCACTTGGACCGCCGTGCTGGAGATACTTGAGGACGCCTATCGGGAAATCGGGCAGAAGTTCGGGCACTTCCCGTCAAAACCCATCGTGGTCGTGCTCCACACGAAAGATTCGTTTCAAGGCGCGACCGGAAGCCCGGCATGGGCCGATGGTCTGTTCGATCCGACCTTGGGGCGTATCCAACTGCCTACCCAAGGAGCAACGACGGATACGAAGTGGTTGACCTCGGTGTTGCGCCACGAATATGTCCATGCCCTGCTGCACGACCGGCTGGGCACGAGCAGCGGATCGCTTCCCACCTGGTTGAACGAGGGGCTGGCCATGCAATTGGCCGGCGATTCATGGCCCGATCTTGATGAGGCCTTACACGGAAACGTCACACTCATCCCGTTGACCTATCTCGAAGGCCCTTGGGGTGCCTTGCCGGAGGACGCCGCAACGCTGGCCTATCTAGAGGCAAACTCTGCGACGCACTATCTGATCGAACGGTGGGGAATGACGCAGATCGATGGACTCCTGAAGGCATTCAAGACACGAACATCAGCGGCAACCGCCATTCAAAATACGTTGTTCGTCTCCTACGAACAATTCCATCATCAGTGGCTGGAGAGTTTCCAGCAAAAACGCTCCTAGATTTCCTCCGGCTTGGGATCTTGTTCGGTGGTCCCTGTCCAGGCCGGCAGCATCTGCGCACGATCATCGACCACACTTTGAGCCTCTTCATCGGCCGGTTCCTGAAGCACCTGATCTTCCCACAACACCGTCCGGCCATCTTGCGCAAACACGCGAATTCTGAATTCGAATAGATCAGCGACCAGTGCGCCCTCTACGGCATCCATCACGCGAGTCGTGATCTGCCTGACCTTCGCCACACCCTCGCCATCGGCGGAAAACTCATCTTCCCAGAGAACCCCTCCGGTCGACACATCCACGGCACGCAGTACAAACAGTGGCGACTGCGCCGCTGTATCGATATCATGGATTTTCATGATGGTCGCGCGTCGCGGCACCACAGTGGAAATTAACCGCCCCGCCTCACTCTCGTCGCCCGGCGTCAGATTGAGCCGTCCGGACCACTGGAACTCACCCGTCTTTGCATCGTACACGCGAACGACAAAACTGGAGAGATCGGTAGCACCCAGGCCGACCCCGCCGGCAAAAATGCGGCCCGCTGAGCCATTCGACCCGCCAAAACTGTCTTCTTTAACGCTCAATTCGTATACGTCTTCTGATAACACCTCACCAGAGGCAGGATTGTACACCTTGACCGTAATGGTCGACTCAACACTGTCCTGATAGCCAAAACCTGCCGCAACGATGGCCTGCTGGCCTTCCTTTTGTTCGGTCCCAACCTCGCCCCATGCCTGCCCCCCCATCAATGAGAGGCATAAGCCGACCCCAATCAACCTGCGCGAAAGACTCCATATTCCGCGAGCCTGCGTGGCCGATGGTGTGCTGTTGTAATGTCTACAACCCGGAACGGTACTCGGTGAAGAGTCCGTCAGCCTGCCAAGATGTTGAGAAAAGCAATGGATCTGCGACATAGACCCTCCTGATGCGTGTCTGCATTCTGCAAGAGATCTTGTCGCCGGTATATTCCCCACTATCAGTACACGTCCCCCCAAAAGGAGGGGGTTGTACATCGGCAATCCGGGCCATTGCCGATCTTCCTTCCCCCGTCTTATAGTCTCCCCATGAAACACACCGTCTTACTCACCCTGTTGGCGGGGCTCCTAGCTGTCAACATAGGGGCTTTGACGATAGGGTCTGACACCTCCCCCTCACCAATAGAGGCCTGGAGGATCGACTTTTTCGCCCTGGTCCCTTTCAGTCTAGGACTTCTGATTTGGCGCGGGTTTCGTTGGGCCATGATGGTCTGTGTGATGTATGGAACGGTAGGGTTGGCGATGGACGTCGCCACGGTGGTCCAGATCCTGTCAAAAGATCCGGACATTATGCTGCCCCTGCTGAGCAGCCTGGTCAGCGGACTTTTAAACTTCCTCTTGATCCTGTTTGGAGGACGCTCCTTTTTGGATGTGCGGTAGGTGCCGACGCCTCAAGAATTCCGTTTTCCCAGTCCTCAGTCTTCTTCTTGAGCGGGAGTGATGTGATTCGTGTAAACCCGGCCTCTTTGAGCCATGTCGCAGTCTCCGACGCCGGATAGGTGTTCCCCCCCTCCGTAAACAGTAACATCGAGACGGCAAACAGACTGGACTCCGCGGGAAGCAACCCCTCGCGGCCATGAAGAAACGCGTCTTGCATGATGAACCGCCCGCCCGGCGCCAACGCAGCCAAGACCCGACGAAACACCGCCCGGTTAACCTCCGGCGAGTAGATATGCAGCACGTTGGAATACCAGATCACATCATACGTGCCTGAAATCGGCTCCTTGGTAAAGTCACACGGCAGATACGACAGTCGCAGTCCCGCCCGATGCGTAGCAGCGATCTCTTTGGCCACATCCAACGCCTCGGCCCGATCGCACACGGTGGCGCGCAACCGGGGATTTTTCGCTAAAAATGAGAGCGCGTAGGTGCCGGGGCCACCGCCGAGATCGAGAAACGTGCGGGCATTGCCCAGCGTGATCTGCGAGGCAATCGCCGGGGCCTTTTCCACTGTGCGGTGATGCATGGCCCAGGTGAACCGGCGGCGCCAATCCGGGCTGTCGGGAACCTCGTGATCGATCGGCAACCCGCTTCGCACCGACTCCGACAGCCGAACCCAGTCCATCCAGTGGGTCCTGATTAAATCCAGATACGACCCTCGATAGGCAGGATGGGTCGCATTGAGCGCCGTCGCTCCAAGCCGGCTGTTTCTGTAGGTTCCGCCTTTCTTCAGCAACAGACCGGCCATGGCAAGATTCCGGCAGAGGATATCCAATCCTCGCTCGCTGACCTTGAGCTGCTTGGCAAGAGCGGAAATCGTCCATGCCCCTTCGCCAACCGCCGTAAAGACGTCCAGTTCCAACCCGGCCAACAACACACGCGGCAATCGATAGGCGACGATGGCATCGCGAAACTCATCGAAGGTGGCGATGCGCGGCATTACGGCATTCGTCCGATCTGCTGACAACACCACCGGAGCAGGCCCTGCACCTTGGCAGGGTCCGTCATATCGACGCCGCGCGCGAATGTCACGGCCACAAACTCGTCGGTCATCTCCGTCTCCTCGACGAATCCGGACTCCAGCAGCAGCGCCCGATACTTCGACACCGCGGGTTGGAGAAAATACTTTGCCTGCTTGGCCACTTCGTCGGTCCCCAAATCTTCCGGCGTCCCCTCCGACATGAGCGCCATCACATCGTCCATTGCCACACCATACTGGCACAGCACAGTCCCTTGCGGCCTGACCTCTAAAATCCATCCGTCGGACCCCAGATCCATGACGAGTGGCCCGCTCGGTTCCAATTCGTAGAGTTGGGGGGAAACGCGTGCGTCAGGGCGGTCCGGAGCTGTGGCCACGCAGATGGAACTGGTTCAGTCATGTTCGAGCCTCTGGCAAAGACGACAGGTGATCACGCCCGGCAATGCGCGCCTGAAGCGCCGCCAGACGTCTGGTGTTTTCCTCAAGTTTAGGCAGCTGATACTTGCGGTCCATAGTGACAACCTGTTTCAAGAGATACGCGGCATCTTCAAGCCGTCCCGTTTCTTCATAACACTGCGCCAACACATAGCGGGCGCCGCCCGCGCGGAGTTCATCGCGCGACCGCTCGGCAACCGACTGGCTGGTCTGACAACACGCAATCGCATCGTCGTAGCGCCGTTGGACCAGGAACGTGCGTCCGATCATGCGCCAGGCATCGGCTACACCGCCTTGATTATCCAACCGCCGCATCAACACCAACGACTGTTCGTACCAGTCGATCGCTTCGTCAAAATGCCCGGTCTCACGCGCCACCAGGCCCAGGTCGGAAAACAGCACAGCCTTGGCCGCCTCATCGTGCGTCTTCGTCATGAGATCCAGCGCTTCCAGGTAATAGGCCCGTGCCCGGCTCCATTCACCGGCATCGGCGCGTAAATTTCCCAGATTTCCCAGCGTTGTTCCGATCCCCTTCTCATCGCCGTGAATCTTTTGCAACTCCAAGACTTCCTGATAATGCGCCTGGGCCGACTCTCTCCGCCCGCTGACTGCGCAGATATTGCCGAGATTGCCGAGCGTCGCCGCCAACGCCCGCTGATCGCCGGTCTTCCGATCACACTCCAGTGCCTTGGCGTAACAGGTGTAGGCCTCCGTATAGTGCCCGTGCGAGAAATACTCATTGCCTTGCCGATTCAGCTCTTCCGACAATCCGTTGCGGAACGTCATAATGGCAGGCTCAGACACCGCTCAACCGCCAGCTTGCCGCCCGTAAGAATCGACACGCCGTCGCCGACAACGAGACCGTCGAAATTGTACTTGAGGAGGCGGCGGAGTCCGTCTTTGGCCTTTGCCGCATCGGCATACTTCTCGGCAGGGAGCAACCTGACGGCGCCGGCCGGTTTGCCGATCAACGCATCCCCCACAATCAGAATCCCCTGTCCCCGATCCAGAAACAACGCCGATTCCCCTGGAGATTTCTGATCGCTCAGCCGGATCGCCCAAATACCGCCCGGGAGCAGTTCACCGTCCGTATACGTTTTTGAGGGTTTCACATCCATCTGTATGGCATCCGCCTCAGGCACATACAGCCGGCAGGTGAACTCCGCCTGATAGGCTGCCGCCTCACGGAGGTGATCCCTGTTCGTAATGAGGATGTAATCGACCGGCCCGTTGCGGCGGACAAAGGACCGAGCCTCGGCGGTCATCGGTGGAGGATCGACCAGAATCTTGTGTTCACCGACCAACAAAAACAAGCCGTTGAAATCCAGCTGCTTCTCGTCAGAGAACCAGGACCATTGCCAGATACCGGGGAAAAGCTGTTTCATCGCAGATCCAGGTTGAGGTTAAGGCTAAGGTCGAAGCATTCCTCAACCTCAGCCTTAACCTCAGCCTGCCTAGAGCGCTGCGATGGCGTCCCGGACCGTTTTCGTGACTTTCGCAAGAATGCCGGCATCGGTCGGGAGATCGATGATGTCATCTTCCGGCACCGTCATGAATTTACGATTGGCCCCTTTGGTCACTGAGATCAAAAACATACTGTTGGACGGAGTCACGGGAATGACCACGTGTACCGCACCATCGATGGCCTTCACGACATCAAGGAATTTCTGCTTGCCTGCTTCGATTTCGTCCACAGATCCCTCCCACACATGAGGCTGACGGCCGACACTGAGCGCACCTCACTCCTCACACCAACATCGTGACCGCTTCCCTCGGCACAATACCCTCCGCTCTCAAACCACAGGCATCCTACCATGGTGTTTTTTAGCGGGGCAACTGAGCCGGCGGGCTTGAACGGATCAGCACACGGTCCATCAGTGCTGATTCAGCATATCTTCAAGCTGTTGCTTCGCATCGCCTTGAAATCGAACGAACTCGATGCCGCACCGATTGTCCCTCTTCCACCGAACGATGGCGAGCGTGATGACGATCGGCGGCCGGGCACCGGACGATTGCACCTGCAGATGAAGATGGGTGCCGATAGAAAGCGGCGCCTCGCTCACGATCTCACCGCCTGCGATCGTGAGATTTGCGAAGACCCCCTTGCCGGTGATCTGGTCACCGGAGAAGAGAACTGGATAGTCGACAGCCACTCGTGGTCGAGATCGTGGCTGCATATCTGCTGCGATCCCTTTCTGCAAATGGCTCGACGCCGCCAGGTCGGCTTCGCTCAGGACGCCGGCTCAAAGAGGCCTAATTGCAGTTCCTCTGCACGGGTGAATGGAATGGGATAGCGCTCTGTAAAACATGCGCTGCAATACTGCTGCGGCGTTCCCGGCGCGGCCTTGAGCATCCCATCGAGACTGAGATAGGCCAAACTGTCCGCCGTGATGTACTTGCGGATTTCTTCCGTCGAATGGTC
>JABMDE010000011.1:50616-54959 GCA_015904055.1 Nitrospira sp. | reverse complement strand
CCGACTCCTCAATGAGGGGATAGACCACATAGGCCTGCCTGCCGTTGCGCAACTCATCCCGCAGCAGCTGGTACGCCCGTCGTCGCTGTGATTGGTCGAAGAGGAGTGTGTGGACCGGCTTTCTTCCTGGCGGCAACTCATCAATGACCGACACATCTAAATCGCCATACACGGTCATTGCCAGCGTCCGTGGAATCGGGGTCGCCGTCAGCACCAACATGTCCGGCTTATACCCTTTGTCGATCAGGGTTTTCCGCTGAAGCACACCGAACTTGTGTTGCTCGTCTACCACGGCTAATCCCAGGTTCTTGAACGCCACTCCCTTTTGAATCAACGCATGCGTGCCGATCACCACCTGAATGTCCCCGGATGCAAGCTTCGAGATCTGCGAGGTCTTCACCGATGCCTTGTCTCCGCCTCGCATGAGCGTCGCCTTCAGCCCCAAAGACTCAAAGGTCCCGGAGAGATTACGATAGTGTTGCTCCGCCAGAATCTCCGTCGGCGCCATCAATGCCGCCTGATAGCCGGACCCGCAAGCCATGACGAGCGCATGGAGAGCGCACCAGACGATTCATCGGCCGCGGCGCCAGCATATCGTGAAACACTTCCCGAATCACCCGATCCTGTGCGGCCGTCAGGCGAAACGGCAGCAGCCGGCTCAACTTTTCCAGGAGCGGCGTGCGGGAATTGAACGTCAACGGTTTCGGCTCGCTCTGCACCGACCGTTGCCTGGTCGCCAAGGCTGTTTGGAGCAGAAACAGCTCTTCAAACGCCAACCGCCGGTGCGCCGGCGTCTTGCCCTGTTCCAGCAACGTAAGATCGGCGCCGGCATCAGGGAAATGTACATCGCGTAGCGCCTCTTGAATCGGAATCAGCCGTCGACGGGCCCGAAGTTGCACTGGAAGACAATCATGTAGTTCATGCGCATGCTCATCCAACAAATCTTTTTCCAGCACCCGCATTTGCCGTGACGTCCATCCCTTCGTTTCGTGATAGACCGGCACAATCCGCCCCACATGCAGGGTCGATTCCGTATCCTCTCCGAGCACCTCGTACTGCGCCACCTCCATCCGCGGGACCATCCACCCCTGGCGCCCGGCAATCACACGCCCGCTCATCATGACGCGCGTTCCGATGGCCAGTACCTTTTCCAAGTAGGGCTGGTTGAAAAACACCACCTGCATGCGCCCCGTCTCATCCTCTACCCCCACATCCAGCACACTCAACCGTCGATTTCTTGTTCGCTTGGCCTCGCACTTTCCGACCGTGCCACAAATCGACGTCGTCATGCCGGGGACAAGGTCGCCGAGCGGGGTCATCACCGACCGGTCTTCGTACCGCCAGGGCAAGGTCCAAAGCGCATCTTCCACTGTGTCGATCTTCCACCGCTGCAACAGACCGATGCGCTTGGGCCCCACGCCCTTCGCAAAGCGGATCGGAAGATTCCAAAGACCTCCCTGCTTCGGCCCGTTTGAACGAGAATCCGGCACGGCTCGTGGCATGTCCGGTTCCGGCGATTCCGTCAGCTCCGGCGCAACATTGCGGAGCGCATTCACGATCACCATAGCGGCTTGCAATCTGCGGCGTTGCTCACGAGGCGGAAGCACTCGCTGAAAATCGACGAACAGATCACGCAAGGAGACTAACCGTGCCTCGACGGTCTTGGGATACACACGGTTGGCCAGGACGGACAACACCTGCTCCGCGACGAAGGAACCAAGGTTTTTCACAGCACCCAGGTGCGCGCATTCGTCTCGAGTTGCAAATTCGATGGGACGCGCAACGCGGTCCAACCAATCCTGAAACGCTCTTACAGCCAGGCGTCTGGTATTTTCCTCAAGTTTAGGCAGCTGATACTTTCGGTCCATGTTGACCACTTGCTTCAAGAGACCCGCGGCATCTTCCAGCCGTCCCGTTTCTTCATAACATTGCGCCAATACGTAACGGGCGCCGCCCGCGCGGAGTTCATCGCGCGACCGCTCGGCAACCGATTGGCTGGTCTGACAGCACGCGATCGCATCGTCGTAACGTTTTTGAATCAGGAACGTGCGTCCGATCATGCGCCAGGCATCGGCAACACCACCTTGATTGTCCAACCGCCGCATCAACACCAAGGACTGTTCATACCAGTCAATCGCTTCGTCGAAGTGCCCGGTCTCACGCGCCACTAGGCCCAGGTCGGAAAACAACACGGCCTTGGCCGCCTCATCATGCGTCTTCGTCATGAGATCCAGGGCTTCCAGGTAGTAGGCCCGTGCCCGGCTCCATTCGCCGGCATCGGCGCGTAAATTTCCCAGATTCCCTAGCGTCGTTCCGATCCCCTTCTCATCGCCAAGAATCTTCTGCAACTCCAAGACTTCCTGGTAATGCGCCTGCGCCGACTCTCTCCGCCCGCTGACCGCGCAGATATTGCCGAGATTTCCGAGCGTCGCCGCCAATGCCCGCTGATTGCCGGTCTGCCGATCGCACTCCAGCGCCTTGGCGTAACAGGCATAGGCCTCCGTATAGTGCCCGCGCGAGAAATACTCATTGCCTTGCCGATTCAGCTCTTCCGACAATCCGTTGCGGAGCATCATGATGGCAGGTTCAGAAGCCGCTCAACCACCAACTTGCCGCCCGCAAGAATCGACGCGCCGTCGCCGACAACGAGACCATCGAAATTATACTTAAGGAGGCGCCGGAGTCCGTCTTTGACCTTCGCCGCATCGGGGTACTTCTCGGCAGGGAGCAGGCTGACAGCGCCGGCCGGTTTGCCGATCAACGCATCCCCCACAATCATGATCCCCTGTCCCCGGTCCAAAAACAACGCCGATTCTCCTGGGGATTTCTGATCGCTCAGCCGGATCGCCCAAATACCGCCCGGGAGCAGTTCACCGTCCGTATACGTTTTCGTGGGTTTCACATCCATCTGTGCGGCATCCGCCTCAGGCACATACAGCCGGCACGCGAACTCCGCCTGATAGGCCGCCGCCTCACGGAGATGATCTCTGTTCGTAATGAGGAGGTAATCGACCGGCCCGTTGCGGCGGACGAATGACCGCGCCTCGGCGGTCATCGGTGGAGGATCGACCAGAATCTTGTGTTCGCCGACCATCAGAAACAAGCCGTTAAAATCCAGCTGCTTCTCGTCAGAGAACCAGGACCATTGCCAGATACCAGGGAAAAGCTGTTTCATGAAAGAGCTTATAGCTGATGGCTGATAGCGTATGGCACAAACAACCCTACAACGCCGTGACGGCGTCCTTCACGACTTTTGTTACCCGAGCGAGAATTCCGGCCTCATTCGGCAAATCGATGATGTCATCTTCCGACACCGTGATGAACTTGCGGTTCTGCCCCTTGGTCAGCGAAATCAGGAACATGCTGTTCGACGGCGTTACCGGAATCACGACCTGTACCGCGCCATCCACTTCTTTCACCACTTCCAGAAACTTCTTTTTTCCTTCCTCCATCTCGTCCATCGTATCCGTTCTCCCTCAAATTCATTCCACGACGCCAGTCACTGTCTGGCCCACTACGCCCGTCACCCACACGCAGGCAGACACCGCCACCCTCTGACTCATACGCATCAGCAGGTGCTCATCCTAGCACGGTGTTTTTTAGCGGGGCAACTGAGCGGACAGGCTTGCGCGGTCCGGCGCGCGATCCATCATCGCTGATTCAGCATATCATCCAGCTGTTGCTTCGCATCGCCTTGAAGTCGAATGAACTCGATGCTGCCGGGTCCGGCCTCGCTCAGGACGCCGGTTCGAAGAGGCCTAATTGCAGTTCCTCTGCGCGGGTGAATGGAATGGGATAACGCTCTGTAAAGCACGCGCTGCAATACTGATGCGGCGTTCCCGGCGCGGCCTTGAGCATCCCATCGAGACTGAGATAGGCCAAACTATCCGCCGTGATGTATTTGCGGATTTCTTCCGTCGAATGGTCGGAGGCGATGAGCTCCTTCTTTGTCGGTGTATCAATCCCGTAGAAGCAGGGCGACACGATCGGCGGCGAACTGATCCGCATATGGACCTCCTTCGCCCCGGCCTGACGGATCATTTTGACGATCTTTCGACTGGTTGTCCCACGAACAAGGGAATCGTCCACCACCACAACCCGTTTCCCGCTCAAGACTTCCGACACCGCGTTGAGTTTCACCTTGACGCCAAAGTGGCGGATCGACTGTTCCGGCTCAATGAACGTCCGCCCGACATAGTGATTACGAATCAGCCCGGTCTCGAACTGAATCCCGCCCCCTTCCGCATAGCCCAGCGCAGCAGGCACGCCGGAATCCGGAACAGGAATGACGATGTCAGCAGGCACCCAGGATTCCGCCGCCAGTTGCCGGCCCAATGCCTTCC
>JABMDE010000011.1:48496-50496 GCA_015904055.1 Nitrospira sp. | reverse complement strand
CCTTGAGCATCCCATCGAGACTGAGATAGGCCAAACTGTCCGCCGTGATGTACTTGCGGATTTCTTCCGTCGAATGGTCGGATGCGATGAGTTCCTTCTTCGTCGGTGTATCGATCCCGTAGAAGCAGGGCGATACGATTGGCGGGGAACTGATCCGCATATGGACCTCCTTCGCCCCGGCCTGACGGATCATTTTGACGATCTTTCGGCTGGTCGTCCCGCGAACAAGCGAATCGTCCACCACCACAACCCGTTTCCCGCTCAACACTTCCGACACCGCATTCAGCTTCACCTTGACACCAAAGTGACGGATCGATTGTTCCGGCTCGATGAATGTTCGCCCGACATAGTGATTGCGGATCAGCCCGGTCTCGAACTGAATCCCACCCCCTTCCGCATAGCCCAGCGCAGCGGGCACGCCGGAATCCGGAACGGGAATGACGATGTCAGCGGGCACCCAGGATTCCGCCGCCAGTTGCCGGCCCAATGCCTTGCGCGTGGCATACACGGCATTGGCCCCGAAGATCCGGCTGTCGGGCCTGGCAAAATAGACATACTCGAAGACACACATGGCCGGATCCACCTTGGGAAACGGCCGATGGCTGTCCAGGCCCTGATCGCTAATCACGACCAATTCACCCGGTTCAATTTCCCGCACATATTCCGCATCGAGCAAATCGAACGCGCACGTTTCGGACGCCACAATCCAGCTGCTGCGCACACGCCCAAGACACAGCGGCCGCAATCCGTACGGATCACGCGCAGCGATCAGACCATTGTCCGTCAGCAATACCACAGAGAAAGCGCCGCGTACCCGGTTGAGCGCATCGATCACACGGGCGAGAAATGAATTCGCCTTAGAGTGCGCGATGAGGTGGATAATGACTTCGCTGTCCGAGGTAGACTGGAAAATCGCCCCGTAGGCTTCCAGTTCATTGCGAAGCATCTGGGCATTGATCAGGTTGCCATTGTGGGCCAACGCCAGGTTGCCGAGGGCAAAATTCACAATCAGCGGCTGAACATTCTTCAGGTCGTTGCCGCCGGCGGTGGAATAGCGATTGTGGCCGATGGCCATGTGGCCGGGCAGCTTCTCGAGCGACGACCGATCGTAGATGTCGGCCACAAGTCCCATACCCTTTTGCACAAAAAACTGGTTGGCGTCGCCTGACACGATACCGGAGGCCTCTTGTCCACGATGCTGGAGCGCATACAATCCGAGATAGGTGAGGTTGGCGGCCTCTTCGTGGCCGAAGATGCCGAACACCGCGCATTCGTCGTGGAATTTGTCAGGTGAGATGAGAGGCAGTTCTTTGGTCATAATCATGCAGGAGTGAACATCATCCCTACTCTTGAGTCAGCGTCCGTTCAATCGACAAGGCCCACTGGTCATGCAGTGTCGGAACCGGCATATCCACCATCATCGCATCTCCCAGACTGATCCTCAGTCGGGTACCCGTCACCGCCCCAATGACTTCTGCCGGCACACCCAGACCTTTGGCCTGATCGAGAATTGCCTGACGATTTGACGGTTTGGCCGAGAGCACCACTCTGGACTGGCTTTCACCGAACTTTTCGAATCCGGCCTGGAGCTAATCTTACCACAGCCCCCAGCTTCCGATCCGGCCCTGAGAAGCAGCTTTCCGCCAAGGTCACAGCCAATCCGCCGTCCGAGCAATCGTGTGCGGATTGGATCAATCCGCCTCGTACCAGCGCCAGCACACACTCATGCAATGCCTTTTCAGTATCCATATTCAACAACGGCGGCGACCCTTGTTCCCGGGCGTGAATGACTTTCAAGTATTCCGATCCGCCCAGATCTTCACGAGTGACCCCCAGCAGAATGATGTCGTCGCCGTCCTGCTTAAACCATTGCGTCATCGCCTGATCAGCCTGTTCAATCAATCCCACCATGCCCAGCATAGGAGTCGGATAGATCGACAGCCCGTTGGTCTCATTGTAAAAACTGACGTTCCCGCTGACGACCGGCACAGCGAGACGCT
>JABMDE010000011.1:44326-48376 GCA_015904055.1 Nitrospira sp. | reverse complement strand
TCCCGGTCGCTCAGCCGTTTGAGGAAATGCGTCGGAATTCTGTTCTCCTCAATCAGCGTAAACATCCGCTCCGACATCTTGTTGTTGACAACGCCCTTATCGACAATGGTGCCGCGCTTCTCGGCGTTGAATGCGGTTGCATCGTCCTTGAAATAGTGCACAACCTGATCCGGCCGCGCAGCCGCAAAAATCTTCTTGGCCTTCCCCTCGTACAACATCGATCCAATCGCATCCATACATCGCCTCGGGCTGAATAGGCTATTGCGCAAGCACTTCGATCATTTCGTCTAACGACTTCACAGCACCCATCAGCGTGGGATGACCGAGCCGGCGTGTGTACTGAAACTCCTTCACCTTCTCCAGTGACAAAATCAGGCTGTGGAAATCTTCCAGCCTGGACGTCTCGAAATAGGTGATGAAATCCAGATCATCCAATCCGCTGGAATGATAGAGCTTCCGTTTTACGGTCTTGATATAGGGCAATGTGGCCTCCGTATGCTCCAGCATCATGGCCGCGCGCTTGTCCTGATCCAATGCCCACCACTCCGCACTCTTTCTGACTGGAATGACAATGGCATACGGCTTGGAGCCCGGATCGCTGGCTCCTTTCAAATCCGCCTTCAGCTGATCCGAAAACCCCGGTACGTAATTGGCCTTCTTGGTAAGGCCATGCATCAGTCCGGCCCCTTTGAGATGCTTGCCGAAGGCGCTGTTCTGGAGATCCAGAAGAAACTGCTGAGTATCCCGCAGCTCAGACGCATGCATCCGAAACATCAGATCCCCAGAGTCGGACAATCCGCGCAGCAGATAGAGATCGATAGCGATCTTTTCCCGATGTTGTTCGACCACACCCTTCAACAAAGCCAACTGGCCGATCCGGGTCGCCTGGTCCTGTTTCACCCATGTTTCGCCGAGACTGAACGTCGCAAAGGTGCCAAACACCCCAGGCTCGCTGAGCAGCTTGTCCCGATCCGCTCCTCCAAAAGAAAGCGGCGCCCAAAGGCAGAGGCTCATCACAAGAGCCGAGATGATGATGCCGGCTCGCCGTATCCCAATCATGTGCGTCTCTCCTTCTGTTGGTTGGCGATTCGTTGTCCTCCACCCCGAAACACTCGCCGAAACACCCGGTCGAGGTGCCGTAGATAATACTTCGGATTGAAACACCCGGCAATCTCGCGTTGTGTGAGATGCTGGGAGATAAAGGGGTCTTTGCACACCAGTTCCTGCAACCCGCCTGATCCCGTCCATGACGCCATAGCATTTCGCTGGACCGCCTCGTATGACTCCTTCCGCTGCGCGCCCTTGTCGATCAGCGACAACAGCAGCCGCTGCGAATACACGAGCCCGCCCGTCAGTTCTAAATTCCGTGCCATGCGATCCGGATAGACAACCAGATTTTTGATGAGATCCGTCACCTTCGCCAGCATGTAATCGATCAGAATGGTGCTGTCCGGCATGATGACGCGCTCGACCGAAGAATGGCTGATGTCCCGTTCGTGCCAAAGAGCGACATTTTCCATGGCAGCCAGACTGTTGGCCCGCACCAGCCGCGCCAAACCGCAGAGGTTTTCCGACACAATCGGATTGCGCTTATGCGGCATGGCCGACGAGCCCTTTTGGCCTTCGGAAAAGTATTCCTCCGCCTCCAGCACTTCGGTGCGCTGAAGATGGCGGATCTCTGTGGCAATTTTTTCGATCGTGGCAGCCAGTAGCGCCAGCGCGGTTGCGTAGGCGGCATGGCGATCGCGCTGAACTACTTGATTCGAGACAGGGTCCGGCTTCAAGCCCAACTTGGCGCAGACATATTCCTCAATATCCGGACTTTGATGCGCAAAGGTCCCCATCGCGCCGGACAGTTTGCCGACCGCAATGTCCTCACGAACCGTCTTCAACCGTTTCCAATGGCGGCCCACTTCCTCATGCCAGATGGCCAGTTTGAATCCAAACGAAATCGGTTCGCCATGGATGCCGTGCGACCGTCCAACCATGGCCTGGGTCTTGTACCGGAAGGCCTGCCGCTTCAGCGGTCAGCATCTCCCGGTCGCTCAGCCGTTTGAGGAAATGCGTCGGAATTCTGTTCTCCTCAATCAGCGTAAACATCCGCTCCGACATCTTGTTGTTGACGACGCCCTTATCGACAATGGTGCCGCGCTTCTCGGCGTTGAATGCGGTTGCATCGTCCTTAAAATAGTGGACGACCTGATCCGTCCGCGCAGCCGCAAAAATCTTCTTGGCCTTCCCCTCGTACAACATCGATCCAATCGCATCCATACATCGCCTCGGGCTGAATAGGCTATTGCGCGAGCACTTCGATCATTTCGTCTAACGACTTCACAGCGCCCATCAGCGTGGGATGACCGAGCCGGCGCGTGTACTGAAACTCTTTGACCTTCTCCAGCGACAGAATCAGGCTGTGAAAATCTTCCAGCCTGGACGTCTCAAAATAAGTGATGAAATCCAGATCATCCAATCCACTGGAATGATAGAGCTTCCGCTTCACGGTCTTGATATAGGGCAACGTGGCCTCTGTATGTTCCTGCATCATGGCCGCGCGCTTGTCCTGATCCAATGCCCACCACTCCGCGCTCTTTCTGACCGGAATCACAATGGCATACGGCTTGGGGCCCGGCTCGCTGGCTCCTTTCAAATCCGCCTTCAGCTGATCCGGGAACCCCGGTACGTAGTTGGCCTTCTTGGTAAGGCCATGCATGAGTCCGGCCCCTTTGAGATGCTTGCCGAAGGCGCTGTTCTGGAGATCCAGAAGAAATTGCTGGGTATCCCGCAGTTCGGACGCATGCATCCGAAACATCAGGTCCCCATAGTCGGACAAGCCGCGCAGCAGATAGAGATCAACGGCGATCTTTTCCCGATGTTGTTCGACCACACCCTTCAACAGAGCCAACTGGCCGATTCGGGTCGCCTGATCCTGTTTCACCCATGTTTCGCCAAGACTGAACGTCGCAAAGGTGCCGAACACCCCAGGCTCGCTGAGCAGCTTGTCCCGATCCGCCCCTCCAAAAGAAAGCGGCGTCCAAAGGCAGAGGCTCATCACAAGAGCCGAGATGATGATGCCGGCTCGCCGTATCCCGATCATGTGCGTCTCTCCTTCTGTTGGTTGGCGGTTCGTTGTCCTCCACCCCGAAACACCCGCTGAAACACTCGGTCGAGGTGCCGCAGATAATACTTCGGATTGAAACACCCGGCAATCTCGCGTTGTGTGAGATGCTGCGAGATAAAGGGGTCTTTGCATACCAATTCTTGCAACCCACCCGATCCCGTCCATGACGCCATCGCGTTTCGCTGGACCGCCTCGTAGGACTCCTTCCGCTGCGCGCCTTTGTCGATCAGCGACAACAGCAGCCGCTGCGAATAGACGAGTCCACCCGTCAGTTCTAAATTCCGCGCCATGCGATCCGGATAGACCACCAGATTCTTGATGAGATCCGTCACCTTTGCCAGCATGTAATCGATCAGGATGGTGCTGTCCGGCATGATGACGCGCTCGACCGATGAATGACTGATGTCCCGTTCGTGCCAAAGAGCGACATTTTCCATGGCAGCCAGACTGTTGGCCCGCACCAGCCGCGCCAAGCCGCAGAGATTTTCCGAGACAATCGGATTGCGCTTATGCGGCATAGCCGACGAGCCCTTTTGGCCTTCGGAAAAATATTCCTCCGCCTCCAGCACTTCGGTGCGCTGAAGATGACGGATCTCTGTGGCAATTTTTTCGATTGTGGCGGCCAGCAGCGCCAGCGCGGTTGCGTAGGCGGCATGGCGATCGCGCTGAACCACTTGATTGGAGACGGGGTCCGGCTTTAAGCCTAACTTGGCGCAGACATATTCCTCAATATCCGGACTTTGATGCGCAAAGGTCCCCATCGCGCCGGACAGTTTGCCGACGGCAATGTCCTCACGAACCGTCTTCAACCGTTTCCAATGGCGGCCCACTTCCTCATGCCAAATGGCCAGTTTGAATCCAAACGAAATCGGTTCGCCATGGATGCCGTGCGACCGTCCAACCATGGCCTGGGTCTTGTACCGGAAGGCCTG
>JABMDE010000011.1:39802-44206 GCA_015904055.1 Nitrospira sp. | reverse complement strand
GCCAACAGCTTCTCACACATTTGCTTGACCTCGGCTTCAGCCTTGGCCTTATCCTGCTCGTTCACATCCACTTCCATGTACTTCCCGACTCGCACGTTGGCCGCACTCTTGAACCCCAGCGAGTCCAGCGCATGCTCAATCGCCTTGCCTTGCGGGTCCAAGATACCCTGTTTTAACGTCACATGAATTTTTGCTTTCACTTGTGACTCCTCTGCTCCGACGCTTTCGTCTGACGATCCACATAGTTCTTGATCCAGAATATGACGGCAATGGTCACGCCTCCGGCGCACATCAGCGCGATGAACGCCCAGCGCCACGGCGATTCGTTCAGACGATAGGCCATCACGCCGATGATGGCCGCCCAGACCACCACCGATGCGATCAAACCGTAATTCAAATATGCCCGCAGCATTGTTCCTCTTCTTCCCTCTTTATCATCGCATCCCCCAGCGGAGCCAGGCTGATGAGAGCGAAACCGGCCCGGAGGAGCGGGGCCCCATCGAGTCCCGGCCTGGGAGGAAAACGGAAACTGACCGAGTCTTCGAGGGAATTTCCGAAGGTTGCCGCCAGGCCGAGTCCGAAAGGGTCGCTCCGTAGAGCCGTGAAGCGAACGACCGCCTGACTCCGCACTCCCTCAACCACATACCCGCTTCAACACTTCCTGATACGCCTCTTCGATCTTGCCCATGTCCTTCCTGAACCGGTCCTTGTCCATCGACTCGCCCGTCTCCATATCCCAGAGACGGCAGGTATCGGGAGAAATCTCATCGGCCAGAATCAGCTTGTTATGGAACAGGCCGAACTCAAGCTTGAAATCCACGAGCTGCATCTTCCGCTCGGCAAAAAACGGTTTCAGCACGGCATTGATCTTGTGGGCCAACTCCCGCAGTTCGCGCAACACCCCTGGAGTCGCCACGTTCATCAAGCGCAGGTGGTCGTCATTGACCAGCGGATCCCCAAGCGCATCGTTCTTGTAATAGAACTCGACGATCGCCGGCTCGATTGCGTCGCCGACGCGTATGCCCAAGCGCTTTGCCAGGCTGCCGGCGACGAGATTGCGCACTACGACTTCAACCGGCACGATCGCCACTTTCTTGGTCAGCATCTCGCGGTCGCTCAGCCGTTTGAGGAAATGCGTCGGAATTCTGTTCTCCTCGATCAGCGTAAACATCCGCTCCGACATCTTGTTGTTGACGACACCCTTGTCGACAATGGTACCGCGTTTCTCGGCGTTGAATGCGGTTGCATCGTCTTTGAAGTAGTGCACGACCTGATCCGGCCGCGCAGCCGCAAAAATCTTCTTGGCTTTTCCCTCATACAACATCGATCCGATCACATCCATACATCGCCTCAGGCTGAATAGGCTATTGCGCAAGCACTTCGATCATTTCGTCCAACGACTTCACAGCGCCCATCAGCGTAGGATGACCGAGCCGGCGTGTGTACTGAAACTCTTTGACCTTCTCCAGCGACAAAATCAGGCTGTGGAAATCTTCCAGCCTGGATGTCTCAAAATAGGTGATAAAATCCAAATCATCCAATCCGCTGGAGTGATAGAGCTTCCGCTTCACGGTCTTGATGTAGGGCAACGTGGCCTCCGTGTGTTCCAGCATCATTGCCGCGCGCTTGTCCTGATCCAATGCCCACCACTCCGCACTCTTTCTGACTGGAATCACAATGACATACGGCTTGGATCCCGGATCGCTGGCTCCTTTTAAATCCGCCTTCAGTTGATCCGAGAACCCCGGTACGTAATTGGCCTTCTTGGTGAGGCCATGCATCAGTCCGGCCCCTTTGAGATGCTTCCCGAAGGCGCTGTTCTGGAGATCCAGGAGAAATTGCTGGGTATCCCGCAGCTCGGACGCATGCATCCGAAACATCAGATCCCCATAGTCGGACAAGCCCCGCAGCAGATAGAGATCGACGGCGATCTTTTCCCGATGTTGTTCGACCACACCCTTCAACAAGGCCAACTGACTGATCCGGGTCGCCTGATCCTGTTTCACCCATGTTTCGCCGAGACTGAATGTCGCAAAGGTGCCGAACACCCCGGGCTCGCTGAGCAACTTGTCCCGATCCGCTCCTCCAAACGAGAGCGGCGTCCAAAGACACAGGCTCATTGCAACAACCAAACCGATACTGCCGGCTCGCCGTATCCCGATCATGTGCGTCCTTTCATCCGTCGACCGGCCGGTTTTCCGTCTTGAGCACGAAACACCCGCTGAAACACCCGGTCGAGGTGCCGCAGATAATACTTCGGATTGAAACACCCGGCAATCTCGCGTTGTGTGAGATGCTGGGAAATAAAGAGGTCTTTGCACACCAATTCCTGTAGCCCGCCCGATCCCGTCCATGACGCCATCGCGTTTCGCTGGACCGCCTCGTATGACTCCTTCCGCTGCGCGCCTTTGTCGATCAGCAACAACAGCAGCCGCTGCGAATAGACGAGCCCGCCCGTCAGTTCCAGGTTCCGCGCCATGCGATCCGGATAGACAACCAGATTTTCAATAAGTTCCGTCACCTTCGCCAGCATATAATCGATCAGGATAGTGCTGTCCGGCATGATGACCCGCTCAACCGATGAATGGCTGATGTCCCGTTCGTGCCAAAGAGCGACATTTTCCATGGCGGCCAGACTGTTGGCCCGCACCAGCCGCGCCAAACCGCAGAGATTTTCAGAGACAATCGGATTGCGCTTATGCGGCATAGCCGACGAGCCTTTTTGGCCTTGGGAAAAATATTCCTCCGCTTCGAGCACTTCGGTGCGCTGAAGATGACGGATCTCCGTGGCGATTTTTTCGATCGTAGCAGCCAGCAGCGCCAGGGCGGCTGCATAGGCGGCATGGCGATCGCGCTGAACTACTTGATTGGAGACAGGGTCCGGCCTCAAGCCCAACTGTGCGCACACATATTCCTCGATATCCGGACTTTGATGCGCAAAGGTCCCCATCGCGCCGGACAGTTTGCCGACCGCGATGTCCTCACGAACCGTCTTCAACCGTTTCCAATGGCGGCCCACTTCCTCATGCCAAATGGCCAGTTTGAACCCAAACGAAATCGGCTCGCCATGGATGCCGTGCGACCGTCCGACCATGGCCTGGGTCTTGTACCGGAATGCCTGCCGCTTCAACACAGCGAGAAATGCCTCGACCCCGTCTAGAATCAGATCCATGGCCTCGGTCATTTGAAGGGCGAGCGAGGTGTCCACGATGTCGGACGAGGTGAGTCCCATATGAAGAAACCGGTGTTCCGGCCCGACCGTGTCCATGAGCGATTCGAGGAACGCAATGATATCGTGCTTCGTCACCTTTTCAATTTCGGCGATACGCTCGACATTGATCTTTGCCTTCTTGCGAATCTTGGCCGCCGTGCCGCGCGGCGCCTGTCCCGCCCGTTCAAACGCCGCACAGGCTTGCAGCTCGACCTCGAGCCAGATCTCATACTTGCGTGTCAGGTCCCAGATGGCCTTCATCTTGGGACGGGTATAGCGGTCAATCATCTCTGCTCCGTCAGGCGTACGGGGTTAGGCGTAAGGGGTAGAGAACACCGCAGCCTGTATATCCGCATTATTTCGCCTCACGTTTCACGCCTGACGCCTCACGTCTTTTAACTTCCAACCGCGGCTCGGACGACAACACCTTGTCCAGAATACCATTCACGAACTTCGCGGCTTCGTCGTCGCCGAAATCTTTGGCAAGCTCGATCGCCTCGTTCACCGTCACCTTGGCCGGCACGTCGTTCAGCCACAAAAGTTCGTAGGCCCCGATGCGCAGGATATTCCGGTCGACAATCTGCATGCGTGCGATGGTCCAATTCACAGCGCACCTGCCGATCAACTGATCCAGCTCTTTTTTCTTCTCCAGCACCCCTGCGACCAGCCGCTCGGCAAAGGCCTTGGTCTCCTCATCAGTCTTCAGCGGCTTCCAAAACTCTTCCAGCCAGAGCCCCGGTTTTCCATGGATGTCATACTGAAAGAGGATCTGCAATGCCCGCTCGCGAGCCTCGTGGCGAGTCCCCATAATTAGGTAACCGCCAGTCCGACCACACAGCCCGATGACAAGCATTCAGTCATCGCTTGTTCCTGATCCGTTTCCCAGTGATCTGCCCACCCCGCGTTGAATGGTTGGTTTTTTCTCCAAGCATCCGCATCACCGTCGCCATGTCGATCGCCGACGTTGCCGCCTCGCCACCGCGATTGAACGTGCCGGGATCAGCCCGCTCGATGGCTTGCGTCTCGGTATCCGTCGTCAACACTCCAAAAATAATCGGCACACCGGAGTCCAGCGCAGCCTGGCCGATCCCTCGGCTTGCCTCGGCGCTGATAAAGTCGAAATGCGGCGTGTCCCCGCGAATGACCGCCCCCAAACAAATCACCGCATCAAGCCGGCCAGACTTCGCCAACGT
>JABMDE010000011.1:34831-39682 GCA_015904055.1 Nitrospira sp. | reverse complement strand
CAAATCACCGCATCAAGCCGGCCAGACTTCGCCAACGTTCGTGCAACCAGCGGGATTTCGAAGGCACCCGGCACCCGAACCACTTCGACATCCGTCTCCTGCACACCCTGCTGAGTCAGGCCGTCCAGACAGGAGGACAGCAATCTGTCCGTTACCATCTTATTGAACGTCGCAACGACGATGCCGATCCTGAACCCAGCAGCTTTGCGCAGTTGCTTCCGGGGCTTCATCTCTACTTTCATACCTTTTTCAAAATATGGCCCATCTTATTTTTTTTGGTTCGGAGATACCGCACGTTCGCCGCACGCGGCGCGATCTCGACCGGCACGCGCTCGACCACTTTCAACCCATACCCTTCGATTCCGACAATTTTGCGCGGGTTATTCGTGATCAGCTGAATCTGGTGCAGCCCGAGATTCGCCAAAATCTGCGCGCCGACGCCATAGTCTCTCAGATCGGCCTTGAACCCGAGTTTCAAATTCGCCTCGACCGTATCGCTACCTTTGTCCTGAAGCCCATAGGCCCTGATCTTGTTGAGCAACCCGATCCCACGCCCTTCCTGATTGAGATAGAGCAGCACCCCACGGCCGGCTTTTTGGATGACTTCCATCGCCGCGTGGAGCTGATCCCGGCAATCGCAACGGAGAGAGCCCAGCGCATCGGCGGTCAGACAGCCGGAATGCACCCGCACAAGCGTCGGCTCACCGGTATCCACCCGCCCCCGTACCAGCGCGATGTGGGTGATCCCGTCGATTTGGTTCTCGAACGCGACCGCCTCAAACTCACCGAATGCCGTCGGCAGCTTCGCACTCGCCATCCGACTGACAAAGGTCTCACGGCGCATACGGTGTTCTATCAGCGCCTTCACCGTGACCATCGTCAGCTTATGTGCCCTGGCAAATTTAGCCAGCTCCGGCACACGCGCCATGGTACCGTCCTCGTTCATGATCTCGCAGATCACTCCGGCCGGATACAATCCGGCTAACCGGGCCAAATCGACGGAGCCTTCCGTCTGGCCGGCACGTTTCAACACACCGCCATGCTGCGCCTTCAACGGGAAAATATGGCCGGGGCGCGCGAGATCGCTGGGTTTCGATTTTGGATCGATTGCGGCATGGATGGTAGTGGCTCGGTCGGCGGCAGAGATACCGGTCGTCACATTCTTGCGGGCATCGATCGACACGGTAAATGCGGTTCCGAATGTCGCAGTATTCTCGACAGCCTGCTGGGGCAGTTGCAACTCCTCAACTCGCTCCGGCGTGAGGGCCAGACAAATCAGCCCACGCGCATGTTTGGCCATGAAATTGACGGCCTGCGGAGTCACTTTCTCTGCCGCGATGACAAGATCACCTTCATTTTCCCGGTCTTCGTCATCGACCAAAATAATGAATTTGCCCTTCTTGATGTCCCGGACGGCGTCTTCGATGTGGTTGAACGGCGTGGGCATAGGACAACCAATCTAGCATTTCAGACTGAACCTTGAATACGGTTTTTTTTAGGGATTGATCGAGAATCGGAAGATCTCATGAGGAGAGCTCGGCCGGCGACGACCTGTGGGCCCGCAATGCGACCATCACCGTACCCCAGGCACAGACCGTGAACCCGGCAAACAGCCAGAGTCCAAGTTCATAGCTACCCGAGAATCCCTTCACGGTGCTGATGAGGATTGGCAGCAGAAATCCGCCCACAGCACCAGCCGCTCCCACCACCCCAGACGCCAAACCAATATCCGCAGGAAACCACTCGGCGACGAGTTGAAACACCACGCCGTTCCCGAATCCCATGGCCGCGGTCGCCAGCACCATCATCACGACAGCCATCGTGTACGAAGGACTGACGACTGCCACTACGGCCCCTGCAATCACAGGCAGGACGTAATAGAGCGTTCGAAGTCCTCCTTGGCGATCCGCCACATGACCACCGACCGGACGGATGAGGCTGCCCATAAGCCCACACAGGGCGGCAAGCGTCCCAGCCTGAATCGCATCGACATGGTAGACCTCATGCAACAGCAACGGCAGGAGACTACACAGGCCCACAAACCCGCCAAACGTCATCGCGTAGAGGAAACAGAGCCAATAGGCTGACCGCCGCCGGACTAACTGCGCCGCATGCTGCCACCACGCCACCATTTGGAGGCCAGGAACCGGTGTTGTGGGTGGTACTGCCACCACAAATGCCAACAAGGTTACCGCAACCACCACAGCCATAATGCCACAGACCTGATGCCAATCCGCTGCCGCGGCCCAGCGCGGTGCCAAAAAGAAAATAAGCACGGTGCCGATGTTTCCCGAGGCGGTCAGGCCAAGCACAAATCCCTGCGCCGGTGCCGGGTACGCACGGCTCGCAATGGGAAGCGCCACCGAAAAACTCGCTCCTGCCACCCCGAGGCAAGCAGCAAAAACCAGCGCATCTCCATACCCAGTCACACCGAGCCAGCCCCAGCACAAGACCAGCAGTTCTGCCAGGAGAATGGCGAGCGCAGTGGACCGTGCACCAAGCCGATCTGCACTCCACCCGGCCACCATCCGTAACAGGGCGCCGCTGAGTAACGGCAAGGACATCAACCAGGCAAGTTCTTGATCGGTGAGCTGCAAAGCCGTGGCGAGCGAAAGACTCATCGCCCCGACAAGCAACCAGACCATGAAACTGACTGTCAGATGCAGCCACGCGCCTACCAGCGACGGCCAATGACCGCTTCGCAGAATATGCCAGATCTCCGACACGCCCAACCTCCGGATAATAGACAGGGTACTATAGGAGAGCGTCGTTCAGAGGTGCAAGAAGCCCTTCAGTCTGTTCTCCTCATCGTACAGGTTCACAACTCAACACTGTAGGACGGTGGATGGACAGAATCCGCCTCAACGAAACACCCGAGCCCCTCTCGAAACTTCCGGACGACAACCTTTGTGTCATGCATCCATTCTGTTATAGTCATACCCTTCATGATGCATGATCGTGACCGCTCAGAAGACCAGACCGACAACACTCTGGAGCCGGAAGTCCTCGAACCGTTAGACCACGAGGTGGAGGACGTCGAAATCCCACCGACTGTACTCGATATTTCGATCTCGGATGGACGCCAGGCTGACGACAGCACCGCGGTCGTCCCGGTCACCGCCCTCCAGCAATACTTGGCCGAGATCCGCCGCTACCCCTACCTTTCCAAAGAAGAAGAACTTCGGCTCTTCCAGGAATACCACGTGCACGGCAGTCGTGAAGCGGCGGTCAAACTCATCATGGCCAACTTGCGCGTGTCAGTCGCCATCGCATCGGAATATCTGCATACCGGCGCCGACCATATGGATTTGATTCAAGAGGGCAACGTCGGCCTGATGCAGGCGATCAAGAAGTTCGATCCGGCAAAGAATGTCCGCTTCTACGCCTATGCGGCCTGGTGGTCACGAGCCTATATTCTTCGGTACCTGCTCAACACCTTCCGGCTGGTCAAGATCGGGACAACCCAGGATCAGCGGAAGCTGTTCTATAACTTAAAAAAAGAAAAAGCCAAGCTCGAGCGGGAAGGATTCGCCCCCGATACGAAGCTGCTCGCGGACCGCTTGAATGTTCGCGAGCGCGACGTGATCGAGATGGATGCACGCCTGGGCAACTGGGAACTGTCACTGGACCAACCGATCGGTGAAAACCAAGACGGCAGCCTGCTCGATATTATCCCCTCGCAACAGAAACCGGCGGACGAACAGCTTGCCGATCAGCAGTTACGCACGCTCTTTCGCGCCAAACTAGCAGAGTTCATCAAAACCCTGGACGAACGGGACGAAGACATTCTCAGAAATCGGATCCTGTCTGAAGATCCCCTGACATTGGACGACCTGGGCGGCAAATATGGCATTACCAAGGAGCGAACCCGCCAGTTAGAGGCCCGTATCATCAAGCGGCTGCGCGACTACATTAAGAAGGACGTCAAAGACTTCGACCGGTTGAGGACCTAGCCCCCTCTCTCCATAGCCATCGGGTATGCAGGCACACCAAAAATAGCTCTGGAATACCGAATTCTCAATGAGTTAAGATGCCGTGTTCGACAGAGTGGGAGGCGATAGAAAATCCTCTGGACCACCCCTTGACTTGCGTCGAGCCAGGGCTATCTCTGGTTCCGAGTCGTGCAGGGCTTCTGCCTATTCGAGTGCGTACACTATCAGCGCGATCGAGTACAAGCCCATCCCACATCGTTCACTAACGACGAGTTAACTTTCATCAGGAGGAGGTTCTGTTATGAGCACAGCTGAGAAGGAAAAGAAGAACGTGGCCAAGGGTTTCCAACCGCTGGGTGAGCGGGTATTCGTCACCTATACCGAGGAGATCGAGCGGACTGCCGGCGGAATTTATGTGCCGGATTCGGCCAAAGAGAAGCCTCAGCGGGGTATCGTACAAGCCGTCGGCAAGAAGGTCGAAAACGTCAAGGTCGGCGACCATGTCTTGTTCGACAAGTACTCAGGCAGCAAGCTCCGCATCGAAGACGAAGAGTGCTTGATTCTGAAGGAAGAAGACATCTTGGGCATTTTCACCGCATAACGGTCTCTTGTGACACGATGATTTTTTGGTTTTACTAACGTTCGACGAAACCCACACGGAGGAATCATATGGCAAAGCAACTCATGTACGGTGACTCAGCGCGCGGGTCCATCCTGAAAGGGGTGAACCAGCTCGCAGACGCCGTGAAGGCAACGCTCGGTCCGAAGGGCCGGAATGCGATTTTGGACAAGAAGTTCGGCGCACCGACGATTACCAAGGACGGCGTCACCGTCGCGAAGGAAATCGAACTCAAGAACCCCTATGAAAACATGGGCGCCCAGTTGGTCCGTGAAGTCGCCAGCAAGACCAGCGACACCG
>JABMDE010000011.1:23353-34711 GCA_015904055.1 Nitrospira sp. | reverse complement strand
ATCAAGCTGGAGAACGTCAAGTTGACCGATCTCGGCCGCGCCAAGCGCATCACGATCGACAAGGACAACACGACGATCGTGGAAGGCTATGGCGATCCGAAGAAGATCGAAGGCCGCGTGAAGCAGATCAAGGCCCAGGTCGAAGAGACGACCTCGGACTATGACCGCGAGAAGCTGCAAGAGAGACTCGCGAAGATCGTCGGCGGTGTGGCCGTCATCAATGTCGGCGCCGCGACCGAGACCGAAATGAAAGAAAAGAAAGCCCGTGTCGAAGATGCGCTCCACGCCACCAAGGCGGCCGTGGAAGAAGGTATCGTGCCCGGCGGAGGAACCGCCTACCTCCGCTGCATCAAGGGTCTCGATGGCATCAAGGATGTTCCGGCCGAACAGAAAGTCGGCTTGGATATCGTCCGCCGCTCGCTCGAAGAACCGATCCGGCAGATCGTCGCCAATGCCGGCGGCGAGGCCTCCGTGGTGGTCGGCAAGGTGCGCGAGGATAAGAACGTCAACGCCGGCTACAATGCGGCGACCGACGAATATGTGGACATGATCAAGGCCGGTATCATCGACCCGACCAAGGTGTCGCGCTGCGCATTGCAGAACGCGGCCAGCGTCGCGGGCTTGATGCTCACGACCGAAGTCATGATCACCGAGATCCCCGAAGAGAAGAAGGAACCAGCCGGCGGCCCAGGCGGTCACAGCCACGGCATGGAAGGGATGTACTAAACAGCGAAGAGCTGATAGCGAATGGCTATAGCCGCTAGCTACGGGCTCGGAGTGAAGAACGAAGGCCCCGGCGGGAAACCGCCGGGGCCTTCGTGTTTCGTGTCCGTTTCAATGTCGATCAGCCACGAGCCTTGTGCCCCATCGCCCGCAGAGTGGCTTTGAATACCGGCGAGGTATCGGACTCATGGAACAGCGACTGAAACGCCCGGTGCACGATAGCTGTATGGGCCGCATGGTCCGCCAGGAACTTCTTCACGGCACCAGTCCGATCGCTACCGTCGTAGCCCCCGCGGATGGCACAGCGCTCCAACTCCTCCGTCTCATCCGGCAACGCATGGGTTTGGAGGTCATGGACCATTTGGAGCTTGTGCTCCACATCACGTAGAAAAAGATAGGCCGCCATCAGTTCATTACGCTCCCGGCTCGAAATCAACTTACGGGTCACGAATCGGGACAGCGCCCCGAGCGTGCTGCGGTCAAGAAGCGCCGGCGCCTGCTTCCCTGCCAACACCTGAACCGTCTGCACCAGAAATTCGATCTCCCTGATACCGCCGATTCCAAGCTTCACATTACGCCGTTCATGGCCGCGCTCGACCATCTTCGCATCGATCATCTCCTTCACTGCCCGCACGTTCCGTACGATCGCCAGCGCTCCCTCGCAATCCAGCTTCCCCGTGCCGAAAATGAACGGCTTGGCCATGTTCAAGAACGCCTGCCCCACCGCCAGCGACCCTGCCACCGGCCAGGCTTTCAGGAGCGCCAGTCGTTCCCACACCATCCCTCTGGTCTCGTAATATTTCTTGTAATCCGCCAGCGAGCGGGCTAATTGCCCGACGGACCCTTCGGCCCGCAACCGCAGGTCCACACGAAAGACGTACCCCTCTCTGGTCTGTTCGACCAACGCCTTGGTCAACTCGCGCGAGAGGATTTCAAAATACTCTTCGCTGGAAATACCAGCAACCACCGGCTTCCTGGGTGATTTTCCGCGCAGGGCTCTCGTCTCTCCTTCATGGGACGCGTAGACGTAGATCAGATCGACATCGGAGCTGTAGTTCAGCTCATGGCCGCCGAGTTTCCCCATCCCCATCACGGCAAAACCGGTCTCCACCCACTTCCCCTGCCTGTTTTTATGCATGGGCACGCCGTAGAGGGAGCGCAAGTCCGCATCAACCACTTGATAGGCTGCGTGAATCAAGACACCGGCCAAATCAGAGAGGGAGGCCATCGTCTCCGGCACGTCGGCCATGCGCAACAGATCGCGGACACCGATCCGCAACATCTCCCGCCGCCGCACCCGGCGCAACACATCCAGCTTCAACTCCTTCGCCGTCAGCCTGGCCAGCTGCTTGTACAATGACTGTTCGATGCCGGCACGGGTCGCCGGCTTTGAGAGCACCGATTCCTCAGCCAGCCAATAGACCAGCATGGGATCGCAAATGATTGTGAACGCCAGCGAATCGCTGTTGCCAAAGATCGTCGCGAGAACCTCCAGCATGCGCGGCGAACTGCGTAGATAGTCTAGAAATGACGAGCGCGTCACGTTCGAGAGCAATCGCTCCCAATGGTTCAGCGCTTGATCGGGATCGGCTGTCCGCGCGACGGCCTCTAATAGCTGCGGGAGAATCTCGGCCAACTGACGCCGCTCATGTGGTTCCCCAGCCATCGTGCCAAGATTACGGTCGGCCTGCTCGATGTTCCTCAACCCATAGGCCGAGAGAATCGCTCGGATCTGCTCGGGATTCCGTGCTTCAGCCAATAAGACCGGCGTTGGGTCCGGCCCTGCCATCGGCTTCGGCAAGACCCGAGGCTGCCCCCCGGCTCGTGATCGTGGGATATCGGCCTTCTCAGACTTTTGCTTCACGCTACACGCCTCAGCATTCACACTCTCTGGCGCGGCATTATACTGGCGCGCTCCCTCTCACACAATGAACGACATTGCGGTATACTGCCTGCACAATGGACAACCGTGAACAGATTCTCCGGACCGTCACATCTCACTGCCAGGACATCCCGTCCGACATTCTGCACGACTTTATCAGTCGGATGGATCAGGAATATTTCCGACGAGTCGATCCAACCGCCATCGCAAAGCATATCCATCTGGCAGCACGACTGACGCCGGACCATCTCTGCGAACTCTCGATCACCGAACAACAGGACAACCGTGCCGATGTGACCATCGTCGCCTATGACTATTTTGCCGAGTTTGCCACCATTTGCGGCCTCCTCTCCGCCTTTGGATTGAACATCGAAGAAGGTCAAATCTATACGTTTGCCGAAGCCGCATCGACCAAACCGGCTAAAGCCTCCTACAGTGAAAGTCCGCGCCGGCGTCCACAGGGGCGGCCCGGGCTGAGTAGTAAGAAGATCGTCGACATCTTCCGCGTCCAACCGGTTCACGGCGCCTCGTTTGGAGCAGCTGAACAGGACCGGCTTGCGCAGGAACTGCGCTCGGTGATCGGCCTGCTCGACACACATCAATTCGAAGAAGCCCGCCATACGGTGAATCGCCGGCTGGTCGAGCAACTCGGTCGGCGCCGTGGATCCTTCAGCGGCCTGCTCCACCCTGTCCAAATCACCTTCGATAATAGCCAGTCGCCGACTGACACGATTATGGACATCCGGTCGGACGATACCCCCGCCTTTCTCTATGCCTTCGCCAACGCGCTCGCCATGCGCAATGTCTATATTTCCAAAGCGCAAATCGACATCGAAGAGGCCAAGCTGCACGACCGCTTCTACGTCCGTAATCGCTACGGACAGAAGCTGACCGATCCAACCGACCAGCAACAGTTGCGCTTGACGGCTGTGCTCATTAAGCAGTTCACCCATGCGTTGACCTGGGCGCCGGACCCGACCAAAGCCCTCGAAGCCTTCGACCAGTTCCTTGACCTCATCGTGCAAGAAACGAAAGGCAAAGCCCAGCAGCAGGCGCTGGCGCTGCTCAGTGACAAAAAAACGTTTCCGCTCCTGGCCCGCTTACTCGGCACCAGCGATTTTCTCTGGGAAGATTTTCTGCGCCGGCAACACACCAACCTCCTGCCGCTCCTGCAGGACTATCGTGACGCCCCGCTCACCAAGCCTCGCGGCTCACTCCGCAGGGAGATCGATCGCTTCGTGGGCCAAGCCAAGACCGCCGACGCACGCAAGACGGCCTTAAACACGTTTAAGGATCGCGAACTGTTTCGCAGGTCCACGAACTTCAGGTCCACCATCTGGACCCTGTGCTTCTTGGCAAACTCCAACACTTCTCGCACGTTCATCCCCTCCTCCTTTCAGAGCTCATTCGCAATGACCGGCCCACCTTTCGGCTCATGCTGCCTTTGGCTGAAGACATGTTCCACCCGTTATCTGACCCGATGCCCATCCCAATTCACACAATACCCCGTTATGGATGGGCGCTTCGCTCTCGTTTCCAACACGACAGAATGCTATTGGATTCCCAGTCCTCGTCACAATGCCGTTTCCCCGGTGTCTCCTGTTCGGATTCGCACCACCTCACTCAGGTCTCGCACAAAAATCTTCCCGTCGCCAATGCTGCCGGTTTTGGCCGCCCGCGTAATCGCCTCAATCACCCGTGGCACCAGTGCGTCCGTCACAGCCACCTCAATTTTGACTTTTGGCACAAACTCAATCGTGTACTCCTGTCCACGATACGTTTCTTTATGGCCTTTCTGACGGCCGAAGCCTTTGACTTCAGACACGGTCATGCCCAGCACACCTATGTCCAGCAGCGCATCCTTCACTTCATCCAGCTTGAAGGGCTTGATGACGGCTTCCACCAGTTTCATCGCTTTGCCTCCTTGCCTAGAAGCCTGCACACTGCGTCAGCATAACTGAGTGTCCTGCCCGGAGATATAACGCGAGCCTGCTGCAATGACAGGTCCTCTCGCAAACATCCTCATGCCCGATCCCAGGGCCCGCCACGACGATACCGATCTCATGTCCCTGGTATCGGAGATGGCATCATAGCCCAATCCTCTCATTCGGCACAACGCTGAAAAGCGCAAACCTCCTGCAATTTCGCCAAGAACGATTATGAGAGCTGGTCCAGGCGGGTAAGAAAGAAGCGAGATTCAGCGAGCGATCGTCCCAATCAGCTACGAATTGCGATACCCGTTGGTGATCGGCATTCGACAATCCTTGCCGAACGCCCGATGTGTGACTTTGATCCCGATCGGGGCTTGGCGACGTTTGAACTCACTGCCATCCACCATGGCCACGACTCGCGCTACAGTGGCACGGTCGAATCCTGCAGCAACGATTTCTTCGATTGAGCGGTTCTCTTCCACGTAGAATTGAAGAATGGGGTCGAGAATGGCATAGGCCGGCAAGGAATCTTCGTCCTTCTGATTGGGCCTCAGTTCGGCACTAGGGGGCCGATCAAGAATCCGTTTGGGAATGACAGGCGTACGGCCTCGAAGATTCCGAAGCCGGGACAACTCATACACCATGGTTTTCGGGACATCCTTAATCACCGCAAACCCACCGGCCATATCCCCATACAACGTGGCATAGCCGACACTCATTTCACTCTTATTGCCGGTCGTTAATACAAGGTGGCCGAACTTGTTCGAATACGCCATCAACGTATTCCCGCGAATGCGGGCCTGTAGATTTTCCTCTGCTGTATCAACCGCTTTCCCATGAAATGTCGAGGCAAGAGCGGCCTGGTAGGATTGAAACATCGGGGTAATCGGGATAGTCCGATACTCGATGCCAATTCGATGGCTGAGTTCCTCCACATCCTCCGCGCTCTCAACTGATGTATACGGCGATGGCATGAATATCCCCAGCACATTATCAGGGCCCAGCGCATCAACCGCAACGACCGCTGTCAGCGCGCTGTCGATTCCTCCGCTCAGTCCGATCGCGACCTTGCGAAATCCGTTCTTCCGCACATAATCCTGCACGCCCAGCACCAGTGCGCGATAGACGGCATCGGAATCCCCGAGCAACGGCTCTAGAGACGGCACCCTGTGCGAGCGTTTCGTCGAACGCGTGGGCGATTTGATCGTCACCCGTTCGACGGCAGCTGCCATGGCCGCCGTGAGACGTTTTCTTCGCCCCTGCACCATCCGAGTTCGCGCAACGGCATCCACCGAAAGATCTGCGAGGATCAAATCCTCTGCAAATTCCTTCCCCCGGGCAATCACCTCACCCGTTTGATTGACAATCATGCTGTTGCCGTCAAACACCAATTCATCCTGTCCCCCGACCATGTTGGCATATGCCAGAATGATTCCGTTTTCCCGGGCCCTGGTTGCCAATACCTGTTCGCGCGCACGGCTCTTCCCGATATGGAACGGCGACGCATTGATATTCACAACCACTTCCGCCCCCGCCACCGCCTGCACGGAAGTGGGCCCATCCGGCGACCAGATGTCTTCGCAAATACTGACAGCAACGGCCACACCACGTAGCGTCATCAACACCATGTGACGCCCGGGGTGAAAATACCGGCTTTCGTCAAAGACCCCGTAGTTCGGCAAGATCCATTTGCTGTATCGGGCGATGACCTGTCGGCCTGCGACGACCGCCGCCGCATTAAATAGTTCATGCCCACCTACGGTAGCGGTATTCGCCGCCTGTACCTTCCCTCTATCGGCACTCCCTTGGCCGACATACCCGATCACGGCGACAAGCCCCGTACACTCTTTGGCGATCTCGTCGATCGCCCGCCGGTTGTCCAACACAAACCGCGGCTTTAGAAGCAAATCTTCAGGGGGATAGCCGGTCACCGTCAATTCCGGAAACACCACCAGATCAGCGCCGGCCTTCCGCGCTTCCTTGATCCACGCTTTGACAAGCCGCATATTGCCGGAGATATCCCCGACCGTCGGATCAATCTGTGCCATGGCAATCCGAAGTATGCGCATCAAACAGACCTACCGTCTCTGTTGGACCGCCTTCTTGCGAGAGCGGCTCTTGCTGGAAGCAGGCTTCGGCAGCGTGTGATGCCATTGGTAAAAAGTCGGTTCATCGATCGGCATCATCCGAACATGTCCGATCCGTTCCGGCCACACACCGACAACTTGGCCTCCAGTCACTTTCTTGTCATGAAGCATCGCCTTCCAGATTTTGGCCGCTGTCCAATGCGGCATGCGATCGGGCAGACCGGCGGCCTGGACAATGGCTTGAATACGTTGAACCACACTGCGGTCACAGATCCCCAGGAAACACGCAACCTCAGCCTCCTGAACCAACCCGATCCCGACCGCCTCACCATGAATGAGTGATTCGTATCGACCCAGCGTTTCAAGCGCATGTCCAATCGTGTGCCCATAATTGAGGATACGCCGCCGGTCAGACTCCCGCTCGTCGGCAATGACTACTTGAGCCTTGATTTCGCAGGACCGCTTCACTGCCACTGCAACAATGTCTGGTGTTCGCTTCAGCAAACTGGGCATCTCCCGCTGAAGATATGAAAAAAACCCCTCATCGGCGATAATGCCATACTTGATGACCTCCGCCAGCCCGGCAATCCACTCACGCATCGGCAAAGTCCGAAGCGTCAACGGATCAATCCATACTTCCTTGGGTTGATAGAACGCTCCGATCAGATTCTTACCCAGCCAATGATCGACTCCCGTCTTTCCTCCGACGCTCGAATCAGACTGGGCAATGAGGGTAGTGGGAACCTGAACAAATGGGATTCCGCGCTGATAGATCGCCGCTGCAAATCCTGCTATATCGCCGACCACCCCTCCACCAAGCGCAAAGAGAAACGACGAGCGCTCGAACCGATGACGTGCCATCACATCAAGAATGTGCGTAATCATATCCAGCTTCTTCGACTGTTCACCGGGAGGCAGCACAATCGGAACCGCATCGACGCCGCACTTCTTCAGCTGACGCAGCATCCCGCTCAGGTAGTAGCGGGCTACGTGACGATCCGTCACCACGCCGACCTTCCCCTTCACCGCCAGCTCACTCAACCTCCCGTCAAGCCGATTCAAAAGACCGGGTTGAATCAGAATCTTATAGCTCCGCTCGCCAAGCGAGACCGATACAGTTGATGACAATGTCATAGCCGATTCCTACACCTGGCATTCATTGGATGGTTATGGCACAACACGCTTCTTCAGAAACACGCGGCCAATACGCGAGGGGATCGTAGCACAGCTCGTTGTTAAACTAAACGAATTCCACCGCGCCCTGGAAAGAGGCGGGAAGAGCATTTGGAACTGATCATGGATGAATCGACATGTGGAACCATTCCCTACATGCCTAGAGCGGCACCTTCAGCCAAAAACAAACGTGCGTGGCGACGCTGTGTCAGCATCACCACGCACGTTCTCTTACTTCAGAACATCTGACTGGAAACGACTATGATCTATGTCTTCACAATGCTCGGCGTCAAGAAAATGAGCAGCTCTTGTTTGGAGACCGACTCGGACTTGTTCTTGAACAACCAGCCAAGAACTGGAATGCGGGACATATACGGCACTCCCTGGACGTTGTTATTCTGCGTATCAACAAACACTCCGCCGATCACCATCGTCTCGCCATCTCGAACAAGCACTTGAGTGTTTGCCTCGCGTCGATCAATGCTCGGACCGGCCGGATTGCTGCGAGCACCCACGGCATTCCGAGTTGCCCGTACCTTCAACAGAATCCTCTTGGCATCCTCTTTCGGATCGCGCGATGTGATTTGAGGTGTCACGTTCAGTTCCAAATTGGCATCCA
Organism: Nitrospira sp.; assembly: GCA_015904055.1. Next base: position 26,296 of record JABMDE010000011.1, on the reverse strand, counting down.
CAAACGTCGTCTGTGTTCCCTGTAACGAAGTGGTTTGAAATGGAATCGATTCACCCTGAGAGATTTTCGCTTCGCGCTTATCCAGTGTCATAATCTTCGGGGCGGCAATCACTTTCGTCAGACCCAACAATTCTCCGGCAGACAACCGCATATCCAAACCAAAATCTCCACCCAACTTTCCAAACGTCCAGCCAATACCAGGTACAGCAGGCAACCCACCGACCTGAGCCGGCAAATTCACCAGGAAGCTTCTGGATATCGTATTGCTCCCCGTACCAGCAACTTCGCCGAACGGACCGTTGAGACCGCCGATGGCGTTGAACGTCGACGGTGTTCTGTTCGCAGCCTGGAAGCCCCACTGAATTCCCAATCCTCTGGCGTAGACGGTATCCGCCTGAACGATGCGCGCTTCAATCTGGACTTGCGGCACTTCCAAATCGAGTCCATCGACCAGCTGCCTCATGATCGCCAGCTTGCTCTCCGTTTCCCTCACAATCAGCGCGTTGCTTCCTGCATTAAACTGCATTACGCCGCGCGGGCTCAAATATTGGCGTAACGACGTCATCAGTTCTTGAGCTTGGATATTCTTGATGTAAAAGACACGGTCAACCAATTCCTCGGCCTTGACTTTGGCATCTTTCGCTCTTGCTTCTTCATCCTGTTGCTTTGCAAGATTTGACAGCGTGTCCACCCAGACAATCGATCCCTGACGAATCATGCCGAGCCCGTTCATCTTCAAGAGCATGTCCAAGGCTTGATCCCACGGTACATTCACAAGTTTCATGGTGACCTTGGATTTGACACCCTCGCCAACGACGATATTGAAACCACTGACATCGGCAATCAGTCGTAAAATATTCGTGATGTCCGCTTGTTGAAAGTCGAGTGAGATGCGTCGGCCAACAAACCGGGTCTGTCCTGCGACAACATCATCCGATCGGCTATCCTTTTGATCCGGAGTACTCTCCGTTGCCATTTGTACCGTCTGAACCTTAAAAGAAGACTGTGCGGGACCGATAATTCGTGCAGCTCTTTTTACAATCCGCAGCCCTGAATCCGACAGTACCGTGCGCTCCTGAAGTGCCGGACGTGAGCTCTCGATGGGATTAGTCGGCTGTGATGCCTCACTGGAGGAACCGTGCAACTCTTTCGGACTGAGTACAACAAGAATTCTATTACCCTTAGTTTCGACAGAAAAAGCAGGCTGCTCAAGCAGGTCAAATACAAGTCGAACCCTATCGGCGTGATGCCCTACCCTGATAGTTTTGAGCAACTGATGCTGCCCCTGCACAGACGACTGCCGGAACGCAGAGGACACAGCCGGCATATCAATCACTAACCGAGACTCATCCAGCAACTTCGCATCAGGAAAGAATGTGCCGTCGCCGACGATTGCCACCGTAACCCGATCTCCTTCCGGATGTACCTCGATGTTGGTGACTGATTGAGCCGGCAGCGCGACGATACCCTTCTCAACTTCCGCAAGGCCGCTCTTGCTAGATTCACCGGCTTCATCATCAAGCGGAATCATCCCGGCATGCGCTCCCAAAGCAATGAGGGATACCCCCAACGCTCCGATGAACCGCCTCGCCGTCATCAAACCACTCACGCTAGACAATAATGGTTTCATTCTGAGCCTTCTTTCGGATGGAGGAGCTTGACATACTCACGCTCCTGCTTCTTGCCATACACATCGGTGAATCGCTCTTGTACAATGATGCCCCGCTCAGTAATTGCGCTGACAACTCCGCTGTTCTGCCCGATTCTCGTCCCCCGCTTGATTGTGTACCCATGCCCTTCAGGCGTCTGAACCATGGCCGTATATCCATAGGCTCCCCACACAATGGCAATCAGATTCAACTCCGTTAATGTCACACGTTGGAGCGGGGGAAGATTCACATCGACCTTACCCAGTTGAAGATCCTGTATGACCGGGGCAAACGGGTCTCGACGCCCGGATGGATCATAACCGGATCCAATTGCACCGTCGGGATACGGCGCCTGGGACGGTGCCTGCGCTAACTCTCCAGATGGTAGCGGATCAGCAGCTGAAATAGGCGCTTGGGGAACGTCCGGAACAGATGACATCTTGATGGAGTTCTGCCGCATCGGACTCATCTGCGCAACAAGGGGATCGGCTTGAGCCACGACGTTGTGCAGGCAAACAAGAGCAACGATGCCAAAGACAGCCGCTGTACCTCCAGCAACCACATACCGATGCTCATTCGACCTCTTATGTTTTAAACTATCCATTTGCCCTGCGAATCTCCCTTATTTTCCAGCTGGAGCTGGCTGAGCCGGCTGTATCGGCTTGGCCCCTGCAACTGACGCTGCAACAGCGGGTTTTTCGTGTGGCGCAGCATACGCAATTAAGTCAAATGTTGTTTGTGACACAATCCGCCCTTGATCAACCTTCGGGGATCCCATTTTCAGTCCGGACACCGTAATGATCCTGGGCAGCCTGTTAATACGGTCAAAAAACAACGCAGCCGTGTGATAGACCCCGGACACCTCGACATTCACAGGCATTTTCACAAAGAGCTTCGATGCATCTTCAGCCGGGGCCCCCGGCTTCCACAATCTGATATCGAGCCCCAACCGAACACCAAGATCAGACACTTGCTTGAGTAGCATTATGGCTTCTTCCTCCGGAGGGAGACGCTCCTTCTTCTTTGCCAACTCAATTTCAAGCTGTTTACTCGCAGCAATGATCTCGTCCAAATGTTTGACTTTGATGCTGAGCGTTTGAACTTCGCTCTCCAATCTGCTGTTTTCAGCCTCTAAGGCTGCGATCTCTGCAGATTTTGGTTCAGCAATATAGAAGTAAAATGCGGCGACGAGGCCGCCGACAAGCAGAAACAGAAGCGCCACCTTCTGCGGGGCGGGAACATTGCGTAGCGAGTCCAGATTGACCGATGGCATCTCCATATTCATCCCTTCAGG
>JABMDE010000011.1:13916-23233 GCA_015904055.1 Nitrospira sp. | reverse complement strand
GCGCCACCTTCTGCGGGGCGGGAACATTGCGTAGCGAGTCCAGATTGACCGATGGCATCTCCATATTCATCCCTTCAGGCGAAACGTCAATCGAAACTGGTATACATTGATCTTGTTTTCAACCGTCGCCTTGCTTTCCTGAAGATTGATGCCGGCAAAATAGTCTGTTCGCCGAAGATTATTCGCGAATTCCACGACATCGTCGTTAGTGAGCGCTTTCCCTTCCAATTCGACCGTATCGGACGACACTCCCAGCCTTGTCAACCAGATCTTCAGAGGCTCGATACTCTGGCTGACATGATCCAGCACTTTCACCGGCCCCATTCTCGACTGCTCAAGCTGGTCGATGATTCGATTTTTATCCTCTAGCAGTTTTTTCTTTTGTTCAAAGTCTTGTACTTTCTTCACCTGCTCTTTTAATTGTGCGACCTGACTTTCCTTGTCCCGTTTCTCTTCCTGTCGCGCCTCAATCTCACTATCGAGTGCGGCGGCATACCACCAGCATCCGGTCACAATAATCAGAAGCACTCCCACGCCGAGCAGTGCTTGTGCACGGACATCGTACTGAGGCTTGGCTTTTCTTGCTTTTGCCCCAGAGGCAAGCAGATTAATGCGAATCATCGGTCCCCCACTGCCCTCAGTGCCAGCCCGACGCCGACCGCCGCCGATGGCGCCAGATCGGCCAACAGGTCTGGATCCATACCGCTTCCGGTCACATCGATTTCACTGAATGGGTCGGCTAGCTCAACAGGGATTTGCATCCGATCGCCAAGTTGCTGAATTAATCCTTTGGCCTGCGCGACACCGCCACACACGAGCACTCGATCCAGCTCAGCATTTACAGCAGACGTTTTAAAATAATCCACCGTCCTGGCGATCTCAGACGCGACCTCTCCATTCATGCTGTTCATGACAGTACTCAGCGCCCCTTCGCCGGAGTCTCTTCCCTTCCCCACTCGCTTGCTTTCTTCAGCCTCTTCATAGGACATACCCATCTCGCGTTGGATGGCCTCGGTGTATCGATTGCCGCCCAATGGAATATCCCGCGTGAACAAAGAGGCCCCGCCGCGGATAATATTCACGTTCATCACACTCGCCCCGATATTGATCAACGCCGTCGTTTCGTCCTGCGCCATCGGATAATTGATTGCGTGCATGTTCTCGATCGCAAAAGCATCCACATCCATGATCATCGGCGTAAGACCGGCGCCTTTGACAAGTTCCGTCAACTCATTGATCTTGTCTTTCTTGGCGGCAACAAGAATGACTGCCATATCTGCCTGTTTGTCCCCTGACAGATCGGCCGGCAATACATGAAAATCAATATTCACTTCGTTGATATCGAACGGGATGTACTGCTCCGCTGCTAATTTCACCTGCCCTTCCAATTCCTCATCCGGCATCGGGGGCAAGCTGATCTTCTTCACGATGACGGCGTGTCCTGAAATTGAGACTGCCACCTGTTTATTCTTGACGCCGGTTTCATCGAACAACTCTCGAATGGCCGAAACTACACGACCTTCATCCATCACCGTCCCGTCAACAATCACCTCGGGCTCAAGGGGTTTCACACCGAACTTCTGAAGAATGTACCGCCCTTTGCTTTCCTTCAACTGAACAAGCTTAATCGCACTGGATCCAATATCGAGCCCCACCAGCTGCTTGCGCGGCTTCAGGAATGTGATCAGATCGGTCTCGAATACGTTTTTAAATGAACTCAGCATATATCTTCCCTGTCACTCTATACGACAACCTTACATGCGAGAATTATTTTCCTGATTTTGTCCACCTTCATTTTGCGGGACGCTTCTCACTTCTTCATTCTCAAGAAAATCATCGTGTGTATGCTCACATGGGCAAGTATAGTCACTATGTTCTACCTGTCAAGAAATGGGCAGAAAGACGCAATCACGCCTCGCTGAAGCAGCGCAGACGGGTCCCTCTTCGCAAGACCTATGATTTGTGAATGTCGCGGTGCTTTAGCGCTACGTCGTAGCCTATGGCAGAAAGGCCTTCTTGCAGACGTCCGGCCACCGCAACAGATCGATGCCGACCACCGGTACACCCGATGGCAATCGTCAGATAGCTGCGCGGCTCGCGCTCGAACTGCGGGATGAGAAACTTGAGCAACCCTTCGAGCCGCTCGATCAACGCAACGGCATCGGTGTTCGACAACACGAAGGTGCGGACTCTTGGATCATCTCCGGGAAGCGACTTCAGATCAGGAACGAAATAGGGGTTCTTGAGGAATCGCACATCGAATAACAAATCAATATCGTAGGGAACCCCGAACTTATAACCGAATGTGAGCAGTGAAATAGTGAGTTTCTTTTCGCCTGGATCTTGCCGGAACTGCCTGGTGAGCAAGTCGCGGAGTTCATGTACCGTCAGATCCGACGTATCAATAACACGGTCTGCATGCCGCCGAAGCTCCGCAAGCCGTTGCGCTTCGAATCGAACACCTTCCAACACTGGCAAATGAGGCAAGAGTGGATGCGGGCGCCTCGACTCGGAAAATCGCCGAGCTAATACTTCTTCCCGTGATTCAAGAAACAGTAGCTGGACAGAATGCCCGAGCCCCTTGACACGCTCAAGAATACCGACCAGGTCAGAAAAAAACACCCGCTCTCGAATATCGATGCCTAACGCCACATTGGTGATCTCACCTTTCTGCTGATTGCAAAGATCGACAAAAGTCGGCAGCAGGGCCGGGGGAAGGTTGTCGATGCAGAAATACCCAGCATCCTCAAACACCTTGAGCGCGTGAGATTTGCCAGACCCGGACAATCCACTAATAATCACTAAGCTGAGTTGTGCCATATCCTTCTCAGTCTAATGGATCTCTTGAAGGCCCTCTGATAACCACAAAACTATTTTTAGCGAGTTCGACCACCGCCTACTTCATCGACAGCGATCACGCCCGCGCCATTTCCTGTGCAGATGACCCGACGCTACCACACAGCCTGTATCTGGACAATTCCCCGCGCGCAACTGATCGACGCGTGGTCTTCTGCTAGAATAGTTTCGGTGAACGTAGGGGAGGGAAATGGGCGTTGGACGAGATTCCAATTCCCTTGCGGGTATCTCCAACTTTGAAAACTCCTCCCGCAGTCGTGCTATAGCACCTCGGCATGGGCTCGCATCTGAGACTTTCTGGTTCCTCCAGACTTGTGGCTGACCAGACGCCCCTTCCACTTCCTGAGCTGTGCATCGACTCGATCCACCAGCGCATCGATTGTCGCATACATTTCCCGAGTGGCTGTTTTCGCCTGCAGCGGTTTGCCATTCACGGTTCCGATTACTTCAGCCATATGTTGAAGCTTTTCAACTCCCAGCACAACTTGAAGCGTTCCGACCTTCAACTCATAGCGATCGAGCCGCCCAAACCGCGTTTCCACATAACTCCTCAGTGCCGACGTGATGTCCAGATGGCGTCCGGTAATTCTCAGCCTCATATCACACCTCCTACGTGTCAGTGAATATGACTCTTTACGCTGACTAGAAAAACCGTTTCCGCTGTCCAGCGGAAGGGATATTATCCTCCGCTCGATATTTGGCGACCGTTCGTCTGGCAATAAGCACTTGCTGCGTGCGTAGGCGAGCGGCTATTTCTTCATCCTTCAACGGCCGTCTGGTATCTTCTTCCGCTACCATTTTCTTAATCATCTCTCTCACGGATACGGACGAGTGCATATCCGACGGCTGGTCGGTCCGCTGTAACCCGGCGTTGAAGAAGAACTTCAGCTCCAACATGCCCTGAGGGCAATACATATACTTATTAGCTGTGACGCGACTGATGGTCGACTCGTGCATCCCGATGTCTTCGGCAACCTGTTTAAGCACGAGGGGCTTAAGATGTGAAACACCGCGGTCAAAGAATTGCTCCTGAAACTTCACGATGCTCGATACGACCTTCACGATTGTCTTATTGCGTTGTTCAATACTCCGAATAACCCACTGGGCAGCCCGCAACTTCTCATCCATGTAGGCTTTCGTTTCAGGAGCGCCTCCCTGGCTGGAAGCCATCAACTGTTTGTAATACGGGCTGATCCTCATGCGCGGGAGTCCATCATCATTCAATAGAACAACCCACTCCCCTTCATCCTTGACGACAAACACATCCGGAACGATGACATAGTTTTGTGTATTCGTGAACGGCCGGCCCGGTTTGGGCTCGAGATTTTCAATAACCTTGGTGGCCTGAAAGACTTCGTCAACCGTCACATCCAGCGCCTTGGCAATTTTGGCATACTGTTTCTTTTCCAGATCCTTCAAATGATGAAGAATCACGCCCTCAACGATCGACCCTTTGAGAGCACCTGGCCGCGCGCCCAACGAACCGATCGGATTGCGGCCTAAATGCCCGAGCTGCAGCAAAAGGCATTCGGACAAGTCTCTCGCAGCAACACCGGTCGGATCGAAGGTTTGGATATCTTTGAGCGCAGACTCGGCCTCAGATTCCGCGAAATCGGTTCCTGCAATAACCTCCGCCAACGTAATCCGGAGATATCCGTCATCATCAAGGTTCCCGATGATTAACCGGCCGAGTGCTTTCCCTCGGTCAGATAATCCGGACAATGACAACTGCCAGAGAAGATGCTCTTCGAGCGATGTTGCTTTGGCAACGGTCTGCTCATAGGATGGAAATTCATCTTGGGAGGAGGACGCACGCTCGGAATCGCCCATCCGACGGTCGCTTCCAAAGTACTCTTCCCACCCGGATGCGCTGAACTCTTCGGGCGACCCCCGCTCCTCCGGCGTCCCTCCTTCTTCAGACGGCTCTTGACTTGTAGCAGCGGGAGGCTCTTCCGATTTGCCTTCGGCAGTGGCAGACTCCGCATCCTCCACTTCTGCCTGGACTTCATCCAGCAAAGGATTTTCCAACAGGTGCTGCGAAAGGCTCTGCTGAAGCTCTAGGCGAGACAACTGCAGCAGCTTGATCGCCTGCTGCAGTTGCGGCGTCATAATCAATTTTTGACTGAGCTTTAGATCCAGCCGAAGTTTCATACCCACCTATCCGGCTACAACTTGAACCGCTCCCCAAGATACACCGCCCGGGCGGTTTCGCTCTTCACGATGGCTTGAGGAGGTCCCGATTCCAGGATCAACCCCTCATTGATAATATACGCTCGATCAACGATCGAAAGCGTCTCCTGCACATTATGGTCGGTAATCAGGATGCCGATCCCTTTGTCCTTTAGTCGCGTGATGATCTGCTGAATATCCGCTACCGCAATGGGATCGATACCGGCAAACGGTTCGTCCAGCAGCATGAACGATGGAGCCGTAGCCAAGGCCCTGGTAATTTCCAACCTTCGGCGTTCTCCGCCTGAAAGCGCATAGGCCATACTCTCTCGAATATGGATGAGGTCTAACTCTTTCAACAGTTCATCCACCCGGCGAATACGTTCCTCACGAGCATACCCCAGCATTTCTAAGATCGCCAAGACATTATGCTCGACTGACAGGCGACGAAACACCGATGACTCCTGTGGTAAATACCCGATCCCGCGCCGTGCTCGCTTGTACATGGGAAGATCCGTTACAGATTCCCCATTGAACGTAATGTCTCCTTCGTCAGGCTGGCAAATCCCGACCATCATATCGAAGATCGTCGTTTTACCCGCCCCATTCGGGCCCAACAACCCCACGACTTCCCCGGCCCGTACTTCGATCGCAACTCCCTTGACAACCTTACGGCCTCGAAAACTCTTCACAAGTCCGCTGGCGCGCAGACACTCCGTGCGTGTCTTCGCCGCCGCATCAATGGCCTCCGCTGCACCTGTGGGAGTTCCCTGGGTCATGGCGCAGTCTTTTCCTCCTCCTCGATACGAACGTGTGAGTCTCCCTCAACCACACTCCGTTCCTCTGCCAGATAGATCGTGATCTGTTTCCCGCTGACGCGTGTCCCCTTCTCCCACGCCACAGGTTCCCCCGTCAAAACAATCTTGTCGCCCTCACTGAAATACACGGCTTTCTGGCATGTTGCATTACCAGTCGCATACTTTATTCTGACATGGTCAACCGCTTCGACTCGATGCACCGAATGGTTCGACATTGTCGGCGACGTGTCTTTTCCCTTCTCTGACGACTGGCCGGCAACCTGCCCGGGAGAGGTTGTGGGTACCTGTCCACTACCGAGCGAATGAAACAGGACGATCATCTTATCTGAATACACAAGAAGGGGCCCCCTGGTCAGAACAACAGTGCCTTCAAATACGGCCCGGCTGTCTTGTTTACGTACCGTGACTTTCTTGGCTGTAATTGTGGTGGGAACAGCAGCGGTTACCCCTTTTTTTTGCAGGAGCCCCGGTTCCGCAGAATGGCTGTGTAACACGTCTCCGAACAACACCACATTAAGAAACAGGAACAAGATCCACATGAACATCCCCTAAAATCTCGAATTCTTGGGTTCCGCAGAATGGCTGTGTAACACGTCTCCGAACAACACCACATTAAGAAACAGGAACAAGATCCACATGAACATCCCCTAAAATCTCGAATTCTTGTTCGGCCATCCGTCCAAGCAGTCCACGCCCCGTCACTTCAATTCCATGACCGACAATTCGGACAGGATCATCTGTACGAATCTCTTTGGTTTCGTCTTTCCATGCCAGATGATTCGTATAAATGGTATATCCGCTTCTTGTTTCAACGATCAGGGGTTCTGTCTGATTCGCCAGCACAAGATTCTTCGTTGCAATATCGAGTGTTCCTTCTTCTCCTGACAAAGTCAGCTCCATCCCCTTCTCCCCATAAAACGTAATATCAACCCCGGTCAGCCGTGCCTGTTTCTCCCGCTCAAACAGCCGTGCCTGCTTGGCCTGCACTTGCCACTCGACAATATCGCCTTTCGTTTGCGTAAAGATAAACTCCGCGATCTTCGCATCCGCACGCTCAATCGATCCTGAAAAAGCCGGTTGGGCCGTGGGAGCTGAATCGGCATTCACAAAGAGCAGATAGCCTAGAAATGCGGACAGGAATATACTCAACGTCAGAAGTGTCCGCCGTACGATTCGTTCCCACATACGCTGGTTCTCTTAATGGTCAAAAATGTGCTGGCACGATCGTAGCATGCACGACAGGGCAAGTAAACGTCTGTGAGGATCTCCGGAGGGACCTGACAACACAATGCCCTCCATGTGTTTCCACATGGAGGGCATTTCAGAAACATCGCCCGATGGGTCTGACTAAAAACAAACTCTATGCTGGCTTTTGAGGTTCCCCAGCCGATGGCTGCGCAGAAGAACCCGATGATTTCTTTGCTGCCGGTGCTTCCGGGCGTGAAACCAATTCAATAGCAACCATTTCTCCGCCATCCCCGATACGCCGACGGGTTTTCACAATTCTGGTGTACCCTCCGCGACGATCCTTAAACCGTCCCGCCACATCTGCGAACAACTTGGACACGACATCCTTGCTTCGCAAAAATGCGAGCGCGCGGCGCCGCGCCGGAAGAGTCCCTTCCTTGCCCAACGTAATCATGCGATCAGTGAACCCGCGTATCTCCTTGGCCTTGGCTTCCGTCGTCTCGATCCGCTCGTGATCGAGCAACGATGTGACGAGATTGCGGAACAACGCCCACCGATGCTTGGTTTGCCTGCCGAGTTGTCGCCCTTTTTTCCTGTGTCGCACGGCGTTCCCCTTGACCTAAGAATTACTCCGACTTCGGACTCCCATTGTGAGACGGTGGCAAATCCACCTTGGTGCCCAATGAGAGCCCCATTTCAGACAAGATTTCCTTGATTTCGTTAAGAGACTTCTTCCCGAAGTTCTTCGTCCGCAGCATCTCCCCTTCGGACTTCTGCACTAGATCCGCGATTGTTTTGATATTGGCATTCTTCAAACAATTCGCAGCACGAACGGACAGCTCCAACTCATTCACACTGCGGGAAAGATTTTTATTCACCTCCCGCTGCGATTCCTCATATCCCGCTTCGCTCTTCCCTTCGCCACGCTCCTCAGGATTGATGAAGATATCCAGATGCTCGCGTAAAATCCCGGCAGCAGTCGATAGCGCATCTCGCGGGCTGATCGTCGCATCAGTCCAAATCTCCATCGTCAACTTGTCGTAGTCGGTCATGCGACCGACACGGGCGTTTTCAACCTGAAAATTCACCCGCTTGATGGGAGAGAAAATTGAATCGATAGCAATTACACCGATCGGCAACCCTTCTTCCTTATTGCGTTCAGCCGGAACGTATCCACGGCCGTGCTTGACCGTCATTTCAATGTCCAGGGTTGCATCTTTGTCTAGCATCGCGATGTGCAAATCAGGGGTCAGAATGGTGACATCGGCGTCATGAATGATGTCGGATCCTTTGGCTTCACCCGGCCCCTTTTTCTTCAATCGAATCGTCTTGGGCTTGTCGGTATGGAGTGCCAACCGCAGGCCCTTGATGTTCAAAATAATCGCCGTCACATCTTCCGTCACACCGGCGATCGTTGAAAACTCATGTACCACCCCTTCAATCTTCACCGTGGTGACTGCAGCGCCCGTCAGAGACGACAGCAACACACGCCGCAGAGCGTTTCCAATCGTGGTGCCGAACCCCCGCTCGAACGCTTCTGTGGTGAAACGACCGAATGTTGGGGAATGTGCATCCTTATCGACTTCCACCCGCATCGGGACCTGAAAGTCTTTCATCGCCTTGATCATGACTCCCCCTCCATCTACCAGCGTGTACGTAACTAACCTGTGGAACGTCTGTTCTGCACAACACCGCCGTCCCTGGATCAAACGGCTATCGTGAATACAATTCCACAACCATCTGTTCATTAACCGGCAATGGGATATGTTCCTTCGCCGGCAATGCGCGCACGATCCCTTTGAATGCGCCCTTGTCGAGCTCGAGCCAGTCCGGAATCCCGCGGCCGTCGACGGCCTCCAAGGCTCCCTGGATTGTGGCCAGATTCCTGCTCCGCTCACGAACTTCGATGACATCTCCCGCCTTCACAAGCGCGCCGGCCACTGTGATCTTCTTCCCGTTCATCAAGAGATGCCCGTGACTGACGATCTGCCGGGCCTGCTTTCGCGATATGCCGAATCCCAATCGATAGGCGACATTGTCAAGCCGGCATTCGAGCAACCGCAGCAATGCATCACCCGTCACACCGATTTGCCGCTCAGCCCGCTCGAACACGCCACGGAATTGCCGTTCTTGAAGACCGTAAATTCTCCGCAACTTCTGTTTCTCACGCAACTGGAGACTATAGTCAGAGGTCCGCTGACGCCCCTGTCCATGCTGGCCTGGAGGGTAGCTCCGCCGCTCGATGGCGCACTTTTCTGTCATGCAGCGCGCACCTTTGAGAAACAG
>JABMDE010000011.1:5406-13796 GCA_015904055.1 Nitrospira sp. | reverse complement strand
GTCCATGCTGGCCTGGAGGGTAGCTCCGCCGCTCGATGGCGCACTTTTCTGTCATGCAGCGCGCACCTTTGAGAAACAGTTTCTCACCTTCTCGCCGACAGAGCCGACAGACGGGACCGCGATACTTTGCCACTTCTCTACCTCCAGTTGCCGCAGGCATGCCCTCGCGCATGCCTAGAATCGTTATTCAATCCGACGTTCGGTTCCTCACGTCTTAGACACGCCGTCGTTTTGGCGGACGGCAGCCGTTATGCGGAATGGGCGTTACGTCGCGAATCAGGTTAATCCGCAGTCCCGCTCCTTGCAATGAGCGAATCGCCGATTCCCGACCGGAACCAGGCCCATTCACATAGACATCGATTTGCCGCATTCCGCTCTCCATCGCCTTACGAGCCGCAGCTTCTCCGGCCCTCTGTGCGGCGAACGGCGTGCTTTTACGAGACCCCTTGAATCCTTGATTGCCTGCACTAGCCCACACCACTGTATTCCCGCTCATATCGGTAATCGTCACGATCGTATTGTTGAACGACGCCTGGACGTGCGCGACTCCGCTTTGAACGATTCGTCGTTCTTTCTTTTTCCCCTTCTTGACGCTCATGAGAACTCCTTCATTGTGCGTTCGACGAATTATGCGCTCGGGGCGGACTTCGTCATCGACGGTCTCGGTTTGCTGCCGACGCCGGAACGGCGTCCTTTGCGCGTTCTGGCATTCGTTTTGGTCCGCTGTCCACGCACGGGTAATCCTTTCCGATGCCGAAGGCCTCGGTATGTTCCCGTATCAACCAGTCGCTTGATATTCAATGAGACTTCTTTGCGAAGATCACCTTCCACACGGTAATCACGATCGATGATCTCGCGCAGCTTGACAATCTTGTCCTCACTCAGATCTTTGATCAGGACAGATCCATCAACGCCGGCCTCCTTCAGAATCTTCAAGGCGACCGCCCGTCCAATTCCGTAAATATAGGTCAAGCCAATATCGGCCCGCTTGCCTCTAGGCAAATCGACGCCAGCGATACGTGCCATTGCTTCTCCCTTCCGTCGAATCGTGTACTGTCATCCGCTAGATATGAGACGCGCGATACCCCTTGCGCGCTCGGCCAATAGCGAAGGACATCCTTACCCTTGGCGCTGTTTATGGCGGGGGTTATCGCATAGAATCCGAACCACCCCTCGCCGGCGCACAACTTTACACTTTGCACAAATCGGTTTCACCGATGATTTGACTTTCATGAGAACTCAATGCCCCCTGCTACTTGAAACGATACGTGATCCGGCCCCTGGTCAGATCATACGGCGACATTTCCACCGTCACCTTATCACCAGGAAGAATACGAATGAAATGCATCCGCATCTTGCCAGATATATGGGCTAAGATGATATGTCCATTTTCGAGCTTCACCCGAAACATCGCATTCGGGAGGGTTTCTGCCACGGAACCCTGTACTTCGATAATATCTTCTTTGGCCACGTACTTCTGCGTTCTTTCCTGCGACTTAAATTTCGCCTGCGACTCGACGGCTCAAGACTCTAGCCGGGCCACTTGGTTGTATGGCAATTGTATGTTCGAAGTGAGCAGACAAACTTCCATCAGCTGTAACTGCCGTCCAACGATCTTCAAGAACTCGTACGGCACTCCCCCCCATATTGACCATCGGCTCAATGGCGAGCACCATGCCGCTCTGCAGCCGCGGTCCCTGTCCAGGCTTCCCATAGTTGGGAACCTGCGGCTCTTCGTGTAATTGCCTGCCGATCCCATGCCCTACAAACTCCGTGACGACCGAATACCCCGCCGACTCGATATGGCATTGGACCGCATGCGAAATATCCGTCAACCGATTACCGACCACCGCCTGCTCGATTCCAAGATTCAGCGATTCTTCCGTCACCTGCACGAGCGCCGCAATCTTCTCAGGCACCCGACCGACTGCCACCGTTACCGCTGAGTCTCCATAAAACCCACCCACAATGGCGCCAAGATCAAGCCCGATAATATCACCATCCTTGAGCTTCCTGCCGGATGGTATTCCATGAACCACCTGTTCGTTCACGGATGCGCAGAGCGTCTTAGGATAATTTCGATACCCCTTGAACGCCGGAGTCGCCCCCCTCGCCCGGATCTCTCTCTCGGCCAGGCGATCGAGATCGTCTGTGCTGATTCCCGGTCGAACTTCTTTCCGAACGATCTCCAACACCTCGGCAACCACTCTCGACGCCTCCGCCATAATCTCAATTTCAGCAGGCGTCTTGAGAATGATCATGCCGTATCGTATGCCGCCAGCACCTTCGACAAACTCTGATATACGGACTCGACGGGACCCTCGCTCTCGATGTGCGACAGGATATTTTTCTTTTCGTAGAAGCCGATCAACGGGGAGGTCTGTTCTTCATAGACCTTCAGCCGTGTCTCAATCGCTTCCCTCTGATCATCGCTTCGCTGTACCAACGTATCCTTGCACCGATCACACACTCCGTCTTCTTGAGGGGGCGCAAACTCCACATGATACGTCGCCTGACACTTTGGGCAGCTTCTCCGTCCGCTCAGACGTTTCACGATCTCGGCACGAGAAACCTGAAAGTTAATGACGCGATTCAGGCCGATGCCCTGTTCATCCAGCACCTTTCCCAACTCTTCCGCCTGGGGAACCGTCCTGGGAAACCCGTCCAGTATAAATCCCTTAGCATACCCGGGATCAGTCAACTTCTCGCGCACCAACCCGATAACTACCGAATCCGGAACCAATTGCCCTTGATCCATATAGGCCTTGGCCTCAAGACCTAAACTTGTGCGAGCACGAACCGCCTCTCGGAGCAAATCCCCGGTCGATATTTTCCTGGCACCGTACTGCGCCGCAACCTTATCCGCTTGCGTACCTTTACCGACGCCTGGCGCGCCAAGAAACACGAGCCGCATGCGGCATTATCCATTTCTTCCGCGTAGCGGAGCCATGCCCTTACCTAAAAACCCTTCATAGTTGCGCATCAGCATGTGTGATTCAATCTGCTGCGCCGTATCAAGTCCCACTCCGATCACGATCAACAATGAAGTGCCGCCGAAATAGAAGGGCACATTTAATTTGTAAATGAGCAGTTCCGGGATGACACACACTACGGCCAAATAAATGGATCCCGCAAATGTGATTTTTGTCAGCACATTATAAATATAGTCCGACGTTCTTTGACCAGGCCGGATGCCGGGGATGAATCCCCCATACTTCTTCATGTTGTCGGCCATATCCACCGGATTGAGAACGACAGCCGTATAAAAGAAACAGAAAAACAGAATGAGCCCGACATACATCAGCGTGTAGAGCACCGATCCCGGTGACAGTTGCGTGCCGATCTCTTTGATCCACGGCGTTTCAAAAAACCCTGCGATCGTGGCAGGAAACGCGATAATCGACGACGCAAAAATAGGCGGAATCACACCCGCCGTATTGATCTTCAACGGAATATGTGTACTCTGCCCGCCGTATACCCGCCGACCGATGACACGCTTGGCATACTGGACCGGAATCTTTCGACGGCCGCTTTCCAAAAACACGATGGCCGCCACAACGACTACCATCAGCGCCGCCAGAGCAACAAGCATCACAATGTTCAACTGTCCGACCTTATAGAGGTCGAAAGTCTGCGCCACGGCCGACGGCAGTCGCGCCACGATGCCGGAAAAAATAATCAGCGATATCCCGTTCCCAATCCCGCGTTCGGTGATCTGCTCACCGAGCCACATCAGAAATCCCGTCCCCGCCGTGAGCGTAATCACGGTCATGAGGCGGAATCCCCATCCGGCACTTAATACGAAGGCACCTTGATTCATCTGCTCCAAACCGACTGCAATCCCAAAGCCCTGAATCAACGCAATGCCGATCGTGCTGAATCGGGTATACTGAATAATCTTTTTTCGCCCGCGCTCTCCCTCCTTGGCCAGCTTGGTGAGGTGGGGAACAACCACCGTCAGCAGCTGAATGATGATCGAGGCGCTGATATAGGGCATGATGCCCAGCGCAAAAATGGTCAAGCGGGACAATGACCCGCCTGAGAAAATATCTAAAAACCCGAGCAGGGAGCCGCCCTGTTTTTGCAGAAATTCAGAGAGGGCCTCGCCGTTGATACCGGGAGTCGGGATGTGAGCCCCGATGCGGTATACGACGAGCATCCCGAGCGTAAACAATATACGAGTGCGAAGCTCGGGAATCTTGAAGATATTCTGAATACTGGTCAGGAGCCGCGTTTCTGCTCTTCCCACTCAAAATTGGTGGGGATGAATAGGATGACCGCGCTAGAACTGAAGGCCCCCTTCACGCGACGCATCGGCAAGCGCTTTGATCCTGCCATGATACATCCGTCCGCCGCGATCAAAGACCACGGTATTGACATTGGCGGCCTTCGCCCTCGATGCAATCAACTTCCCAACCGCCTTCGCCGCTTCGATGCTGCTCGTTGATTTAAGCGACGTGCGGAGCGACTTATCGAGTGACGATGCTGCTGCGAGCGTCTTCCCCTCGATATCGTTGATGACCTGCGCATAGATATGCGCACTACTGCGGAACACGTTCAGACGAGGCCGTTCAGCAGTCCCCATAATCGTCTTGCGCACCCGCCGCCGCCGCTGTTTCAATTGTCGTAATTTTTCAGCCGTATTCATGTTCGCTACCTACTTCCCTGTCTTGCCTTCCTTTTTCCGCAACTGTTCGCCCGCATAGCGAACACCCTTTTGCTTGTACACATCGGGAGGCTTGATCGCTCGGAGATTCGCCGCCACCTGGCCGACGAGGCGCTTATCGACTCCCTTGACATTAATGAGAGTCTGCTTATCCACCTTCACATCGATCCCAGCCGGCACTTGATACACGACGGGATTGATATACCCGACATTGAAACTCATCGTCCGTCCCTGAATTTGCGCCTTATATCCAACCCCGGTTATTTCCAGCGATCGTTCATAGCCCTTGGTCACACCGTACACCATGTTATTCAATTCCGCGCGAACAAGACCATGCAAGGCCCGCAGCTTACGATCTTCACTGGAGCGGGTGACAACAATTTGGCCGTTATCCACCGCAACGTTCACACCTTGCGCCAATGACCAATCCAGCTTCCCTAAAGGACCCTTGACCGACACATTCGACCCGGAGACTTTGACATCCACTCCACTGGGAACCGCGATTGGTTTTTTCCCTATCCGCGACATGATTTTCTACATCCCTATTCAGTCGTTAAGACCTGGCCCCGCCTACCACACTGAACACAAAATCTCTCCACCCAGCTTATTCTTGCGGGACTCCTGATCCGTCATGATCCCTTTTGAGGTCGAGAGGATGGACACACCAATCCCGTTGCGGACCTTGGCAATATCTTTGCTGCCGACATACACACGGCGTCCCGGCTTGCTGATCCGCTCCAGACCCGTAATCATGGGCTGTCCTTCCCCCACATATCGTAACCGCACATCGAGAATCGGATGCCCATCGCGCATCCCGTCCTCAATGCCATCGACATAGCCCTCTCTCTTCAAGATCTCTAAAATTGCGCGCTTCAACTTTGACGTTGGAACAGCCACTGTCTCATGGCGACGCTGCGCACCATTTTTCAATCGAACAAGGAGGTCACTGATCGGATCTGTAAGCATCTGATACCCTTCTACATTCTTAAGACGATCGACCGTAGGCCGATATGTCCGCTACCAGCTTGATTTGCGCACGCCCGGGATTTCTCCGCGGAGGCTCAGGAGCCGAAAACAGATCCTGCACATCCGAAACCGCCGAAGATACCCACGAACGCCGCAGCGATGATACTCCCGGCACGGAAACTTTTGTTTGGTTGCCGCCTTATTTCTCAGCGCTAATCGTGCCACAAACACTCCTTCTCTTCGAACAATGCCTCACACCGAGTGAGCCCTAGGTCCGAAATGGCATACCCAGATGCTTCAACAGGGCCTTCCCTTCGTCGTTCGTCTTGGCTGTCGTTACAATCGTAATGTCCATCCCGTGGATCGACGCCACCTCGTCGTACTTGATCTCCGGGAAAATCAACTGCTCCTTCAGACCAAACGTATAGTTCCCACGCCCATCAAAGGCCTTCGGCGAGACGCCACGAAAATCCCGAATGCGTGGAAGCGCCAACGATACCAGGCGATCAAAAAATTCATACATACGGCGACTGCGCAGCGTCACCTTGGCTCCAATCGGCAACCCCTGTCGCAACTTGAACCCGGCTATAGCTTTCTTGGCCCTGGTTACAACCGGCTTTTGGCCTGTGATTGTCCCCAGTTCAGTTACCGCACTCTCGAGCAATTTGACATTCTGCAGAGCCTCTCCCATACCGACATTGAGCACAACACGCTCAAGTCGAGGCTCACGCGCGACCGGACCGAAAATGCGCGTGCCGATTGGCTCACCGTCTTTATTGATCAGCACACAGGCATTTCGATCAAACTTGATGTAGGAGCCATCCTCCCGCCGCACTTCCTTGGTCGTCCGCACAATGACCGCACGGCTGACATCCCCCTTTTTCACACTCGCCTGGGGAATGGCTTCCTTAACGGCCACGACGACGATATCGCCTAACGATGCATACCGCCGCCTGGTGCCACCAAATACATGGAAGCACATCGCCTGCTTCGCGCCGGAATTATCGGCTACATCCATATACGTATAGTTTTGAATCATATCTACGTTCCGCACATGCCATGAGATCCGATGACCCCAGAACGGTGCTCCCTCTATTTTTCAGCCTGTCCTTTTTCCATAATCTGCACGACCCGCCAATTCTTGTCCTTGCTCAATGGCCTGGTCTGAATAATCTTGACACGATCACCCACCTTGCACAGTCCATTCTCATCATGCGCTTTCAATCTCGTCACCCGCTTGAGAACTTTTCTGTAAACGGGGTGGATGACCGATCGTGAGACGGCCACGACAACGGTCTTCTGCATTTTATTGCTGACGACACTTCCAAACCGATGATGCTTTTTCACACCCTCAGACATAGCCCCCCTACCCTTTGGCTGCTTCAGCCTGCTGTTCGATCTGCCGGATGACAGTTTTAATTCTGGCAATGTCGCGCTTGGTTCTTCGAATTTGCATAGGATTCTCAAGCCGCCCAGTCCCGAACTGGAAACGCAGGTTGAAGAGTTCCTGGACGAGCTGCTTTGCCTTATCCGCAAGCTCGAGCGCTGTCAGTTGCTGCAACTCTTTCAGTTCCAATGCCATACCCTTACCCCTCAGGCCAGACTCAAGGCCTTACGCGAACTCTCCGCGAACAACCAACTTTGTTGCAACAGGCAGCTTGTGAGATGCAAGTCGGAATGCTTCCTTCGCAACCTCAGGCGTGACCCCATCCATCTCATACAAAATCCGGCCAGGCTTCACGACCGCCACCCAATACTCCGGATTGCCCTTCCCTTTACCCATTCGAGTCTCGGCAGGTTTCTTCGTGATCGGCTTATCCGGAAATATGCGCGTCCACACCTGCCCGCCTCGTTTCACGTAGCGGGTGATTGCGATTCTCGCCGCTTCAATTTGACGGCTGGTCACCCAACCGGGCTCCAATGCCTTCAGACCGAATTCACCCAGCGTAATCTGACCGCCACGATAGGCTTTGCCCTTCATGCGGCCCTTCTGCATTTTTCTGAATTTGACTTTCTTCGGCGCTAACACAACTCGATCTCCTTACCCAATCCGCCGCTCAAGAACAGAATCCGGCTTCATTGGCTGTACCGGAAGCAGTTCACCCTTGTAAATCCACGTCTTGACCCCGATCTGCCCCATGGTGGTATGTGCTTCAGCAAACCCATAGTCTATTTCAGCCCGCAGAGTATGTAGCGGCACACGTCCTTCTCGATACCATTCGGTTCGCGCGATTTCCGCACCGCCCAAACGGCCCGCCACCATAATCTTGATTCCTTGTGCACCGAGCCGAAGCGCCGACTGGACACTACGCTTCATAGCCCGCCTGAACGCCACACGCTTTTCGAGCTGAGCAGCAACATTCTCACTCACCAACTGTGCATCAAGTTCAGGTTTTTTGATTTCCTTGACGGTAATGTACGCCTGCCCGCCATATTGCTTTTCAAGATCGGCCTTGAGCTTATCAACTTCGGCCCCCTTGCGGCCGATGATAATTCCAGGACGAGCCGTGTGGATGATCACTCGAGTCTGATCACCAGACCGTTCAATTTCCACCTTGGCGACACCCGCATGGTACAGCTTAGCCTTAACCGTCTTTCTGATCTTGATATCCTGGTGAAGCAGCTTGGCGTAATCCTTGCCGGCATACCAGCGGGAATTCCAGGTATAGTTGTAGCCCAGGCGATATCCAATTGGATGTGTTTTCTGACCCATACGACGTCTGCCTCAGTACGCGTTAAAAGTGTCCCTACTGCTTCT
>JABMDE010000011.1:0-5286 GCA_015904055.1 Nitrospira sp. | reverse complement strand
CAATTGGATGTGTTTTCTGACCCATACGACGTCTGCCTCAGTACGCGTTAAAAGTGTCCCTACTGCTTCTTATCCTGAATTGTCGGCGCTGCCACCACAACCGTGATATGGCTGGTCCGCTTCTGAATTGCATTCGCCCGACCCATGGACCTGGCCCGAACACGCTTATAGGTCGGCCCACAGTTGACGAAGGCTTTGGAGATCACCATCGACTCGCCATCTCCCATTTCCTTCTGCTCAGCGTTCGCCACTGCAGATCGAAGAATTTTTTCAACAACACGGGCGGCATGCCTGGGCGTATGCTTCAACATCGCCAGCGCTGCCGGAACCTGTTGCCCACGAATCATGTCAATCACGGGTTTCGCCTTCCGTGGGGCAACCCGTACAAATCGTAATATGGCTTGTGCTTCCGTCATCGTCTTAGATCCCGTCATCCATCACCAGCCACTCGGACCGTGATGCTCTCAGCAATTGACTGCCGACCGCCAGCCTCTTCTACTTCAGCGCAACGGCCTTTTCGGTTCTTGCCTGACCATGGCCCTTGAAGAACCGGGTCGGCGCAAACTCTCCAAGCTTGTGGCCTACCATATTTTCAGTCACAAACACGGGAATGAATTTCTTCCCGTTATGGACGGCAAACGTATGGCCAATCATGTCTGGGATAACCGTCGATCGCCGCGACCATGTCTTGATCAACTTGCGATCCTTCATCTGATTCATCTGCTCAACTTTCTTGAGGAGATGATCATCGACAAACGCGCCCTTACTAATCGATCTAGGCATTGCGCACTCCCGACTTACGTCTGGCGATAATGAACTTATCGGTCTTTTTATTCTGCCTGGTCTTATACCCCTTCGTCGGCAATCCCCACGGTGACACAGGATGGGGATTTCCCTGACCCGATTTTCCCTCTCCGCCTCCATGCGGATGGTCGACCGGGTTCATGACGACACCGCGGACATGCGGGCGCTTTCCCTTCCATCGGTTTCGTCCAGCTTTTCCCACTGTAATGTTCTCGTGATCGACGTTTCCGACTTGTCCGACCGTCGCCATACATGTCCCCAAGATCCGGCGCATTTCTCCGGATTTCAAGCGAACCTGAATGTAATCTCCATCACGGCCCATCACCTGAGCAAAACCGCCTGCGCTCCGAATCAGTTGCCCGCCTTTACCCAGCTTTAGTTCAATATTATGAACGGTCGTACCCAGCGGCATATTGGCCAATGGCAACGCATTCCCAGGACGAATTTCAGCCTGAGGGCCTGATTGCACTTCGTCGTTTACCTTCAACCCGACCGGAGCCAGGATATAGCGCTTTTCTCCGTCCTTGTACTTCAGCAGGGCAATACGGGCCGACCGGTTCGGATCATATTCAATCGCTTCAACGCGTGCAGCAATGCCGATCTTGTCCCGATGAAAATCAATCGTTCGATACAACCGCTTATGACCAGCCCCACGAAAACGGATGGTCATCCGCCCGTCGTTGTTCCGCCCGCCGCTTCGAAGATGAAACGAGGTCAGCGACTTTTCCGGCTTTTTCTTTGTCAGCTCCTCGGTCGTGACCGCAGTCATCCCACGACGTCCTGGAGTTGTTGGCCTGTATGATTTCAAACCCATAACTCTGCCCCTACCTTCTTCCGCGTAACATTTGATTACGCGCTTTCGTACATCTCAAGCTTCTCACCCTTCTTAAGGGTGACGAAGGCCTTCTTCCAGTCTGAACGCCGGCCAGAAAACCGTCCAAGCCGCTTAACCTTGCCACGGATATTCAATACGTTCACCTTTTCAACCTTGACCTTCAACAGCGTTTCAACCGCTTGCTTGATCTGCACACGATTGGCATCAGGGTGGACAATGAATCCGACGGTATTCGTCTTCTCACGAAGCCCCGTTATTTTTTCGGTCAACAGAGGCTGAACCAAGACCGCATGCATTTCGATTTTCACGACCAGACCTCTTGCACACGTCCCAGCTCCTGCTGGGAGACAACGACCACTCCGGCACGCACGATGTCATAGACATTCAACCGATCAGGACTGAGCACTTTAACCGCGGCCATATTCTTAGCAGCCTGAGCAACCGTCGGCTGTCCGCTTCCCAGCACAACCAAGGTATGATCACCTCCGCTCAGACGCCCCAGTGCCTGCGCGAGCAACTTTGTCTTGGGCTGCTGAAGAGACACCTCTGACAACACCACCAATTTACCTTCCGAAACTTTCGCCGACAGCGCGCTCTGAAGCGCGGCCCGATATTTCTGCTTCGGCATTGTATACGCATAGCTTCTCGGCTTTGGCCCAAATACGCTCCCGCCGTGACGCCATACAGGAGACCGCAACGATCCGGCACGCGCCCGACCGGTATGCTTTTGCTTCCACGGCTTCTTCCCCGATCCACTCACTTCACCTCGGCGAAGCGTAGACGCCGTTCCCTGGCGCTCACAGGCCCGCTGCATGATGACCGCCTCATGCACCAAGGCTGCGCGGAGTTCGCACCCAAACACGGCTGGCGCCAATTCGATCGTTCCGACTTTTTTATTCTGCCAATCAACGACATCAACTGTGGGCATGGATTAACTCTTCTTTGACTTTCTTATAACAACGATTCCGTTTGCTGCACCTGGAATGGCCCCGCGCACAAAAAGAAGGTGCTCCTCAGGCCTCGATTCGACGACCTTCAATCGTTGCGTCGTAATTCGCTCCGACCCCATGTGGCCAGGCAATGTCTTCCCCTTCCACACACGCGAAGGAAATGAACTTGCCCCGATTGAACCGGGATGACGATGGAACATCGATCCGTGAGACTCCGGTCCGCCGGAGTAGTGATGCCGACGAACGACACCCTGAAAACCTTTTCCCTTTGAAATCCCGACGACATCGACCCAATCGCCCTTCTTAAACATATCGACAGTCACCGACTGCCCGACCGCCACGTCGCCATCTTTCTTGAACTCACGCAGCACCCTGTACTTCAGCAACGCAATACGGGCTGATCGGTTCGGGTCATATTCAATCGCTTCAACACGCGCAGCAATGCCGACCTTGTCCCGATGAAAATCAATAGTTCGATACAACCGCTTATGGCCAGCCCCACGAAAACGGATGGTCATCCGTCCATCGTTGTTCCGCCCGCCGCTTCGAAGATGAAAAGAGGTCAGCGACTTTTCCGGCTTTTTCTTTGTCAGATCCTCGGTCGTGACCGCAGTCATCCCACGACGTCCAGGAGTTGTTGGCCTGTATGTTTTCAAACCCATAACTCTGCCCCTACCTTCTTACGCGAAACGTTGATTACGCGCTTTCATACATCTCAAGCTTCTCACCCTTCTTGAGGGTGACAAAGGCCTTCTTCCAGTCTGAACGCCGGCCCGAAAATCGTCCAAGCCGCTTGACCTTACCACGGATGTTCAGCACGTTCACTTTTTCAACCTTGACCTTCAAGAGCGATTCGACAGCTTGCTTGATCTGCACACGATTCGCATCAGGGTGGACAATGAATCCGACGGTGTTCGTCTTCTCACGGAGCCCCGTTATTTTCTCTGTCAACAGAGGCTGAACCAAGACCGCATGCATTTCAATTTTCACGACCAGACCTCTTGCACACGTCCCAGTTCCTGCTGGGAGACAACGACCACTCCGGCACGCACAATGTCATAGACGTTCAACTGATCAGGACTGAGCACTGTAACCGCGGCCATATTCTTAGCAGCCTGAGCGACCGCCGGCTGCCCACTGCCAAGCACAACCAAGGCATGATCGCCTCCACTCAAACGTCCCAGCGCCTGCGCCAACAGCTTCGTCTTAGGCTGTTGAAGCGACACTTCCGACAAGACCACCAATTTACCTTCCAGAACTTTTGCCGATAAAGCGCTCTGAAGCGCCGCCCGATATTTCTGTTTCGGCATCGTATACGCATAGCTTCTCGGCTTTGGCCCAAACACGCTCCCACCGTGACGCCATACAGGAGAGCGCACAGACCCGGCGCGAGCCCGCCCAGTATGTTTTTGCTTCCACGGCTTCTTACCCGATCCACTCACTTCGCCTCGGCGAAGCGTAGACGCTGTCCCCTGGCGCTCACAGGCCCGTTGCATAATGACCGCTTCATGCACCAAGGCTGCACGGAGTTCGCACCCGAACACGCCCGGCGCTAACTCGACCGTTCCAACTTTTGTATTCTGCCAATCAACGACATCAACTGTGGGCATGGCTTAACTCTTCTTTGACTTTCTTATGACGACAATTCCGTTTGCTGCACCTGGAATAGCCCCGCGCACGAAAAGAAGGTGCTCATCAGGCCTCGACTCGACGACCTTCAATCGTTGCGTCGTGATCCGCTCCGCTCCCATATGGCCAGGCAACTCCTTGCCCTTCCACACACGCGAAGGATATGAACTTGCCCCGATCGAACCGGGATGCCGGTGGAACATCGATCCGTGAGACTCCGGCCCACCCTTGAAAACCTTTTCCCTTCGAAACCCCAACGACATCGACCCAATCGCCCTTCTTGAACATATCGACAGTCACCGACTGCCCGACCGCCGGCTCGCCATCTTTCTTGAACTCACGCAGGACACGGCTGGCCGGAGATTGGTTCTTCTTGAGGTGTCCAAGCTCGGCCTTTGAGAGTTTGCGCTCCTTGACTTCACCGAAGGAGAGCTGAACGGCCTCATAGCCATCACGCTCTTTAGTCTTCACAGTGACAACGCGGCACGGCCCAGCCTCGATCACCGTCACCGGCGTCAAGCGATTCTGATCGAATACCTGCGTCATCCCAAGTTTTTTTCCAAGCAATCCGTTTGTCATTCACTCACCGCGAGGCTGAAGTTGAGCTTAGCCCTGTCCTTCCTCACAACTTGATTTCCACATCCACGCCGGCAGCCAAATTCAGCTTCATCAGCGAATCCATTGTTTCCGGCGTCGGCTCCATAATATCCAGCAAGCGCTTGTGCGTGCGCATCTCAAACTGTTCGCGCGACTTCTTATCGACATGCGTTGATCGCTGAACGGTGATTTTTTCTATTCTAGTCGGAAGCGGAATCGGGCCAACTACCTTAGCCCCGCTACGCCGAACAGTTTCGACAATTTCCATCACCGACTGGTCCAGCACTCGGTAATCGAACCCGCGCAGTCTAATTCTGATTCGCTGATCGACCTTCACTCGCAACCCCCGTTATTCATCGTCCGTTACTCGATACCGTGTTGACGAATATCTACGTCCGTTTACGCCAGAATTTCCGTGACGACACCGGAGCCGACGGTCTTGCCGCCCTCGCGCACCGCAAACCGCAACCC
>JABMDE010000109.1 GCA_015904055.1 Nitrospira sp. | reverse complement strand
TTCGAGCATACCGGCCTAAGAAGCGGGAGAGCCACTCACCAGATCAGGATCGCCCGCGCAACGAAAACCGATCGTAATATCCGTCCGCCAATGCTTCGCAGCAAATCGTTTGGAGAGCCGCGCATTCTGTTCCGTCTCCCGCCATGATCCTCCCCGCACAACTTTCAGATCCGCATTCTCCGGTCCTTTAGGATCGCGGTACGGCGATTTTTTATAATAGTGCTCATCGTACGAATCCGCTACCCACTCCGCGACGTTGCCGGTCATATCAAAGAGTCCATACGGACTCCGTCCCGCTTCGAACGATCCGGGTGGCGCGAGGTACTTGTAGCCGTCTTCACTGCCGTCCACATTCGCCGCATTGACGGCAAATTTCTCTCCCCAGGGATACCTTCTCTTACCTTCGCCGCGTCCGGCCTTCTCCCATTCTGCTTCAGTCGGAAGACGCTTGCCGGCCCATTTACAATAGGCCGTCGCATCATCCCAGGTCACACTCATCGCGGCAAACTCCTGCTGGAGCAGCTTTGACTGATCGTCTTCGAATACTTCGATTCTCGGCATCGGACGCTTGGTCATCTTGGCGAACCGCGCGTATTCCGCCTGTGTCACTTCTTTCCGGTCCATAAAGAACCCTTTCAAAAATACTTGATGTTCCGGCGCTTCATCCGGATCGGCATCCACACTTCCCATCGTAAAGGGCCCTTCAGGAATCTGGACCATCTCCCGTCCCTCATCGCCCATTTTTGTTTTGTACATCGAATAGTCCTGGGACGTGGCGCTGCTCACGGTCTGTCGCTCCTCGGACTTGATGGACGCCGCCAACTCCTTCATCTGTCTGGCCTTATACGACTCATAGGCCAAGAGGCCGACCATGAGAAAAAATGACGCGAATACAAAAATGATGGACCCGTACAACACACCCTTATTTTCCACGCAATCCCCTCTTCCCGTTCACGGTTGAGACGCGGACGGCGCAGCTTCTTCAGGCGGAGCCTTTCTGGCCGCGCGCATATCGAGAAGCATTGAGATCTGGACGCCAAGGAAGCCGCCCATCGCCGCACCCGCTCCTGCCCCAACCCAAATCCGGTCGATACCAGCCACCACCCACGCCAATGCCCCGCCCAATACGGTTCCAATCATGATGCTAACGAGAAATCGGCGACCGCCCAAATATCCGATGACGCAACCCAACACAAGCCCGACCCCAACCGCCACCGGAAACAACCCTCCACCCATAGTCATCCCGATGAGGGTCCCCACGGTCCCCATCACCACCATTCCTAAAACTATGTCCAACACTTTCCAGATCGGCATACCATCAACCTACGCGACACCCTTTGAATCTATATGCGTGATAAAGACGTACGCGTATACATCGTGACAGTCTCCCTACTTGGCAGGCAGAGCCGTCATGGGACCAAAATCGATCTCGACTCCGGGGCTGGCAATAATGGATATCCCCCAGGCTTTCGCCGCCGGCTCATGCCGATGAATCCGCTTAAAGTCCTCGTAGACGTTGACCCGCTCCTCAAACCATTGTCCCGGCGCGCTCGTTCCACTTTGAACGACAATCTCGGACCCGCTGAACATCCCGCCTTCGGTCAGCGTGCCTTCGGGTTTCGTTGCGCTCCAGACATATTTCGTGAAGACCGGAATGAACAACAGATCGGTATCCAGTGAGGCATAGATCGCGGCCAGCGGTTCCGTGCCGGTCGGCGCCTTCACCAAACGCCACCGCCACGTCAGCACGGGATAGGCCTTGGGGTCCCAGTCGATCTTTTTCTTTTTGATCCGCTGCCCCGCATCTTTTGCAGAGAGGAAATTCGCGCCGTTTTCAGACTGCACCTTATAGGCCTCGCGACCTTTGGACTGGCTCCGTTGATTCTCATGCTCCCACGCAGAAGGAAATCCGTCGGCCTCTTTGGCTTTGAACTCCTCCAACACGAGCGCCGGACCCTCCGCACATCCGAGACCGGGCCACACGAGCACAGACACCAGACCGCCGAATCCGATCGCAGCACCGAGCAACGCCCTCTTCATATCCTTCCACACCCTTTCGTTACGTTTCTTGTGATGGGACCGGCGACAGGATCGGCGCCTCCGCATTATGGAACTCCTCGCCCATGACCGACTGCTGCCCACGCTGGCACATCCAAAACAGAACCAGCACCGCCCCCCAGAACACCGCCATATTCAACGTGACCATTTTAGCGGCAAAGGCCAGGTCCGGCGTAAAGGCCCATGGCGACACGTCGGCCATCAGTTCGCTGACATGCCAGGACAATCGGCCCGATGATCGAATAAAGCCCATCAACCCCATCACCCACGTAAAGGCCGCCGACAACCCGAACAGCACCACCATGCCGCGGAACGGAATCTTTCCCCACTGAACCGGCCCATGCACAACCGCCCGCTTGAGCATCATACGGTTGATGATCAGGCTGACTGCAATCACGGTGAACGTCGTAAAGGCCTGCGGCGCCGACAGTCCCACACGGATCTTTGCCGGTAAATAGTAGCCATAC
>JABMDE010000108.1 GCA_015904055.1 Nitrospira sp. | reverse complement strand
GGACATCCTAGGTCTCGACTCTCCCAACGGCACAATCGAGAGAAAATCAGGCCATTTCCCATGATCTCACGTGAGCCACGCCAACCGGCTTCGGCGCACCGTATGCAAATCGCTGAATCGGAATTGATTCAGTGAATCCGATAGGATTCATCTGGCACATCCATTGTTCCACTCTGTCTCTTACTCAAACAGTACAGTCGTCCACTCATGACGAACAGGCCGCGTGTTCTGAAAATATGATGGCCGGAGCAGGAGATTCATTCCCGGACCGCCGGCGCACTTGTATGTTGGACGGTTCGCGAGATGGGGTGACAGGCAATCGCGACAGATGCCCGGATGTCATAGGGAGAAACGGACTGGCAAGCAATCCCTCGGGCCCGGCGGGAATGCTGTCCCGCCCGCGTTCGACGAAGCTGCTCGTTTGTCCCTGGGCCAGCCTGGCCGCACAGGCTGCGCGCAGCAGGGCTTGCACCTCCACTAAAGATTCCGGCAGCCGTCCAACCACGCTGGAGAGGTTATTGATCGGAGCGTTGATTTGCACGGTGCCGCTGACACCTTGCTCGGATGAGGCACTGATATTCTGCTGACTGAAGGCGTCGGCTAGAAAGAGACCGGCCGTGATGCCGATGTTTCCTCCATCCCCTGCAAAGGCGTTGGCCCGGATCTCACTTCCTTTCAGAATCACAAAGTCCGGATCAATGGTAATGTTGCCACCCAACGTATCGGTCTTCGTTGGATTACCGACCGACGAGATGATGAGGCTATCGGTCAGGCGGATCATGTCTGTCGCATAGATCTCGATATTCCCGCCATCCGCCAATGCCGCTGACGTATTGATCGTGCTGTGCTCCATGAGAACGCTCGTGCCCGGACTCGCCTTGCTATTGATGGAAATGTTGCCGGCGTTCCCTGCGCCAGTGCTGCTCGATGAGATCGTCGCTCCATTGCGTAGCGTGATCGATGGGGCATGGACGGCAATGTCGCCAGCGCGACCTGCCTCGGACGTGCTGCTGTTGATCGTGGCCCCGTTCGACAGGCGCACAACCTCTGCATCGATCACGACGTCGCCTCCTCGGCCGCTACTACTGGTGCTGCTCTCAATCGACACATTGTTCATGGTTAACTGATCGGCCGTGATCGCCACCTGCCCTGCGTCTCCAGCAGCGGACAAACTCGCGATACGAGCCTCGCTTGAGATTGTGAGTGTTTCGGCATCGACCGTCACATTGCCTCCCGCACCGGTGTTGACCGACGTGCCGGTTTGGATCACGGCCCCGTCCCTCAACGTAATGACCTTGGCATGCACCGACACGTCACCGGAACGAGCAGTGCCGATGGTATCGGAAACGATGCCGGAATCCGTTCCGGAAAGACTGACAGCATCCGCCAGGCTTCCCGTTCCCGACAGCCCTTGCACCGTGACCGTGGCGGCGGCTGGAGCATTAGGATCGGCACTGCCGGTGATAGTTCGAATAGTCGCCCCGCCTGAAAAACCGGCCTGCCGGATACCAATAACGATATCTCCTCCGCGGCCCACATCGGCCGCTTCCGCTTTCACACTGGTGTCGGCCCCATCCAAGGTCAAAGACGTGGACAGGATGGTTACTCGTCCCCCCTCACCAGCTCCAAACGATGAGCTCAACAGGGAACTGCCTTCGGAGAGAGCTACCGACGTTGCTGCGCCTGACTCCGCCCCAGGCAATCCTTGTATGCTCACATGTCCCCCCTGACCGAACCCGGGGGTGACGTTCTGAGTTTGGCTTTGGATTGAGGACCCGCCCGTGAGGGTTGCAGTCCCCACATTCAAGACGACGTCTCCTCCGACGCCACCCCCATCAACTGTTGCCGTTACAATCGATGCGCCATTCTCCACTGTAAGGCTGTCGGCCTGAAGTTGTAGCGCTCCCCCGGATCCTAGTCCCACTGTGACCGTGGTGATATTGGCTCCATCCATCCGGATGGTCCCACTCGTCAGCTGCACATCGGCCCCGGGATCAGTTCCAATAGTGGTCGTTTGGATAGAACTGCCGGGACCGAGGGCGATCGTATCCGGCGGGGCCGGGGCTTCAGACGTAGAGAGGGTCGCCTCATTCATTGAGAGCGCGAGCTGTCCACCTCTGATGAACACTGTACTGGAGCCATGCACATCGATACTTGAAGCAGGAGCAAGAGACACCGAGCCAGATGAGGCAAAGGAGACTCCATCCCGGTTGGGCAATGCCCCAAGCGTCGCAAGGTCAAATTCCCCTGGAGACGCGGCGCTGGCAAGATAGATGCTGCCACTCGACGCTGATACTTGCGCGCCGCCTTCGACCACAACCTTTCCGCCGATGAGCGAAATCGACTGGCCGGACGGAACAGCCAGATTGCTGCCCTGTACCGTGATTGAGACAGTGGGGGCAGGAGTGGTAAGAAATCCGTACCCGGCAGGAGAGGCAGAGAGAAATTCGAAAGCGGAAGAATTAATGGCCAGGATGCTGTCGGGCAATCCATCGTTCACGGGGTTAGCATAGAAATTCACGCTGCCCACTCCATCGAACAGACGGAAGTACTGCACAGTCGTGAAACTGACCGATCCGCCCACGTTAAGCGAAGCCCCTGGTCCCAAGACGATGCCTGTTGGATTTAACAAGAATAGATTCGCATTACCGAAATCGGTGGTTTGAAGAGTGCCGTAGATCTGGGAGATATTCCCGCCAGTCACCCGGCCAAGGATGTTGGAAGTGGCCAGGCCCAAGTCATTCAGAAAATTCGCGGTGTCTCCGGCGCCGACATTAAAATTTCCAAAGCTGTGAAAGAGATTGGGACCGCTACCTGGCCTGGTGCCTCCAGTGATGTCATACGAAGTACCAGTGATATTGACCTGCGTATTCAGACCGGAGGAAGAAATATCGGTGACAATCTGCGCGTCACCACCTACCGGTGTCATCGGAATCAAGGCAACAATGACGAGGCACACACCCAGGAAACCGTTCCTGGACGGAGGATGACGCAACCGCGAGATGCTCTCACCCATGGTTACCTCTCGTTCGTGCCAGAGAGGGAAGCAGTATTCGCTGCTTCCCTCATCGAGCCTAGATATGGCTGATGTCAGCCTTGAAATCCTCCATAGGGCAGTGACCAACAATCACCAAGTGGCGATGCTTAGGGCAATTGGATTCTCCAAGCTTCAAGTATATTGTTTGGATTAATGCCAGTACCGACAATGGTTCGTCCATCAGGAGAAATCCCCTCAGCCACAGTGAACTGCCAGCCTGTGGCCGCAATAATCCCGAAATCAGTAACGAGGACATCTTTTAACGTTTTAATGCCCCACGAGTTGCCATTCCACCGCCAGATAACAGCTTCTTGGGTATCAAGAGGCGTCATAGCCCAACCAACAATGATGGAACCGTCACTCGAGACATCGCGGGCACCGCTTCTCTGCGAATTCGTAGCACCTGCCAATCCGGGTAGGTTTACGAGCCCAGTCAGCTGTGACCAATAAAACGCTTCAGAGAAAATACCGTCCAAGTTTTGACCGACAATGAACGACCCATCACCAGATACGGCGCTTGGCCTTACGTTTTGAGGACCCAGCCCTTGCATGCCATCAGCGGATGTCCACTTGAACATCTCTTGACTGCCACTCGCGTTGACTGCCCAACCGACGATGACTGACCCATCGTTCGAAACCGCACTTGCCTGACCATCGGGGCTTAGGCCACTAGGCAAATTTCCGAGCCTAACCATCCCCTCGCTTTGCGTCCAACGGAAGGGCTCGTCCGAACCAAACACACCATCAAAAAACGATGTGTACCCCACAACAACATTGCCATCCCCCGATATACCTAAAGCTTCGCTGCTGACAGGAGGGAGCCCGGCTGATGATAAAGTTCCCAGGTCAGCAAGTACTGGACCGGTAGTCCAACGGAATGCGTGCACGGCACCTCCGAAAATGGCAGAGCCCACGACGACGGAACCATCATTTGATGTAGCCTCTGCTCGACCAAACACGCCAGGCGTCAGGCTCACTTTCCCCGTGCCTGCCGACCAGAGAAATGCTTCTCGGGTGCCGGCTACTCCGTGGCCCACGACAACAGAACCATTGGAGGAGACGTCGAGCGCTTCACTGGCAAGATTGCCAACACCAAGTCCTGTAAGAGTCGCTGTGCCAGCTGTCCCGGAATAAGTGTTCGTGAAGGTACAGTCGACATTGGCACCCAACTCGACCGCGAAACCCGTTGTGCTCCCCCCTGCACACGAAAAGCTGGTCAACTCCCACCCGGTCCGCGAATTCTCACTGATGCTATAGGTTCCTGGCTGCACGGAGACAACGACTTCCTCGGAGTTTTGATTGCCCATGGCGATCGTCTGGGTCGAGGCCGAGGGGCCGCTGATCGTGAAGGTAAATCTGTCGTTTGTTGCTTGACTCGTCTGTTTCGTGATCGTGATAGTGCCGCCGCCTGGCTCGGCGGGGGCGAAAGGGCCCGCTAATGTAACCGCATTCAATGCATCTTCCGCATCATCTCCGACAACCTGGTTAATTTCCTCGAAAATCTCCGGACAGGTTCCCGGGACGGTCGCTGCCAGCCACTTATCCAGCTCCTTGATCAGCCATGCCAGCAGTGCCTTTTGTTTCGCATTTTTGAGATATTTCTCACCCATTTTGGCCAGCCACTTACTCAGCTGGTTGATATCGTTCGGTGCCTGAGGATCCAGCTTGAGCATTACCGAATACAGATGCGGCGGAATCGGAATGACCTGCTCCACCGGCCTACAGGTTCCGCCGGCAGCAACTACACTATCGGATAGCACCAGCATGTCGGCGCCGGTCACCGTGAGGGTAAAGGTCTGTGTAATCGCCGGAGCGCATCGGGCGCTGCCCGTATTGCATGCAGGCATGACCACGGCGGCCGCCCGCGATTTCGTGACACTCCCATTCAGGTTATTAGTGGTGGGGGTGGCGAATCTCCCGGTATCGAGTCCCAATCCGAGCGCAGCAATCTTGCCGGCGAAGTTGCCCTGGCCGGTCTGTTGCAGCTGATCGCCGGCGATATTCTCGTTTGGAGGGGGATCGAGGTAGCCGGCCATCCCATAGCCCCAGGCATAGTCGCCTGCGGGATTCCCGCCGCCGGCACTGTAGGTATGCGTAACGACGACCCTGGTGGTCTTCGTGCCTTCCGTCACCACCGGCGTGAAGGTAATGCCGGTCAACTTTAGGAGGTCGAGACTGCCGGCGGCGCTGTTGTCGCCAATCATGATTCGGGCCTTGTTCGTCGACGAGACGTCCCTCACAGTCCAGGCCCCGTAGGTGCCGGGAGGAATAAATGCACAGAGGTTATAGCCCGAGGTACAAGCAGCGGCGGTCGTTGTTATTTGAACGGGACGGTCATCGATCGTCACAGTCAGCGCATCCGACTGGAGGGGCGCCATCAGTTGTCCGAAGATTCCGACGAACAGCAGACTCGACATCAACCCCACGCACCGTAGAAATTTCATACACCCCCTCCAGGTTCGAACATTTGCATCGAGAACAGCCTATTGTGTTTCGTGCCCGGTCCAGTCATTGCCGACAGGTGTCACGTATATCGCTGCACCCCACCACCATTACTGCGCGGAAGAGGCTTGCACGGCCCCCATCCTCACGGCGACCTCTCCAAGTCCCCCTTGTTCGAGTAAGGCCGCCCGCTGCCGCAGCAATTCCCCGTCCGCCGGATGGGATTGAATCAACTCGGCAAAAGCCGCGATGGCGTCATACCAGACTCCCGCTGCAGCGTAGTGACTCGGCATCTCTGCCATCGCCATGTCATTTGGCAACGGCTGTTCGAGCTTGTCCCGGTCCACGCGTTCAATCACTCCCTTTGCCACAATGTTGCCCGAAGGCTCATCCGAGTCCACAATCAGAGCGACCGACCAGTGATAGCGCTCGCCGAGTGAGAGCGTCACGTGAACGTCGGACAACCGGATCTGCTGGATACCAGGGCGTGCGGGTTGTGGAAGTCTCGTCACCACGGACGGCACTTCGGCGTTATCCGCGATCAACACGAACTCATAGGGCAGGGTCTGCTCGGTTGAGGCAAACCAATACAGAACCGGCTGCGCGTGAAGCGTCAGCCCCACATGATCCGGAGCTAACACGCTGATCACAGGCACGCTCTTATTCATACCGCGCGTGCCTCCTCCCCTTCGGAATCCGGGCGCCGGAGCCCCCTTTCTGGGCGGGATATACAGCAACGGTTTCGCACTTGACTCCACTCCAGACTGAGAGACAGTCGGTTGGCTCTCGCCCTTGTGTTTCTCTTCCGCCCAGGAGACCCAGGGAAACAGCAGAGCAACGCCGGCAGCTAGGCTGATGCTGATAAAGAGCCTCATCGTCCCCATCCTCTCGTTCTCTCCTCTGCTCCCGGAAAAGATTGATGACCTGTTGGTGGACTCACACTCTTCCAGTCATGACACCCAGCGTGACGCATCCGAACTAGAAGCCGAGATGTCATACCGACAGGGTTTCCATCTCCTCATGACAGCCGACGAAGTACTGTGAGCCACAGGCACCAGGGCTCTCCCGGTTCCTTCGTACCGATGCCGGATCATTTGCAGTGCCAGTTTCATTCCAGAAGCCCTTGTTCCTTTTCTCATAGCTACGACAACTGGCTCCTGTGGGCATGACTGTTCGAATCACAAAGACAGCACATGCGATTGCTCCTCTAGCGGTCGCATGCGCTGCTTCGCAAACCCATAAAGTATTCTTAGTTGTAAAAAGGAAGTGCCGCTGCAGAGGCAATGTATCCAAATGGGTTCAGCATCTAATTGGATTCACTTGGCCAAAAGAAAACTATCGCTCCTAGCCAATTACACCTAGACTCGCCCTACTGACCCACTGTAGATTTCCACTCCTAGATCTCCTTGCCATCAACAACCATAGGCTGCGCCGGACCGACACCTGACTTATTAGGGTACATACTGAACTATGCCGCGACAGGTACTCCGCATAAGCATCCACGGGGCGGCACTGCTTGGCCTCGCGATCTGCGGATGGAGTGCGCCTGCGTCCGCTGAGCCTGTCCTTCCTATTCCCCGTACCTCCTCCATCACGGAGCAGAAGATCCAGGAAGAAGCACTCTACTTGAAGGAAGAAACCGTCAGCATTGCGAGCCGCTACGAACAACCGATTTCCAAAGCCCCCTCGGACGTCTACGTCATCACGGATGAAGACATCAGAAACTCAGGCGTCACCGACATTCCAACATTGCTGCGGCAAGTCCCCGGCGTGGAAGTCATGCAAACGAATGCCGTGGATTTCAATGTCAGCGTGCGCGGCAATAATCAGTTGTCGTCGAACATGCTCCTGGTCCTGATTGATGGGCGCTCTATCTATGTCGATCAAACCGGCCATGTCTTATGGAAGTTTCTCCCGGTCGTGCTGACTGAAATCAAACGGATTGAAGTGCTGAAGGGGCCGGCATCAGCCGTGTACGGATTTAATGCCTTCGATGGCGTGATAAATATCATCACAAAATCTCCGGAAGAAATGAAGGGAACCACATTACAAGCGGCAGGGGGAGAACTAGGCACTCTACTCACCAACGCAGTCCATGCAGGAATCTCCGGAAATTGGGGCTACCGTCTATCCGGCGGGCACGAACAAAGTCATCGCTGGTCAGACCGGGGAGCGCCTGCTTATAACAACCAACGAATTGGCGGAATTACAGAGTATCGTCTTTCAAATAGTGGCCGTATACGCGCTGAGGTAGGGGCTGAAAGAGCAAATCCCTATAACGGGTTTGTAACTGAGGTTGCTACCGCAGATGGTCATCTTTCTCAGGCCCATGCACATGTCAGTTATGAACAGAGCGGGCTCCTGGTCCGCGGCTGGTGGAACGGACTCTTCTCAGCAGCTAACCCACAAATGCCTCAGGTACTGATGCCGCTTCTCGCACAGACCGACCGGTTTGGACGAAAGGACCAAACCCACCACCTGAACACCTATGACTTCGAAACACGGTACCGATTCATACCACTTGAGACGCTGAGCTTGAATATTGGTGTGAACTTTCGTCACAGCCTTCATTCGTCGAATATTCTCAGCACTCGGACGGTGGATAATCGTCTCGGCCTTTATACGCAAGGAGACTGGCAGATACTCCCCTCATTGGAGGCGAGCGCTGGACTCCGTTACGACCTCGATACCTTTATCACCCCGACCCTGTCGCCTCGTGGTGCCCTCGTCTACCATCTGACTCCGAACCATGCGCTTCGGATGTCCGGCTCCATTGCCCATCGCCCACCCACAACAACTGAGGCCAACCTCAGCATACTGAATCCGGTCACTCTGCCAGGATTTCCACCACAGACTTCCGTGGTTACCGGCTCAACCGACGTGAAGCCGGAACAGATCGCTTCCTATGAAGTCGGCTATCAAGGCTGGTGGTGGGAACACCGCCTGCGGACCAGAGTTACCGGGTTCTATAACCACATTTCCGATCTCATCGCCTTTCGCAACCCGACCGGCAACCCGTTGAATCCGGTGCGCCCGGTGAATGGCGGTGTGGCCGATGTGTACGGAGGAGAAGCGGGAATCGAAGTCTTGATGACGGCCTGGCTCTCCGGGTTTGCCAACTATGCCTATCAGGAGGTCGGGCAAAGCTCCACCGGCTACAGTCGGCGCGGCTTCCCCCACCACAAGGTGAATGCCGGGCTTCGCATGAAGTGGAACCCCTTTTCAGGTGAAATCCTCTATCACCATGTGGGGGATGCGACCTATCCCTTGGCCGATGCCTTCACCAGTCTCGCCCCCTTCTTTCCGGCCGGGACGGTGCTGCCGCAGGAACGGGTCCGCAGCTACAACTTAGTGAACCTCCGGTTTGGCTACCGCATCTGGCAGGAACAGAGCGGTGACCAGATGCGGGACGCCGAGCTGGCCCTGTCCGTGTTCAATGCCCTCAACGATACTCACCGCGAGCATCCCTTGGGCGACCTCCTGGGCAGCCGGGTGATGGGCTGGCTCACGGTGAAATTGTGAGCCGATGCTGTGGCCCAGGATTTGCTTGGATTGCTTTCATTCGTCTATTCTTTCAAACTCAGGTGCTGATGCGTAACGCCACAGTACAAATGTGCGTGCTCATGCGAGAAAATCGGTTATCATAGACTCGTAGTTACCAAAAAGAGTTGTATGCCCCATACCGTCTTCGTGCTCACATGCTTCCTGGTTCTCAGCCTCTCACGCCTCGCCGGCGCCACCGAGATTGCCATCCTCACCTCGGCCAGCCTCCCCTACTATGACCAAGCGGTCGTGGGGTTTAAGGCGGGACTCCCGGCGACGGTCACGGTCAAGGAATATCCCCTCAACGGCCAACTCGCAGAAGGGCGGCACCTCGCCAAGTCATTACGCGCCGCGCCCCCCGATCTGATCTTCGCCGTCGGGCTGAAGGCTGCGATGGCTGCGAAGCTGGAAATCTTCGATGCCCCGGTGGTGTTCTGCATGGTGCTCAACCCGGAATCCCATGGACTCCCGGCTCCCAACATGACCGGCATTGCCGTCCGGCCCCCAGCCGACACACAGCTTGCGGCGCTTCGCTCGACCGTCCCCAAACAGCATCGCATTGGGGTCCTCTATGATGAAGAGCACAGCGGCAGCTTTATCCGCCAGGCACACCGGGCCGCCAAACAGCAGGGGCTGGAACTTCACGCGGTTGCCATCCACCGCCAGGAAGAGATTCCCAACGCGGTTCGAGCGTTGCTCCCCAAAATCGATGTGCTCTGGTTGATTCAAGACCAGACCGTGGTCTCCGAGTCGGCTATTCCGTTTTTCCTGGAATCCACGTTGGATGCCAAAATCCCGCTGTTTACCTTCTCGTTGACGCTGGTTCAGCAAGGCGCGCTCGGCGCACTGGTCTTAGATCCGTGGACCGTGGGACAGCAGGCCGCCCGCCTGGCGCAATCCCGTCTCAATGGAAATCACACATCAGCCGGTGTGCTCCAGCTTCCCGAACGCCCTCAAATGGCGTTGAACGCGAATGCCGCAGAGCACTTAGGTGTAGCGCTCTCCCCGGAGCTGATGCGCCTCGCGGGCCACCTGTTTAGCGGTCCTGGCGCACTGGCTCAGAAGCCGGGCCAGTCCGACGTGATCCCGTAACCGCCGGTGTGCGACCACCGATTGTCCCGATACAGACATGGATGAACCTGCTCGATCACCCTCCCCTTTCTCAGTAACACTTCGAACGAAACTTGTCCTCAGTACGGCCGTCATCCTGGTGGCCGCCTGTCTCTTATTAGGCTGGGTGTTTATCCGGCAACAAGTGCACTCGGCTGCCGAAAGCCTGGTGGGAAGCGGAACCCTGCTCGCGCAACATCTCGCAGGCCAGGGACGATTCAGCATCGTGGCTGGCGACATCCACCGCTTGGATCAACTCATCCGGGAGACGCTCTCAGTCAACCCCGTCGCGTACGTCGCCGTCGTGTCTTCGGATGGTGTACTCCAAGCCGGACTCGGAAGGGATGAGTGGCAGCAGCAGTTTTCCACTCCACCAGGGAACCAGCGCCAGTTTTCCGTGACTGCATTGGTCCAGCCTCATCGGCTCAACGCCGATACCAATGCGCCCCACATCAGCGGAATTTGGCTCGCCAACGACAGACCGGTGCTTCGATCGACCATCGAGTTTACGCCGGGAGAATTGCTGTCCCTCATGGGCGGTTCTGATCTTCCCGTCTTTTATGACCTGCTGGTTCCAGTCCGGCACCACGCACGCACAAGCGTATTGGATCCCGCGCTCCAACTGACGCTCGAGGAACGGCTGGATGCACCGGACGATTCAACCGCTCTGAGCCCAATCCCTCCCTCACTTGTGGAAGTCGGCCTTTCGACATCCAACCTGCAACACCTCCTGCGCCAATTACTGTGGCAAGCCCTGCTCATCACGATGAGCACATTGATCGGCGGGCTCGGCCTCGCCATCCTGCTCGCCCGTCGCATGACCGTTCCTTTGCAAGGACTCACCACGGCCGCGACCAAACTCGCTAATGGCGAAACGGTGCCCACTGTAGCGATCCGCGCACATGATGAAATTGGAACCCTGACACACGTCTTCAACGACATGGCTTCGAGATTGCAATCGCGCGAACATGAGTTGCGCGACCTGGCTCAAACCCTGGAAGACCGTGTGGAAGCTCGAACACAGGCCTTAGCGATCGCGAACGCCAAACTGCAAGAGCTCGACCACCGCAAGTCCGTCTTCGTCTCCACGGCCTCTCACGAATTACGTACGCCGTTGACATCGATGAAATTCCATCTGGCCAATCTGCGAGATGGCATCGACGGCGCCATTACCGAGGAACAACGGCGATCGCTGTTGCGGGCAGAATCCAACCTCTCACGCCTTCAATTCTTGATCGATGATCTGCTGGATCTCTCTTACATTGAGATGGGTCAAGCCACCATACAGTTGGAATCGATTCCGCTCGAACCCGTGGTCACCAAAACCGTCGATGATCTTCACCCGTTCACCTGCGAACGCCGCGTGAAAATCGTGACCGCGCTCCCCTCCGATCTCCCTTCGGTCTCGGCCGATCCTGAGAAGTTGCGGCAGATCCTTCTCAATCTCCTTCACAATGCGGTCAAATTCTCACCGGCAGACGCGGTCGTCCACCTGACGGCCATGAAGCTATCCACGATTGAAATCCTGGTGTCTGTCCGTGACGTCGGACCCGGCATCGCCCCGGGAGACGTGGACAAGATTTTTCAGCCGTTTTATCGTGCCCCTACCGTCCACAAAACAGCCAAGGGAGCAGGGCTTGGGCTCACCATCGCTAAATCGCTGGTTGAACTGCATCATGGACGACTGTGGGTTGAGACGACGCCACACCGAGGCAGCTGCTTTTCGTTTACGCTGCGCTCGACACCGTCGCATCTGGTCTCAGCCGCGCCTACGGGGCCGAGACTCTCGCACGATCACACAGTCTGACTCGACCTATGGAATCGGGGGAACCGAACAACGAATCTCGGTCGTGTCTACGGAGTTATGTGGCGGGGGGCTTGGAGGACACACCGCGCTGCCTGATCAGTCGCGTTAAATAGGTTCGTTGCAGTCCAAGCAAGTCGGCGGCCCTGGTTTGATTCCACCCTGCTCTGCGCAACGCTTCTTCAATGACCTTCCGGCTGTAGTGCTCCATCATGGCATGGTAGTGCAGACTCTCGTCTTCCGCAAAGTCCACTTCCACCGGCAGCTTTCGCCGGACACTGATCCCAAGATGTTCAGGCTCAATACTGTGGTCCGGGCAAAGTGTGATGGCCCGTACCAGCACGTTTTCTAACTCACGTACATTGCCAGGCCAGTGGTATTCGCGGATAACATCGAGGGCATCCTGGCTGACCGTGAATGGAGCGCACCCCTTGCTGGCCCCGTGTCGCCGGATAAAATGCTCCACCAATGCGGGCAGATCTTCCGGTCGCTTCCGCAAGGGAGGAACCGTAAGTGAAATGACATTCAGGCGATAGAATAAATCCTCGCGGAATAGTCCGTCCTGAATGGCCTCTTTCAGATCCTTGTTTGTCGCTGCGACAAACCGCACATCAGTGCGAATGGGCTGCGTGCCTCCGAGACGGTAGAACTCCTGATCCTGCAGCAAGCGAAGCAGCCGTGTCTGAAGTCCTGTCGACATGTCGCCGATCTCATCGAGAAAAACGGTACCACCCTCTGCCGATTCAATTTTTCCTGGCTCACGTCGTCCCGCTCCCGTGTACGCCCCTTTCTCGTGCCCGAACAACTCGTTTTCCAATAAGTTCTCCGGTAATGCCGCACAATTGACGACCACAAACGGCTTCGAAGCGCGTGTACTCCACCGGTGGAGCGCACGCGCCATCACCTCTTTGCCCGTTCCTGTTTCACCAAGGAGCAACACCGTTGCTGACGAATTCGCTGCTCGCCGCGCCGTATCCAACAACTCCAGCATGCGCGGGCTCCGCCCGACCACATGCTCATACCGGCCCTGCACTTCTGCTTGCAGGAGACCGATCTGACGCGTGAGGGCCATCTGCGCCATGGCTTTCTCAATCACGATCGAAAGGTGATCGGTCTCAAACGGCTTCGTCAGAAAATCGCATGCCCCAAGCCGAATCGCCTCCACCGCGCGATTGATCGACCCGAACGCCGTGATGACGATCACTTCCGGCGTGACCTGTGGAGGAATGCTGGACCGCTTTTCCGCCAGCTGCTTCAGGACATCCAGGCCGCTCAAACCCGGCAATTCGATATCCAGCAGCATCACATCCGGTGGATCTTCGACCAGCAACCTGAGTGCTTGTTCGCCATCCTCGGCCGTGAGCACGTCGTGCCCCATCCAGGCCACACGTTTCGCAAGCGTACTCAGAATATCGGGATCATCATCGACAACCAGCACACGTGCCTGCATTGGACACTCCTTGGAACGGATTCGTGAAGGTGCCTATTGTAATTGAAGTGCGCACAACAGCGTAAGGGCTGTGGTGACTGATTACAAGCACACATCATGCCTGTCTGTCAGATGGGGCTAGCGCACACGACCAACAACCTCAACCCCACCGTCAACGGCACCTACCGCACCACAAACCACGCCGGAGGGGCAACCTTTCTGCTCAACTTCTAAAAAACATATCCTCGAAGCGGATAACCATTCCCAGCACAGCTATTCGAGCGCAGCATTGAGATGAGGCGCCAGAGCCGCTGTCACGTCCTGAGCAATCTTTCCTTGCCTCTACCTCACGCCACCGACAGATACCGTATATACATATGGCATCACATATGGTATACAGAGTGGCGTACCAACCCTGGACGGAAAAGGACGGGCCTTATGGCAAAACAGCTTAAGAAACTCACGATAGAAGTTCCGGCTGACCTCTTAGCACGTGCGACCACGGCCAGTGGAGAAGGAATCACCCCGACGGTGCGAAAAGGACTTGAATTGGTCGCTGCCGGAGGCGCCTATGGGCGTCTGCGGAGATTTCGCAGCAAGGTTAAGTTTGGCATCAAGCTTTCAGAGCTACGGCTAGACTAATGCTGTGCCTTGATACGAGTTCCCTTATCGCCTACCTGCAGGGCGAAGACGGGGCCGATGTCACAATCATCGACCAGGCTCTCATTGATCAGATCGCCGTTCTTTCTCCGGTCACCGTGGCCGAACTTCTCAGTGATCCTGACCTCCCACCGGCCTTGAGACGAACGATCCTCGAACTTCCCACGCTCCCGATGACCGAAGGTTTTTGGGAACGTGCCGGACTCCTACGAGCAACAGTGATCAGAACCGGTCGTCGCGCTAATTTGGCTGACACCCTTATCGCTCAATGTTGCCTTGATCATCATGCGACACTTGTCACACGCGATCGCGACTTTAAAGCATTCGTCTCCGCAGCCGGACTCCGCGTCGCCATCCCATATTCGTAATTCAACTTTGTTTACGCCCTCTCGTCTTTCAAATGTG
This sequence comes from Nitrospira sp., assembly GCA_015904055.1. The sequence goes on along the minus strand of JABMDE010000108.1, from coordinate 254 downwards.
TGACGCCCGCAACCAGCAGTGGTGCGGACTACACTCTCACTTCAACGACGAGGGATGGAAAATAGCGATGCAGGTATGGGCGGCAGATTCATTCCAGGGCCCGCCGAGTGGCGGGCCCTGTCACTCAGAACTCACTGCGTAAGTCGGTTTATCCGACTGTCACTTCGATCGCTTTCGGTTTCACCTTTTCAGTCTTGGGGAGATGCAGGTTCAACAGGCCGTCGGCATAGTGGGCGTTGACCCCGCTCTCATCG
>JABMDE010000107.1 GCA_015904055.1 Nitrospira sp. | reverse complement strand
TCTGTGATCGGCATACGGCCAATCACCTTCACGCCGGACAACGGAGTATCGACGACAACCAATCGGCCCACATTCCCTCCCGGCTCTATCGTTGCCGTATCGGGTTCGAAGAGCGCACCCGCATCGTTCGCGTTCGCATGGCCTCGGGACCATGGCGTGAGCCGTTTCACCACGCCGCAATATCGGCGTCGCAGAGCGCACGCGCATCTTTGGCGTTTGCATGTCCCCGGTACCATCGCATGGTCCGTCCCACAGCAGCGGCCAGCGGCCACCTCGGAACCACGTCGAGCACCGTACGAGCCTTCTCCACGTCAAGCCTGAGCGAATCTTCCTCACGCGGCCCGTCATCGCCGGTACCGTAGACAACCTCTCCACGGCCATAGGCCGATCGGGCCAATTCCACGACCTCGCGGACCGTCGCAGCCTCATGAGCAAGCGGGCCGAAGTTATAGGCACCGGCACACGATGGGTGCTCCCAGAGTTTCTCCGCCAGGCTCATATAACCTGCCAACGGTTCAAGCACATGCTGCCAGGGTCTCACAGCGTTCGGGCGGCGCACGTGAAGCGCAAGGCCAGCACGCCACGCACGAATCGCATCCGGTATCAGACGATCGGCCGACCAGTCTCCCCCCCCAAGAACGTTTCCAGCCCTGGCCGTGGCTACCGCGACACCGCGAGACTCAAAAAATGACGTGCGGTAAGACTCCGTCACCATCTCGCAGGCCGCTTTGCTGGCGCTATACGGATCATGGCCGCCGAGCGGATCGTGTTCGCCGTACACGGCGGATGCCCCGACGGTTTTATAGACCTTGTCTGTGGTCACCACGACGATGACACGTACACTGTGAATCTCGCGCAACGCTTCGAGCAGATGCGCCGTGCCCATAATATTGGTGCCCAACGTGTCAATCGGCGCACGATAACTTGCGCGCACGAGGGGCTGAGCAGCCAGATGAAAGACGATATCGGGCAGAACCGTACGGACGATCGGGACCAGCGCCTTTTCAACGCGGATGTCGCAATAGTAACTGTCGAGCGTTTTATCAACGTGGGCGAGCTGATAGAGATTGGACTCCGTCGCCGGCGGCAAGGCCACTCCTGTGATCTGCGCGCCAAGCTGAGACAGCCACAGAGACAACCAGCTCCCTTTGAATCCGGTGTGCCCGGTCAGGAGTACGCGCTTGCCCTGCCAGAATGAATCCGTCGGCAGCATTACCACACCTTCCAGGGCGCAGAGCCGGACCGCCAGCACTCTTCCAATTGCGTCTTGTCGCGAATCGTGTCCATCGGGCGCCAAAACCCGCGATGCTCAAACGCCATCAATTCCCCCATGGATGCAAGCCGATCGAGCGGCGCGCCTTCCCACGGCGTATGGTCGCCATCGATCAGGTCGATGGCTTTGGGGGACAGCACAAAGAATCCGCCGTTGATGAATCCCCCGTCGCCGGGCGGCTTCTCTTTAAATCCGGTTACCTGCGCCTTATCCAGCACAAGCGCTCCATACCGGCCCGGCGGCACGACCGCGCACACCGTGGCCAGCTTGCCGTGAGATCGATGGAAGGCGATTTCAGCACTGACATCAAGATCCGCAACTCCATCCCCATAGGTGCAGCAGAACGCCTCCTCTCCACGCAGATATCCCGCGACACGCTTGAGACGACCGCCGGTTAAGGTCTGTTCGCCGGTATCCACCAATGTCACTCGCCACGGCTCGGCATGATTCTGATGGACCTCAACTTTGTTGTGTGCAATGTCGATGGTGACATCCGACCGGTACATGAAATAATTCACGAAGTAATCCTTGATCACCGTTCCCTTGTATCCGAGGCACACGACGAAGTCGTTGACGCCGTGTGCGGAATAGATCTTCATGATGTGCCAGAGGATTGGTTTTCCGCCGATCTCAACCATCGGCTTCGGTCGAGTTTCCGTCTCCTCACTGAGACGGGATCCAAGTCCACCAGCTAGAATGACTGCTTTCATGATGGGCTCTTACTCCGGATGAAGACCGGGCCAATACCCTGTGTCCATAGCTGCCCTGTGCAGCCCGTTTTCGCCTCGGCCCGTGGGATAGTGCCTCGTGCCCTCGGACAGACTTCCGGCGGTCGTGACCGCACGGTCTCTGTTTCAGATAGGAGCAGAGCAAAATATGCGCCAGACCGGCCGGCCTGAATTTCGTGAATAGATAGGATGCGATCCTGGGCAGACAGGACGCACTCGGCAAAATATGCCGGGCAGACAGGAAAGATCGGTGTGGTCAGCGAATCGGGAACATGTCGGCTGACTTTTGAGCGGTCCATTGCTCAAGGGCGTTGCGGACGGATCCGCCCCACCCCCGGTATTCGATGTATTCCAATCGGTCAAACTGGAATTCGACTCCAATAATATCGGTGCCTGTTCCACCTTCTATATTTTTGACGACACCCGCCAAGTTCGTGACATGGCCTAAGCCAAGCAGCTCAAACTCCAAATGGATCGTAGCTCCAGGTCTGAGCCAGACCGGAATCTGTGTCAACGCGATGCTACACCCCCCCATACTGAGATCTTTGACGAGCCCTCCCGCATAGTCCGATGACGACATGACAGATACCGCGTGCGATCCAAAGTCCGCCCTCGTCAGCAAGGCGGGTTCGCTCGATGAGACACGGGTATGCTTGCGCAGGTGCATCTCTTCCACGTTCTGAGGAAACGCGAGAAACAAAATCGGCACCGGCGACAAGATCAGATCACGAATCTCGGTCTTATAGCCCACAAGTTTCCCATCAAGCACATAACTGACCGTACAGGGAGTGCCGGCGAGCGTATCTGTGACATGGCTGAGCTGAGACGGCAATTCACACACCAGCCACGCATGTTCTTTCCATCCCAGCAACGTACTGCCGTACATGAGCTTCTGCTGATCGAGCGAGAGCGAGATCTTGAGCGGCAGACCGACGCTCAAAATCGATATTGCCGAAGGTGTGGATGCCATAACCTCGTTCATGCCGCCTCCTTATTGAGATAGAGGATGGGATTAACCCCGCTGCTACCAGGATCTTTGACGGCAGCGATGCGACGCCGGCGCGCCACCGTCTGCTGCGAGAGATCCACCTCTTCGGGACTTGACCGGACCGTATTCCCCGCGCTCTTGACGATCAGCACAACCGGCTCCAATGCCGCACCGCGGTTTATCTTCTGCACAATGGCCGTCTCACCGCTGTCTAATTCGACGACCGAACCGACTGGATACACCCCCACGACGTGAATAAACCGTTCTACCAGCGAGGCATCCAGATGCCCTTCCAGTGAGATACGATAGAGGAACTGGAGCGCCTCATGAGACGTCCGCCCCTTGTGATAACAGCGGTCGCTCGTGATCGCGTCATAAATATCAACGATGGCGGCGATCAACCCGAACTGGCTGAGCTCGCCCCTGACCCGCCGGTGTGGATAGCCCGTCCCATCGACTCGCTCATGATGTTCCAGCGCAGGGCGTATATAGGTATCGCCCAGCCCGGTGGTGGAGGACAACACTTCGACTCCCCGCAAGACATGCTGCTTCATGACTTCCATTTCGTCCGGCTCAAACCGGCCCGGCTTATTCAATATTTCAATTGGAATCTGTGTCTTGCCGATATCGTGCAGCAAGGTCCCGACTCCGATCTGATGCAATGCCGACCGATCGAAACCAAGATCGCGACCCAATGACATCGCCAGGAGCGACGTGTTCACGGAATGGTAAAAGGTATACTCATCAAACTGTTTTAATCGGGACAGGCTGGTCAACGCATCAGCGTTGCGGAGTACGCTTTCTGTCATGTCGGAGACAACATGGTTGACAGAATCCATATTGAGGGCGCGCCCCAATCTGACATCATGCATCGCATCCTGCACAATGGTTTTGGCCGCGGCATAGACCAGCCTGGCAACCGGCAGTTCCTCTTCAAACGGCACCACCGTCGCCGCCACTGGAGCCGCTTCGCCGGTTTGGATCGGCTCGCCACTGGAAGACTGGATCGGCGCACATTGCTCGACCGGCGGCGCCTCAGAGACCATCGGCGCATCGCCATCGAAATCCACTTCGACCGTTTGAACCCCGGAGGCTTTCAACTGTTCGATTTGTTCGCATGATGTAATCGCCATCCGGTGCCGGAAAAATGGACTGGTCAGCCAGGACTGGTCAATCCTCTCCACACGCATGCCCGGTTG
>JABMDE010000106.1 GCA_015904055.1 Nitrospira sp. | reverse complement strand
GTGAAACCGGTCGAGATCGTTCATCACCACCATATCGAATGGGGTCGACGTGGTCCCTTCTTCCTTATACCCTCGCACGTGCAGATTCTTGTGATTGGTCCGCCGATAGGTCAACCGGTGGATCAACCAGGGATAGCCGTGGAAGGCAAAGATGATCGGCTTGTCTGTCGTGAACAACGCATCGAAGTCCTTGTCGGACAATCCGTTGGGATGTTCCGCGGAGGGTTGCAACTTCATGAGATCCACCACGTTGACGACCCGCACTTTCACAGCCGGCAGATACTTCCGCAGTAAGGAGATGGCTGCCAAGGTTTCCAGCGTGGGCACGTCGCCGCAACAAGCCATCACCACGTCCGGCTCCCCAGTCCAATCATTGCTCGCCCATTCCCAAATGCCAATGCCGGCTGTGCAATGCTTCACGGCGGCATCCATATCGAGCCATTGTGACGCTGACTGTTTGCCCGCCACGATGACGTTCACATGGTTACGACTCCGTAGACAGTGGTCGGTGACAGATAACAGCGTATTGGCATCGGGCGGCAGATACACTCGGATCACCTCGGCCTTCTTGTTGACGACATGATCGATAAAACCGGGATCTTGATGGCTGAAGCCATTGTGATCCTGCCGCCAGACGTGGGAGGACAACAACAGACCTTGAGCCACTTGGCATGTTGGTTGAACATCGAGTCGATAATGTGGATGAACGCTTCGTAACAGGAAAAGAAGCCGTGCCGGCCCGTCAATAGATAGCCTTCCAGCCATCCCTGGCACTGATGCTCACTGAGCATTTCCATCACCCGGCCGTCCGGTGCCAGATGGTCGTCGTAGGGATGCTGTTCCGCCATCCAGGCTCGGTTCGTTACCTCCAAGACATCCTGCCAACGGTTGGAGTTGTTTTCATCTGGACTGAAGAGGCGGAAGTTTCGGCTGTCTATATTGAGTTTCATCGTATCCCGCAGAAACGTCCCCATGATACGGGTCGCCGCGGCTTCAACGACGCCCGGCTTCTTCACGGCAACGGCGTACCGGCGGAAATCCGGCAGACGTAGATCTTTCAACAGCAGACCGCCGTTCGTGTGAGGGTTGGCGCTCATGCGCCGGTCTCCCCTGGGCGCCAGTTCGGCAAGTTTAGACTTGAATCGTCCAGACTTGTCGAACAGGTCCTGAGGTCTATAGCTCTTCATCCATTGTTCAAGGATTTTGACATGGGCCGGCTTGTCCATGTCCCCCATCGGCACTTGATGGGATCGCCAATAATCTTCTGTTCGCTTGCCATCGACTTGTGTCGGACAAGTCCACCCTTTGGGCGTCCGGAGCACGATCATGGGCCAACGCGGCCGTTGTATGCTGCCCTTTTTACGCGCCTTGGCCTTGATCCGTTGAATATCTTTCACAACAGCATCGAGCGTCGTGGCCATGAGCTGATGCATCGTTCGTGGATCGTGACCTTCGACGAAATGGGGAACGTAGCCATACCCTCGGAAGAGTTGCTCCAGCTCGCTGTGGCTGATCCGCGCCAGAACTGTAGGGTTGGCAATCTTGTAGCCATTCAAATGGAGAATGGGCAAAACCACACCATCGGTGACGGGATTGAGAAATTTGTTGGAATGCCAGCTGGTGGCGAGCGGGCCGGTCTCCGCTTCCCCATCGCCGACCACGCAGGCCGCGATTAGATCCGGGGTGTCGAACACCGCCCCAAAGGCATGCGAAAGGGAGTAGCCTAGCTCGCCGCCTTCATGAATGGAACCAGGCGTCTCCGGCGCCACGTGGCTGGGAATACCGCCGGGAAACGAAAACTGTTTGAACAGTCGTTTCATCCCTTGCTCATCCTGCGACACATCCGGATAGACTTCGCTGTAGGTGCCTTCGAGGTAGGCATTTGCGACAAGACCGGGCCCTCCGTGGCCAGGCCCGGCGATATAGATCATATTGAGATCGTGTTGTGTGATGATACGGTTCAAATGCACATAGATAAAATTCAAGCCAGGGGTCGTGCCCCAATGGCCGAGCAGACGCGGCTTGATGTGGGCGCGGGACAGCGGCTTCTTCAACAACGGATTGTCGTAGAGGTAGATCTGGCCAACGGAAAGGTAGTTCGCCGCTCGCCAATAGGCATCTATCCGCGTGAGCAGTTCCGAGTTTCGTGTTGTCCTTTTCGTTCGTGGCATGATCTCCTTGTTCATCGTTTCCGTTCGCCGAGCAATTCACAGACCGACCGTGCGATCTCACTTTCTTCATCGGTATGCATGACACGGACGGTCACCGTGCTGCCCTCTTTGGAAATTACGGCTTTACCAGCTTTGTTCCGCTCTTCATCGAGTTCTATGCCGAGAAATTCCAAGCTGTTGCAGATCCGAGCGCGAATGACCGGGGAGTACTCGCCGATGCCCGCGGTGAAGATCAGCGTGTCCAATCCTCCCAGCGTCGCAGTCAGTGCGCCGATCCATTTTTTTGCCTGATAACAAAACAGCGCGACTGCTTCTGCCGCTCGTGAATCATCCTGTTCCTGCTTCAGCAAGTCTCGCATGTCGGAACTCGTTTCTGAGACCCCCAGCAAGCCCGATTCCGTATTCACCATCTTGTGAAATTGATCTGCACTCATGCCTTCTGTGTGAGCGAGATAGGCCACGAGTCCTGGGTCCAGATCTCCTGATCGGCGGCTCATGAGCAGCCCCGAGGCAGGCGTGAAACTCATCGTTGTGTCAATTGGGTTTCCATCCTTGACCGCCGCCATACTCGCACCACTTCCAAGATGAGCGAGAATAATGCGACCATTTGCTTCACCACGCTTGCCCACTCTGACCAGTTCCCTCATGAGAAAAGCATAGGACAACCCATGAAACCCGTATCGTTGGAGACCGAGTCGTTCGTAGCGCCTGGGAATCGGCAGCAGGCTGGCCACCCGCGGCATGTCGCGGTGAAACTCCGTATCGAAACAGGCGATTTTCGGGAGATGAGGATACTGTTGCGCAAACCCCTTGATCAATTCGATCTCAGCGGGAAGATGTTCCGGATCATACACGCTCAATCGCTGCAGATCTTCCATGACAACCGGTGTGACCACCTGCGATTCACGATACTGACCACCATGCACGACTCGATGGCCAATCGCCACCAGCGGATTCTGTGAAAGATAGTCCTTGATGCAGGCTACCAGTGGTGCAACACATGCGACATGGTCAGACGCTGTGATCGGCTGATGCTCCACGGTACTGGCTCCTTCGCGTGCCCAGCTTAATGTTGTTCCCGGTGTTCCGATACGATCGATGGATCCAGACAACCCACGAACAGGAGGGGCACTGGCCTGAGGCACTGGCCTGAAAGAGCCCGAATTTGAGCGTGGACGATCCCCCATTGATGATGAGAATCGAACCAGCACGAGAAGTCGAAGAGGATACCGTCATGACCGTTCCATCACCGCCATCAACGTCATGGGTGACATAAACCACAGCTGTCTCTTAGACGGGAAACAGAAAGGCGAAACCAGTTCCTGACTATCCCTTGCTTGTCTTTTGACTGTGTTGGTGGGTGAGGACAGTCCGCAATTTCTCTTCCTGCTCTTGGCTCATGGAGGTCTTGAGGATGGTGCCTTCGTGTTGTGAAAATTCGGCCAGCAGTTTGTCTTGATCCGCGCTCCGGATGAGCAGGAAAATGGCCGATGTGCCAGGCGTGATCGTGCCGCCTACCTGCTTGATGAAATTGTCAGGAATCCCATAGTCGCTTAAGAGCCCATAGTCGCTGGCAGCGACGGTCATGGCACCGCCTCCTGCCCCGCCGGCGAGGCTACCGAGTAAACCCGCCAGGGGATTCATAAAGAGTAGCCCCATCAGCCCGCCCCACAACATACCCAGTGCAACACCATGGGTAGTCGCCCCACCGAACACATCGACGCACTGTTTGAGATGCACCTTCCCGTCCATGTCGCGGACGACGATGACCGCATCCTCAAGGTCTACGATATAGTTGGTTTCCATGGCCCGGAGTTCGTTCAATACTCGATCGGCTGTGCTGGAATCCTGAAACGCGATGCACACGAGTTCACTCATGATTCATCTCCTTAAAGTACGGCGTACACTAATTAACAGTGGGATCGTTCCAAGAGTAAGATAGCAGAATCTGCCTTCTCATGTACCAGCCGGCATCCCTCTTCTCGCCACTTATTTTCCCACGCGCCCTTCCCTTCCTCTCGCCTTTACTTCGAGTCTGTATGCCTGCATATACATCGCGCGCATGGACGTAGCGACCTGCCTTCCCCAAGCGTTCAGGGGGACACGATATCGGAAACGTGAATTGCGAAGTCTCTACGTATGCCGGTCTTGAGCAAACCAGTGTTGGGAAGGTATCTCCAGAGTCGTTTTTGATTAGGGGCATAGCTGTTGTGCGGGGTTCATGTGAGGTCGTCAAGGATTAGCTCGTTTCTTTATGGTGCTGCAGGGAGCCGGGCGGATGAGTCCAGACGGCAACTTGGTCTGCTCGTCAACGCAGGCAACATTAAGTTGTGCTTGTGTGAGACCGATGATCGACGAAAGTATGGTACCCGCGAAGTTCGCGCGACGTAAATCCGCTGAGTGGAGCTGAGCACCGCTCAAGTCAGCTCCGGCGAGGGTCGCATCCTGGAGGTTGGCGTCCTGGAGATTGGCGTCAGCCAAGGTGGAGGAACTGAAATTCGATCCCCGTAGATCTGCACCAACGAAATTGGCTGATGCCAGATTTGCTTTGTTGAATCGGGCCTGCCGGAGGGAGGCTTTCGGAGCATAGATTTCGCTCAAATCGCCATTCGTGAAGTTGATGCGCAATCCCTTGGCTCCGATCAGGACCGCGCGGTTCAGATGGGCGTTCTGGAAGTCGGCATCATTGAGCACGGCATGATAGAGGATGGCCATTGGAAGCTTCGCGGAACTCATACGCGTTTTGATTAAGCTGGCCTCTTCCAAGTTCGCTCCTGCCAGGTCGGCACTACGCAAGTTCGCGCCATGCAGATTGGCGTACCGCAAGTCCGCGCCGCGAAGAATGGCTTCCTTCAGGTCGGCCTCGCGCAAATTTGCTTCGTCCAGATAGGCGCTTTCCAGGTCAGCTTCGACCAATTGAGCCCGGTCGAGTTGTGCATGGTCCAGCAACGTGCCCTGAAGGTTGGCACGAGAGAGATTTGCGTTGGTGAGGACCGTGCGGCGCAGATCGGCACTTGTCAAATCTGCATTCACCAGGACGGCATCTTTGAACGTCGCACCGTAAAAATACGCCTCGGTAAAGTTTCCGTCAGTCAAGTCAGCAGCGGTGAGATTAGCGCCCTCGAACTGCGCCCGCTCGAATGAGGCTTCGTGTAGTGTGGTGCTGATGAGAACGGCCTCAAAGAGCGCCGCTTCGTCACCGATAGCACGAGAGAGATTCGCGCCTGTGAATCGGGCACGGCGCAGATCGGCTCCGGCAAGGTTACTGTCTTCGAGAACAGCTTTGGTGAGGTCGGCTCCAGCAAGGCTGGCCTGAGAGAGGGTGGCTTTGGACAGATTCGCTTGCCGTAAGACGGTCCCTTCAAGATCTGCCCGTTCTAGATTCGCTCCCGCGAGTGATGCCCGGCTCAGATCAGCGTGACAGAGCTCGGCGCGCTTCGCATTCGGGTTCCCACGATACTCCACCCAGAGTCCGTGCGAGCGGACGAGGGCCTGCAATGTTTTGGCCGGGATGGGTTTCTTCTTGTAAAGACTATTGCAGACAGGGCCTGTGGGTGATATTCCCTTGGTCGTGGCTGGGTCAGCGGCCCAGGTCGATGTGGCAGCGAATCCGATGAGCACGGTCGCATAGACGATCATCGCAGGTGCAGAAGTCCTCTTCATCGTACCTCCTTCGGTGTGAACCGTATCAGCAAGTCTTCGGCATTATGACAGTCGGATGATTCTCGTCTGCCGATGTTCAACTCGACTCGATCAACCAATCCGTCGTCACATCTATTGCGACAGAACGCGGATGTACGCCACGACGTCCTG
>JABMDE010000105.1 GCA_015904055.1 Nitrospira sp. | reverse complement strand
GGGCGCACGTTCTGGATGCGATCCACATCGGGGCGGGCGACCTTGTCGAGAAACATGCGGGCATAGGTCGAGAGGGATTCGACATAGCGCCATTGGCCTTCCGCAAAAAGCGTGTCGAAAGCCAATGAAGATTTTCCCGATCCGGATAGGCCGGTGATGGCCGTCACTCGATCATGGGGAATGTGGAGTGAGATGTTTTTCAGATTATTCTGCCGTGCACCCTCGACGATGAGATGGCTGGGTGAGGAATCTGCGGACAAAGGGTTGGGCACAGCGAGCGCTCCTACAATAGAAGGACCGAGCATCGTAGCAACTGTGCGGGGCTGGTTCAATAAAGGAACAGGGGTGGTGATACGGGTCTTGTAGAGCGTCCAGGATGGTCTTATCAGAATCCGTTCGCCCTGAGCCCTTCGACTTCGCTCAGGACGGGCCTGTCGAAGCACGGGCTTCTTTGTTCCTGGCAAGACAAGTTCCATGAGTTTCTGGGTCTATATTCTTCGCTGTGCAGACGGGTCTTATTACACTGGACACACCGACAACCTCGAAAAGCGGATTGTGCGGAACACCAGGCAGGGGAATTACCTGGGTACACCTTCTTCAGACGTCCGGTCACGTTGGTATATAGCGAGACCTTTACGACTCGGGAAGAGGCGTTGGCCTGTGAGCGACGCGTAAAAGGCTGGAGCCGACAGAAGAAGGAAGCCATGATGCGCGGGGATTGGAAGGAAGTGGCCCGGTTGGCGAAAGGAGGGCGTCCTTCGACGGGCTCAGGACGAACGGAGACATAAGTCGGTATAAGCACAACAACATTGGCTTCCGTCTCGTCCAGTCCGCCCGCACGGCAGGTAGCCGGTTCAGAGCCGATCTGTTCATGGATAGATCGGGTGAGACAGCGGGTGTCCATGAGCCTGTTTCCCGGTCTCCTGCGTGAGCGGGAAGGCCGAATAGAGGGCCTGGGGTGAGGCGAATCGGGGCCTGGTGGCCAGGCCACCGGCCCCGGCCGCTGCCATGGTATAGTGCCGTCGGTCGTGGTACGCGTTGCGCGAGGTGTTGTCCCCAATGCCAAGTCTCTTAGCGTGTGGTGCTTCTCCACGCACGGCAAACGGCAGTGTGCGCGTCATACGCGTGCCGGCGATTGAGGGATCCGGTACAAGGCTCGTGTAACATTCTGGAACGTCGTTCGTGGCGCGCGCTTCGTCTGGGCGCAGACTTACCCGTTTGTTCAAAAAACGGGACTGGTTAATTCGTCTGTGGCGCGGAGCGGCTGACGTATTTATGAAGGATGCTGGCTATCAGGCTTTGATAGGGCAGGCCTTCCTCGGCGGCGCGCTGCTTGAGTAGTTCAAGGTCGGCGGTCGATAAGCGGATATTGATCCGGGCGTCCTTGCGCATGTAGCGTCGGGCGGCTTCCATCGCTTCTTTTCTGGCCATGTCCTGATTCTTGACCGGCCTGAAGGCGCCGTGTTCGTAATCAGCGATCAGCTTTTCTTCGTCTTTATCCGGCACGGTTTTCTTCTTCATGATGTGCTTCCTTTCGCACGGTTTCTGGTGGCCTTTCGGCTGGGATAGATCGTCTTTAAAAATCGTGTCCGGTGTTCTCTGACGACCGGAACGACGTAGATATATCCATCCACATCGACTTCATAGAGAAGCTGGTTGGGATAGCGCTCGCGGTCGTGATGTTCCAGCACCTGAACGAGATTGCCGCTTTCGATCAGAGCGATGATCTGTTCGAATCTGATTCCTCGCTCCCGGATGAGCCAGGCGTTCTTGTCCGGGTCGAAGGCATAATCCCACTCTTGCATCTTGAGCATGCTATGACGATGTGTGCCTGTTGTCAACATTGAGCCAGCCCGCACGGCACCTATTATGGCGCCGGTCCTGAGCCGATCTGTTCAAGGAGAGGTCGGGTGAGGCAGCGGGTGTCCATGAGCCTGTTTCCTAGTCTCCCGCGCCGCCGTAGCCTCTGCGAGGACGTCCTCACCTTGTTTGCGATCGATGGATTCACCAAAAGACGTGGCGGTTCTTTTCAATGAATGAGAGGATAGGGGACTTCAGAAAGGAGGGACCGAATGATTCTCACTACGACCAGCAATATCGAGGGTAGGAAAGCGATCAAGTATCTCGGCTTAGTGTCGGGGGACGCCATCCTCGGAGCCAATATCTTCAGGGATTTCTTCGCGTCGATTCGCGACATCGTCGGTGGCCGATCGGCGGCTTATGAAGCTGAACTGCGCAAGGCCAAGGACATCGCACTCGGTGAAATGCGCGAGCAGGCCAAACACCTGGGGGCCAATGCCATCGTGGCCATCGACATTGACTACGAAACGATCGGCGCCAATGCCAGCATGCTGATGGTGAGCGCCAGTGGCACGGCAGTTGTTGTTGAATAGCAGGAGGCTGAAAATGCCTGCCAGCTTCGTTCTCGCATCGTTCAGACCCTCAACGTATTGAAGGCGAAGGTAAGGTACCCATCCGCTCGCGTATGATCGAAGCGAGCGGTTCTAGCGAAGCTTGGTATGTACCTTCTCGGCCCTTCACTCGCTGCGGCCTTGCCCGTGGAATAGGGCGTCTCGGCGCGCCGGGGCGGGTGGGTGAGAAAGTCATTTTGAGCCTCCTGCGGGAGAAGGGTACTCTGCGGCAGTAAAGAGAATGTAAGGATGTTGTTGAAAGAAGTTGACTGTCTCAACTTGGGCCGGCAGAACACAGTCGTTTCGACTACTCGTCTCCAAGCCATAATTTCACAGCGCCGACGCAGCCCATATACAACGCCAGCGAGCCGGCCATCGCCGGCCAGAAGCCGAAGCGGGGCACGCCGGCGATCATGGACAGGACATAGACGATCCAGGG
>JABMDE010000104.1 GCA_015904055.1 Nitrospira sp. | reverse complement strand
GCCTTCTTTCATGGCACCGACGGCGGCGTCGATCGAGCCGTGAGCGGTCATGACGACGACCGGCAAGTTCTCCGTGTGTTTCGACTGGTGTAGTTGTTTTAGCACATCGAGGCCGGAGAGTTTAGGCAGCGTCAAGTCCAGTAGCACGAGGTGGGGCGACTCTTGCGCGATCTGCTCCAGCGCCTCCCGCCCGTCCCGCGCAGCCACCGTGCTGTAGCCGAGGGAGTGGAGCCGGTCTTCCAACATTGCGACGATGTCGGCATCGTCATCGACAATGAGAATTTTGGCAGTCATGGTCTAGATCGTGGGTTGAAGGGATCGCACCTCGTTAGGCCTTCTGGCCACGCCCGTGTTCCGTCCCCTTACCCCTCACTCCTTACGCTTCACTGACTATCCATTACATTGATGACCAGTCCTGTCAGGGGTTTCGGATAGAAATAGGTCGACTTGTGCGGCATGCGTTCGCCGGCGGTTGCGACGGCTTGGATTTCGCCGACCTTTGTCGCGTTGAGCAACAGTGCGCCGGTTCCGGTTCCCTGGGCTGCCCAGTCGAGGGCTTCGTGGTCGTCTTTGGTGTAGAGGATCGCTTCTTGTTCTTGTTGTGTGGGGCAGAGCGTGGCGACGATGAGCTGTTGCAGCAGCGAGACGTCGAGTTTGGTGCGTGGAGACGCCTGAGGCGACGGACGATGGGCCGGTTTCAACGTGAGCGCGAGATAGCGGCTGTCTCCCTTCAGGGCGATGCCGAAGACCGGTGCGGTTCGTCCATTCGTTCGCAAGGTGTCGAGAAATTGCGCGCGGACCCCGTTTTTCGTTTCGGCTGTATAGGGGAATTCCTGAAAGTCGAAGGTGTTACCCAGCAGTGCTTTGACACGGTCATACGAAGGCAGCGGAGTGGTGGTGACCCGATGCGTAGGCAGTACCGTCAGGCCCGGATCTTCGAGCGGGGCCAGCAGCATCAAGACGCTGTCGTAGGGCTGGAGGCCTGCCGGTGAGCCGGCTTGCCGGCGGAGCTTTTGATAGTTCAGGGCGGTTTCATACCGATGGTGTCCGTCTGCAATGAAGAGCGGTGTGCTCTGCATCTGGTCCACGATCTGCTTGAGTACGGCCGGGTCGGTCACGGCCCAGAGACGTTCCCGGCACCCCGCATCGTCCTGGAAGTCATATCGAGCCGGCGTCCCCTTTGTCACGGATTCGAGCAGTCCGATGATGGCTCCTTTCGGATCGGAGTAGAGCGACCAAATTGGGCTGAAGTTTGCACGGCACGCCTCGATCAGGTTCAGCCGATCGGTCTTTGCCGCAGCGCGCGTATTCTCGTGCGGATAGATGTGCCCAGAATCTAACGCCTCGAGTTTCACGGCGGTGAGAAATCCTCGGAGGAGCTTCGTGGGTGCGCCCGGTCCTGACGAAGGCGGACGGTATTCGATCGTGTGGTAATAGATGGCCGGCTCTTGGTCTTGCTTGAGCGCCCCGCTCTTGATCCACTCGCGGAGCGCGATGCCGGCTCGGGTATAGCGATTGTCGGTGGCGTTGTCGCCGATCCGGTCGAGCCCTAATTCGAGACGGATGATGTTCTGTGGGTGTCGGTCATGGAGTGCCTGTTGGCCGGCCGTATCGATAATGTCGTACGGAGGCGCGACTAAATTTTCAATCTTGCCGACGGCGGCGGTATCGTACAGTGTGCCTTGAAACGGAAGAATCTGTGACATGCGTGGCTCCCTGCTGTGTGTATGGCTGACGATGAATGGCTCGATGACGACGG
>JABMDE010000103.1 GCA_015904055.1 Nitrospira sp. | reverse complement strand
CGAGATGCTTCGCCAGAAATATGCTTCGAAGATGACGACACTTCAAGAACGTATCAGACGAGCAACGCTGGCAAAGGAAAAACAGCAGGCGGAATCCCGTTCCAGCCAAGTGCAGGCAGCGATCTCTGTCGGAGCCTCCATCCTCGGCGCGTTTCTCGGACGGAAGGCGATTAGCGTCTCGAACATCGGGCGTGCCACGACCGCGGTTCGGAGCGCAGGCCGGGTCATGAAGGAGTCGCAGGATGTCGGGGCGGCGGAAGAAAATGTGGCGGTGCTTCAACAGCAGCTGGCCGACCTTGAAGCACAATTCAAGTCGGAGAGTGACGCATTGGCGGCGGCAACCGATCCGTTGAACGAAAAGCTCGACACGATTTCAATCAAGCCTACCAAGGCCAACATCGCCGTCAAACTCGTGGCACTGGTCTGGATCCCTCACTGGCGGGATGCGAAGGGCACTCTCATCTCTGCTTGGGGGTAAAGCTAGGGGCGGTAGCCTTCATGACAGTAGAGGCTAAGTGCCCTATATAGCTGGAACCGACTGTCTGGATTCTCATCTCGCTCCCCACGTATACTGGGTCACCCACATTTGCACTAGGGGGCCGGCGATGCAAGCGCCTCCGTTTCCTGCTGACGAAACAGTCCGGCTGGACACACTGTACCGATGCGAGATTCTCGACACGCCGCCGGAGCCGAGTTTCGATGGCCTGGTCGATCTCGCGGCTGCGATCTGTGTCGCGCCCATCGCTCTGGTCACGCTCATCGATCCGACGCGCCAATGGTTCAAATCAAAGATTGGATTGTCCGTCTCTGAAACCCCGCGGGACATCGCCTTCTGTGCTCATACCATCCTTGGACGCGAGGTGTTCATCGTTGAGGATGCGAACGCCGACGTCCGATTCGCCGACAATCCCTTAGTGACGGGAGACCCGTATATCCGGTTCTACGCCGGCGCGCCGATCGTTCTATCCGACGGAACGGCGCTCGGTACCGTCGCCGTCATCGATACGGTGTCTCGCCGTCTCTCTGTAAAGCAGATGAGTCTACTGACGAAGTTGGCCGGACAGGCAGCGGCGTTGTTGGAGAGCCGGAAGGAGATGAGGTCATTCGAGCAGGGGCTGCGCATACCCGGACATCATCTGCATTATGTCGACCTGGGCTTCAGGGTCGGGATGTGGGAGTGGGAGCCGTCGACCGGACGGCTGGCGTGGACCCCTCATCTCGAAGAACTGTACGGCGTGGCAATCGGCAGCGTCCGGCATTATGAAGATTGGCGCAGGTCGGTTCACCCGGATGATCTTGTCGGCGTGGAAGGAAAACGGGACGAAGCGGTGCGGAACCATAGGCCGTTCGATCTGGAATTCAGGATCGTCCTGGCAAATGGCGACATCCGGTGGGTTTCCTCGCGTGGTAGCGCAAAGTATGACCAGTCAGGCAACCCTGTTCTGGTGATGGGAAACACGCATGACATCACGGTTCTGAAAGATACGGAAGCTGCCCTCCAGGTGAGCCGCCGCCAGTTGCAGGCGATCGTCGAGGGCACGACCGATGCCGTGTTCATCAAAGATCTGCAGGGTCGCTATCTTCACTTCAATGGAGCGGCGGAACGGTTTGTTGGGAAGTGCCGGGACGAAGTGATCGGGCGTGATGACCGGTATATCTTTTCACCCGCTGATGCTCAGGCCGTGATGGAGGCAGACCGGACTGTCATAACCGGCGGCGTGATCATGACGTACGAGGACGTGGCGACCACTGTGGACGGGGTTCAGAGAACGTTCCTTTCAACCAAAGGTCCTCTCACTGATGATCAATGCCGTGTGATCGGCTTGTTTGGTATTGCCCGCGATATTACTGAGCGCAAACAGGCCGAGGAGCAACTGCGTGAGAGTGAGGAGCGGTTTCGCAGCATTTTTGAACATGCCGGCACCGGCATTGCGATCACCGATCTTGAAGGCCGGTTTCTGCGATGCAATCCTGCCTATTGCGCGATTCTTGGTTATACAGAAGCGGAACTGTGTGGGTTGAACTTCAAACAGGTGGTGCATCCGGAAGACCTCGCCACCAATCTTGTCGTGGCCGACCGGCTCTGTGCGCAGGAGGTACTGTCTTTCAAAATTGAGAACCGCTCCCGGCATAAAGACGGACACGACGTGTGGGTGCACAAGTTTGTGTCTCTGTTGCGAGATGATTCCGGTCAACCCACGGCCATGTTTACGTTGGTCACGGATATCACGGAGCGGCATCGGATGCATGAGGTGCTGGAACAGCGCGTCGCCGAACGGACGGAGGAATTGCGGGTCAGCGAAGTTTTCAATCGAGAAGTCTTGGACTCACTCTCCGCTCATGTGGCGGTACTGGATGCGACCGGACTGATTGTTGCGGTCAATCGGGTGTGGGAGAAGGCTGCTCTGCTCAACAATCCATCGGGGTTGGCGCAGGTCGGCTGTGGAGCCAATTATGTGAAAGTCTGTGAGCGTGCGGCAGATAAGAGTTCCGATGCGCAGGAGACCCTGCAGGGGATTCTCGATGTGTTGGAGGGGCGAGCGCATGTGTTCGAAACCGAATATGTTTGTATATGGCCTGGACATCACCAGTGGTTCAGTATGCGGGTCACACCGTTGTGTGATCGAGGCGGTTGTGTGATTGTGCATGAAGATATAACCGACCGTAAGCGAGCAGAACAGGCGCTGCAGCAGGGACATCAACGATTACAGGATCTGAGTCGGGATGTGGGGTTGGCAGAGGAGCGGGTGCGCGGGGCGCTGTCGCACGAGTTGCACGACGAGTTCGGCCAACTGCTGAGCGCACTAAAGTACGACACAAAGACGCTCGGAAACAGTCTGGCGCGGCGGCGAGTGTTGACGGAGACAACGAAGAAACGTATGACGGCGATTACGCAGACCGTCGATCGCCTTTTCGATTCGCTCCATACGATGGTACGAGGGTTGCGGCCTGCGGTACTGGAGAAACTGGGACTCGTACCGGCGCTGGAGAGTTTGGTCGAGGACACTCAGGCGCGATTTCGCCTTACCTGCCGTCTGCTGGCTAACAGCATCGCTGAGCCGACACCGTTCGGGATAGAGTTGGATGCGACGGTATACCGCATGACGCAGGAGTTGGTGACCAATGTCATCCGTCACGCTAAGGCGTCGAGCATCACGATCAGGCTTGAGGCTAACGACGACACGGTGCAGCTGATTGTGGAGGACAATGGTGTAGGTTTTGCGGCGGCGGCGGCGGTGGCGGCGGATCGATATGGCCTGCGTGGCATCCGTGAGCGGGCCGAATTACTCGGGGGCACTGTAGCGATCCGCTCCCAACCGGGGGAGGGGACGATAGTGACCGTGGGGATTCCCCTACGGGGCCGCGAGCCCAAGGAGAGCAGTGTGGGCCTCTTTGGATCGAGGACCTCGGGGTCGTCTCCCCGTGAGGCCTTGCCATGATGGCTGGCTTTAAATGCCTGGTTGTGGACGATCACCCGATCGTTCGGCAGGGTATTTGTACGCTGCTTGGGCGGACCCTTGCCGGCGCCACCGTGGCTGAAGCGGCGAGCGCCTCGGCGGCATTGACGGCTATTCAACGAGAACCGTGGGATCTGCTCGTACTCGACATTGCGTTACCCGATAAGCACGGGCTTGAAGTGCTGAAAGAAGCCAAACTCCTTCGCCCCACGCTCCCCGTTCTGATGCTCAGTCTCTATCCAGAGCGCGAGTTTGCTCTACGGGCCTTAAAAGCGGGGGCTGCCGGCTATTTATCAAAAGACCGCGATCCGGATGAACTGATCCAGGCCGTGAAGGCTGTGCTGACGGGGGGGCGCTATATTACGCCGTCGCTGGCCGAGCAACTGGCTCTGCATATGACCGGGCAGCGTGCGCTCGCGCTGCACGAAGGGCTGTCCGACCGGGAGCTCGAAGTCCTGCGTTTGTTGGGGCAGGGGAAAACCGTCTCAGGAATCGCTGAGAAACTGGCCTTGAGCGTCAAGACGGTGAGCACCTACCGCACTCGCCTGCTGGAGAAGTTGCGATTGCAGACTACGGCGGAACTGGTCCGCTATGCCATTGAAGC
>JABMDE010000102.1 GCA_015904055.1 Nitrospira sp. | reverse complement strand
CAATCGGTGGTCTTTCTCGACCGGCACTTCGAGATATTGCCGCCGCTTGGACAAAATAAGCCAGGAGGTCCGGTAGTCCATTCGCACAATGATGATGCTGGCACCCCTCTGCGGGTGGGTAAACTCGAACCGCCAGCGGTCATCCTTCGCATTGACATGAGCCGTCACCACGGACTGCTCGCTCTTGACGATGCGCTCGGCGGAGAAATCGACTGCCTCCGCATGGTGGGTCAGACTCCCGAGAGGAATCGACACTGGCCAGACCACGAGCCCTAGGACAAAGACGCACCGCCACAGTCTCATTGTATAGTATGGGTTCTACCGCATCGCCATGGCATGCTGCAAGCGGCATCTCTCATGGTGCTGAATACACGAACAGGGGAACCAGGCCCTCACCAGCCTGGTTCCCCCGTTCCGCGTACCGGTTCCTAACAGGACTTACTCAGTTTTCATAGATACCGGTATGGACTGGGTCTGCTGCTCCTCCTCGGCCCGTTGTGTCGCCGGAACCTGTCCGCTCAATGGCAGAATCGTACGGCTTCCGCGATCCAGAACCTTCAACATCCCCCAGTGCCCGGCATCGAGATACCCCGGACGCTGGTTGAGCCAGAGATAATCGCCGGGAATACCGTTGGGCCCCCCGGCTCCGCCGTGCAGCCAGGCGTTGATGACCTCGGACCCGCCGAATTCCATGGTGCTCACGAGATCCGCTCCTGCCAGATACGGCTCATGTTTCCATTCATGGCCCGACACGCTGAACAGTTGGACCTGCTCACTGAAGGCGCCCAGTACGTGAATGACGACCGGATCGCCGAGGTGCGCCGCGATGGTCGGTGTGACCGGCTGGTCCCCTGTCTTAATGCAGGCGAATACTTCACTGTACGCGCATCCCTTCTCAGTTCGATAATCGGTCGGCTCCGACCGATAGTTCACCGCCGTCACGCCGGCCACTTTTTGAATATACGGCATGAAGCTGGTGCCGATGATGTTGTCTTCGTCCTGAAAGAGCAGCGCAAACGACCGGTAGTTCTGCCGCTGTTCATTCCCCGGCAGATTCCGGTCTATCATCACGTCCGCCCGCCAGGAACTCTTCTGGGCCAGATCTTCTCCGGTCACCGGATCACGATACTGCGATCCCTTCGGACCGATGATGATCGCCCCGAACAGCCCGTTTCGAGGATTCTCGATCACGTTACCCCAATCCTGAATCAGAGCGGCGTTCTCTCCGAATTCCGGGTGAGCGTAGAACGTGTAGGTTCGGCGTTGCCCCGGCGCGACAGTCTGGTCGCCGGGATTGTTACCTGCGTTGATCCCCATCGACTCTTTCGGATCAAATGCCAGATGATCGACATGGAATCCGGCTCGATCCTTCGCCATGTCGTTCTTCAGATTGACGATGATGCAATCGCCCACGTTGACATGCAAGGTCAACGGACTCGGTTCGAGACTGCCCGAGGCCACTTTTGTTTTCTCGCCTTCGAGCACGTACATCTTGCCGCTCTCGTTGCCCAACACCATCTTTCGCTCCAGATCCACCTCCATCGCACCGGGCGTTCCCTTGTTATAGCGGATGGCCTTGTCCATGGCGGACACGTTGAAACTCTTCACCGGCGCATCGGCCGGACAGACAGACTTGGCTGATTGTGGAATCGCATCCCGGCCAGGCAGCGGCTTCAAGGACGCCTCAGCCTTATCCAGCACTCTGAACAGGCCCCAGCTGCCTTCCGCAAAATGCGACGCCCTGCCGCTGTAATACAGATAGTCGCCCGCCATCTGCTGCGGTCCTCCTGCCGCTGGAATCGCCGCGTCGTACCGTTCTCCGATTACCACGTGCAGTGTGCTACGCGGGATGGAGTTCTTGCTGTAGCGCTCCATCGGGAACCAATGACCGCTGATGTGCCACGAATGGACTTCATTGGCCGACCCTTCGAGTAGCCGGACCACCACCGGATCGCCCAGGTAGGCCCGCAACATCGGCGTCTCAGGATCACCGTGAATCCGGCTGCTGAACAACTGCGACGGATCCGGATTGTTCGCCAACCGCACCGACAAGGGCTCCACACGCATGTTGTAGCCGCTCCCCGTCGTGGCTTCCCCGCCGTTCAGGAATTTCATCGGCGATAGATTGAGCTTGGCCGGATAGACCGCGGACGGGGTACCGTCCACGGAGATTGCTCCGACTCTCGCCTGTGGATTGTCGGTCGTGATCAACTCAGCCGTTCTGGGATTGGAATCCATGACCTGCGTCACGATCTCACGGAAGGACCCATTGATATGGGCAGAGACCGCTTCGGTGGTATGAATGTCGGCCACAGGCCCGCTGCGAAGTTCGTTGCCCGTCACCGGGTCATGGTAGGTAGACCGCGGCGGCTCGGCGATGAACGTGGAGAAGAGGCCGTGGCCCCAGCCGTCCAATCCAAACACATGGTCATGCCAGAAGGTGGTGCCGAAATCCGCGTCCACATACCACCGTTCCCTGATCCATTCCACCGACACGATCTCGCCCTTCTTATGACCGTGTGAGAGCGGGCGCTCAAAGGAAATCGTATTCCCGTCGATCTTGCTGATTCGAGCCGACTCGAACCGGCCCACTTCGTCCATGCCCACACCCAGCTCGGTTTTGACGTGATACCGCGAGGCGTCTTTCACTGTGATGCTGGTTGCGCCCTTCTGCGCATCGGCCTCAATCGTCGTGTTCATCGGCACGGGCATGCCCTTGCCGGGATGTTCGTCCTTCACAATCGTGAAGGGCCGCAACGACATCTCATAGGAGAATCCGATGATG
>JABMDE010000101.1 GCA_015904055.1 Nitrospira sp. | reverse complement strand
CGCATCGGGAGTCGCAAAAGGCGCCTATGTGCTGGCTGACGTACCTGGAGGGAGGCCGGACGTGCTGCTCCTCGCCAGCGGCAGTGAAGTCTCGCTCTGTCTTGACGCAGCGGAACAGTTGAAGACACAAGGAATCAAGGCGCGTGTCGTGAGCATGCCCTCCTGGGAGCTGTTCGAACATCAACCGCAAGAATATCGAGACCGCGTGATTCCACCGAACGTGACGGCACGGGTCTGCGTGGAACAAGCGTCTACGTTTGGGTGGGCTCGCTATGCGGGGCTGACAGGCGAGATCATCGGCATGCAATCATTTGGGGCTTCGGCTCCCCTCAAGGAACTCCAAAAGAAATTCGGGTTCACGACAGACAACGTTGTCGCGGCAGCAACCAGACAGCTCAAGAAACCGGCGAAAGCCGCCTGATATTTTTTGTGGCGTAGGTCTGTCTTACGCGACCGTGCGAGCTACATTGCTGACATGGTCGTACGAAAGTTCCGCGGCCAGTCTTCTCGTGCTATGCACCGGCATCGCAACTCGCCCGCATCATGCCACCAGGACCGGAAAGATGCACCGCTGACTCGGCTCTTCTACCCGATGGCCGGATCCAGCCTGACGTCTGCTGGCAGCCACTACTGTGTGGGGGGGGGGGGCCCGGCCAGACCCCATATCTAGATTGCCAACATCTTCGCCCTCCCACGACTATTTCGTAATCGTAACGGTGATTGGCACAATGGCCGCGGTGTTTACTCCATACTGCCAGATCCTGATCTCTCTCCTGTGCACTCCAACGGCAAGTGCCCCGGTCGCGACACTCACCGTCACAGCACCATTCTGATTTCCCTCTCTGGGACTGAAGAAAATCCACGATGCGGTATCATCCAGATACCATGTCAATACTCCACCACCCGCATTGAAGATATTGAAGGATCGAGGCGCTGGATTGGCGCCGCCTCGTCTCGCGGTAAACGAAAGGCTTGTCGGACTCACACCAACGGCCGGTGGTAAGGACGATCCAGCCGTGATGGTGAAGGTCACCGAAACGGTGACCGAGGAGGCCCCGGTTGCGCCGATAGTGATCGCACGGCTATAGGTCCCAACAGCCAGAGTTCCAGTTGTGACACTCACTCTGACCGAAGCATCCCCGCTGCCTGATGTCTGACTCAGCGACAGCCACCCCGCACTTTCGCTAGCCGTCCAATTGAGTGTCCCCCCTCCTGTGTTGGTGATGGTCAACGTTTGGTACCCGGGGTTGGCCCCTCCCTGAGTAGCCGCGAACACGAAACTCATTGGACTTGCTTGGATAACGGGCACGGCTGTGCTCGTAACGGTGAACATCACCGGCACAGTGACCGAGGACGCTCCCGACGCGCTGATGATGATCGATCCGCTATAGGTCCCGGCTACCAGCCCCCCCGTGGTGACATTCACTCTGACCGAAGTATTCCCGCTACCCGAGGTCTGACTGAGCGACAGCCATCCCGCATTCTCGCTGGCTGTCCAGCTAAGCGTACCCCCTCCCGTATTGGTGATATCCAACGATTGGTACGCCGGGATGGCTCCGCCCTGAGTGGCTGCGAATGTAAAACTGGTTGAACTCACTCCGATTGCCGGGGGTACGTTAGAAGACGGGGTATACGTGACAAGGGAGCTGGGCAGGGATTCAGCATTTGCAAAATCAAACGCGGTCAGGAAGTAATATTGGGTCGTTGCCGGGGTTCCGAAATTGAAGCTGGTCACCTGTCCGAGCGTGGCCAGAAGCATTGCATTGCCGGAACTGAGAGAGCAGTTGGCAACCGTGCAGGAATAGACGCGATAGCCCGCCAAATCTGTTTCACTGTTGGCTGTCCACGTCAATGTGGCACCCCATGCCGTAGCCGACCAGAACGTGAGGACTATGGCAATCACACGTACCAAATTCATACAATATTCCTTCCATACAAGGTTCCTCCTGTGAAGCAGCACATCAGAAAAACGTGACTCTCAACGCTCTTCCTCACGCCTGACGCTCAGGATTTCCGTCTCGACCATCTTCTACACGGATATCCGTGGATACAGGCCGCGTCACCACCGTAAAGGTCATAGCCTTGACCTCCCATCCTCCGTTCCACTCGGCCGGATCTCCGACAGAACAGAGAAACTCTACCTTGACCAGATGAAATACCTGCTACGAGAGGTCATCGAGCAGGGAACTCCACGGAGAGATGAGAGGTGATGGCGATCAGCTCATTGAATTCTCGATGAGCAATGTGCATGCCACCCATAAACATTCAGGAATGATTGGAAATCACTGGGTAAACTTAAATATAAAAAATCATTTTCAAACCGGTGTAGGCGAACTAGTAGCGCCTCGCGTCTTCGTCATTCCAAGCATTTGATTTATAATGCCATCCTCCGTGAATTCTTTTTCCTTCATCATTTACAGCTACTTCATTCTCCACGGCTAGATTCACCGTCATAGCGCAGTAGGCGATCGCACACAGACTTGAATTTCTCAAGACAGATCCCGTTATACTGAGAACCGGTATGCGATGTAGTCCCATACAAATGGGTCGGGGTCACAACTTGTGGATACGTCTCGCTCTATCCACCCATGGATCACGCCAGGAATCCATAACTCGCGTCACCTGAACCGCCGGCTACTTGTTGACCGCGCCTGTCTTCGTGGATTGGTTTTGCAGTCCTTGTACTCGAACAGGGGAAGGTCTTGCACCAGGCCGTACACACTGGCCAACGCTTGCCTGCTTGAGCTCACAAGTTGAAAGCCACGCGTACGAAATCTGTCGAAGGAGTTTCATAGGACAATCGGGCCACTCTCGCTTCCATGCCAGAGTAGTGGCTCTGTTGTTATCCATAACGGGCTGTGAGGCTACACAGCTGAGAATGTGCGCGCCGCAGCAGAAAGATGAAGGGACCCCAACGCGCACGTGGACCGAGTGCTTCGAGCGACCCGTCACTCACGCCGGCATCACCCATTCGGTGTACTGCCTCAATGACGGCACCGCAAACCACCGGTGCTCTTACTCCACAAGCTGACTGGGTTGTCTCCGGGAACACTGGCCTACGCAGAAGAGCTCTCGAACAATTTCACTGTCTACGTTCCGCTCTTGCTCGGTGAGAAAGGCACCGTGTCTCTCACAAGCGGACTGTGGGCCTATTGGTTTCGTGGAACGGGTGAGTTTTCCCCCGGAAGTGAATGGGACCTTCCCTCACAGGAAAGCCCGCCGATCGTGCATTGGCTGCGCGCGGTAGTCCAAAATATCGGGGAACAGCACGGCCCTCAACCACACATTGGCATCATCGGCAATTGCATGACCGGGCCAATTCCTCTTGCACTCCTGGACAATCCACACGTTGGGGAGCAGTCGTCGCCCAGCCTGCACTACCCATGAAGTCCTGGTGGTATACGGAGGCAAAAAAGAAGTCGTTCGGCCTGTCAACCGACGATCTCACCACAGTAAAACAGAGCCTTGCCAGAATATATGGGCTCAGATTTGAATGGACTGCATCGCAGATCGCACGAAACACCTCCCGTTGCGCTAAGAATTCGGCAATCGGTCCTGGATGGGGAAATGCCCGTGAGTGAATACCAGCTGGACGGGAAGCTGATGAATGTACACAGCACATTGATCGGAACCTGACGAAAGACAGATGAGACAGGACAACCATCGAAAGACGCGCGCCAACGAGTTCGGGCACTTCTCCTGAAGGAATTACACGAGACTCGCCCAGAGGACTAGCCTCACCCTCCGTATTGCACGAGGCGGTCAATCGGTCTTGCTGCGGTTTAGTCTTTGCTGCAGGCCAGGGTCCATAGATCTTTGGCGATCGTCCCGTATTCCAGTTGGCCTAAAGACGCCCACTCCTGATTGTGTGGACTGCTCTTCAAGACTATCTCGCCGCTCTCCATCGAGCCGGCATAATGCAGAATCGTCAACAGTCTTGTGCGTGATTTTCCACAATCATATTCCCGTTGCATCTTGGCGGAGCGAAACGAGACACCCCCCTCCTTGGTCTGCGTGGTCTTAAAGTCGTAGAGGACCCAGAGACTTCGTTGGTCCTCGTTGCGTTCGATGGTCGAGGGGTCGATATAAATCGTCAGACCCACCTTGTCATCCCCCCAAGCAATACCCAGCCGGCATACGCCGGCCCAACACCGATGCACACCAGCAGTAGACTCATCACCCAGTGCACCATCACGATCCTTTCCATTTTCATGTAATCTCGACGAATCTCTGCAGTGATCCATATCATACTTCAGGCGAACCTCCGACTACTTGTCGCAGTAACCTCATTACTGCCAGCAAATAAATATCTCCGACTTTCTCCTGGATCCTGTACAATTCTAGAATGAAGTCGGCTGTAGATCACTCTAGTAGACTCCATTTGCAACCGACAGAGGTCCGCAC
Source organism: Nitrospira sp. (assembly GCA_015904055.1). The sequence continues at coordinate 3,147 of JABMDE010000101.1, read as the reverse complement.
CTTCTCACCCATCCAACTCCGAGTCTGCCGGGACAGATTCCCTCCCCATGGGCTTGCTCACACCACCACATTCGATCAACTCCTAAAAATAAAGCGCTAGAACTGACCTGCAGCTGCGCCACCGCACCCTCTTCGATTTATACACCAAGTGGCATAGCAGAAGAATCCCAGTTGCGAAATGTGTATTCACGAACCCTGCCTGCTTCCTTCCCCCCCTTCTTGTTCTTTTCACACAATTGGACGACATTTTGGGCCATTCATGGCATACAACTCTTGTTCGCTTTGTGATGTGACAAGCCCAAGTGTTGACAGGCGCAGCAGTCTCCACAGGGTGTGCGGACCCACATAGGACCAACCATGCGGAGAAATGCCGGTGAGTAAAGAGTCTAGACGCCCAACGTTTTGCGGTTCAACTTCCGGTTATGTTCGGCGACACAGCCCCATCGGAACAGGGGACGATCCTCAACATTTCGATGACGGGCTGCGCCTTGACTGCTGAGCATATCCCGGAACTACATTCGCACACATCGATCCACATCTATCTTCCAGACAGCACGGAACCGGTTGACATCGAATCGGCTGGAGTTCTGTGGGTAAGTGATTATCGATGCGGGCTGGAATTCATCCGGGTATCCGACGTATCCCTGGCACGGCTGCGCGTATTCGTCTCGTTGCTGGAAAATACTCCGTAACAGGGCGTTGCCTGTGAACGCCAGACGGTTCACGTTTACTTCATGGCTACAGTACGGATCTGGCGATAGGTCGTGACACCGCGCAAGACTTTTTGTATGCCGTCTTGCACCAGCGTGACCATGCCCTCTCGCATCGCGACCTTCAGGATCTCAGCCGACCTGGCCTTCACTTGGATAAGTCCCTTCACTTCTTCCGAGCCAACCAGGAGCTCGTGCAGCGGAGTACGCCCCTTGAAGCCGGTCTTATTGCAGACTTCGCAACCTCGCCCCCGATACAACACCAAGTTGTCTGTATACTCAACCCCGAGCCTTTCCCAATAACCTGCCCCATACCCCTGGACAAGCTCGTCGTATTCCTGCCGCGTCGGATGGTACTCCTCTTTGCACTCTTCACAAATGCGTTTGCACAGACGTTTGGCCACGATGCCCTGAAGGGCATCGGAAAAATTGAAGGAGTCGCATCCCATGTCGAGCAGTCTCGTGACTGTTTCGACCGCACTGTTCGTATGCAGCGTGCTCAAGACGAGATGTCCTGTCAGCGAAGCTTCAATCGCGATGTCGGCTGTCTCTTTGTCGCGCATCTCGCCGATCATGATAACGTCCGGGTCCGCCCGCAAAAATGCCCTCAGCGCAGCGGCAAAGGTGAAGCCGATCTTGGGATGCACCTGGACCTGACGCAGTCCTTCCTGGGTGATCTCGATCGGATCCTCCGCTGTCCATATTTTTCGCTCGTCGGTATTGATATGTCTTAAAATGGCATGCAGCGTCGTCGTTTTCCCAGACCCGGTCGGCCCCACGCACAACACGATGCCATGCGGTTTGACCGCGAGGGACTTGATGGCCTGCAGGATGTCCGGTGTAAAATCCATCCTCTCCAACGGCATCGTTTCCTTCGCCGTCAGCAACCGCATCACAACGTCTTCGTTGCCGCCGGCCGTTGGAAGTGTGGCGATCCGCAGTTCTATCTGGCGATCCTTGGCCAATTTGTAGCGGATTTTCCCGTCTTGCGGCTTTCGTCGTTCAGCGATATCCAGGTTCGCCATGATTTTGATACGGGAGATGATCGCCCGTCGATACGTCGCGGGAATCCGCATGTACGTGAAACACGTGCCGTCGACACGGAGACGCACCGCGGTTTCCTTCTTGTCCGAGTAGGGCTCAATATGCACGTCCGACGCATTCAGCCGGTAGGCATCCGCAATAACCTGATTGGCGAGCCGGACGATGGCGGAATCATTTTCGTCAATGTCTCCTTTGTCAGCCTCACTGGCCCTCTCTGATCCGGCTTCATTGACCAGCTCTCCAAGAATCTCCGACATCGACGCCCCGTCCGCCGGCCCGGTCACGACGAGGATATACTGTTCAATATCACGGCGGAGACCGACCGAAAACCTGACCGTGACGCCGGGAAAGGCCCGACGAATATCAAGCCCCTTGTCCAGGTCATGCGGGTCATTAATGACCACGTCTAGCACGGTCCCTTGACGCTTCAGTGGAATCCAGGCGCTGTTCTTGAGGTAATCGAGACTGAGGTTTTTTAAAAGATCGGGGTCGATAACGGTTCGTTCATCGAAGGGAACATACGGACACTGATAGAACTCACTCAGTGCTACACCGAGATCACTCTTCGGCACGTGATATTTATCGAGGAGGACGGTTTCCAGATCTACTTCGCGGGATAAGGCTTCTTTGACGGCAGCATCCAAGTCATCCTGACGGATCAGGCCACGGTAGGCCAGACAGTCTAACAGACTGCGCTCCATCGCTCTTCGGAACTGTTTCGGCATGCTGGATGTCGTCAATACGGAGGCTGTATCACCCGGTCTAATGCTGCGTGTGGCTATCTTACCCCATGCCTGAAGATCGGCAATAAGAAGTTGAATTTATTCATGATTGAACCATGAAGACGATGAGTAGAGATTGGGGAGATCGGGGCTAAGTCAGCGATCCAACGGCGTCAAAAACAAGCGTTTGAATCACTGTCGGACTCAGCCAGAAAAAAGCCAGGGGATGATATCAATCTCTTGAACCAGATCCATACCATTCCCCCCAAGTGCATGCATTCGCCTGTCGAGACAGAGAAACATGTATTTCCAAAATAGTCATGAAGAAACTTTGCGGCCAGTCTTTGGGGACAGTGGAATAGTACCCAAATCCAGTTCCTGCTGCCCCCTTGGAAGGATGCTACAGCTGCCTCCCCCACTTCATTGAGGCTTAGGGCACCATCTCGCCAGCATTAGATTGCAGGGCCGAGCCCTGCGGCAGTCTACTTACGTCTGCCCCTACTCATCCAGCGATCTTGCACAAACAGTCTTACCCTCCCAAACAGTTCCTGATCTCTCGCTCGTCTCACCGGTTACTTCACTCCACTTGTATTGACCTGTCCCGTGTTCACCGATCCAATCGGGAAATTCGCAATGCCCATTTCGTTCAGTAGCTGAATAACATACTCTTC
>JABMDE010000100.1 GCA_015904055.1 Nitrospira sp. | reverse complement strand
CGCTGCACGTGGGCCCCGCGACGTTCAAGCCGGTGACAGTGGAGCGGATCGAGGACCATCAGATGGGAGCAGAGTATTTCGAGATCGGTGACGAAGCGGCCCGCGCCATTGCGCAGACCAAGCAGGCGGGCCGACGCGTGGTGGCAGTGGGCACCACAGTTGTCCGCACGCTCGAAACGGCGGCCCGTGAAACAGGTGTGGTAGCGCCGATGTCGGGCGAAAGCCGGCTCTTCATTACACCCGGTTTTCAATTCAAGGTTGTTGATGCCCTCATGACAAACTTTCACCTGCCCAAGACGACGCTCCTCATGCTGGTCTCGGCCTTTGCCAGGACCGAATCGATGCGGAGGGCCTATGCCGAGGCGGTCAGGGAACGATATCGCTTCTACAGCTACGGCGACGCGATGCTGATTCTCTGAGATCGATTCTCGAAGTGCCTGTCCCGCTCGTCTCGTCCGTATCCTTCCCTCTTGCCGTTCTCGTTTCACCGATCCTCTTCCCAATAGGCCCGTGATTTCTTTTAGGATTCCAGGTATTCTTCGGCACTATTTTCCGCTTCCGGTAGCCGGGAGTCAGCTCCTCTATGGCCATTAAGAAATCCGAACTCTATTCCTCTCTCTGGTCCAGTTGCGACGAACTGCGCGGCGGCATGGATGCGAGCCAGTACAAGGACTATGTCTGTTCATCAAATACATCAGCGACAAATATGCCGGTGTCCCGTTCGCCTCAATCACTGTCCCCAAGGGCGCGAGTTTCAAGGACATGGTGGCGCTCAAGGGCAAGACGGACATCGGCGATCAGATCAATAAGAAGATCATCGCGCCACTGGCGAACGCCAACAAGCTCTCCGATATGCCGGATTTCAACGACGCCGGCAAACTTGGCAGCGGCAAAGAGATGGTGGAACGGCTCACGAACCTCATCGCGATTTTTGAGGATAAGCGACTCGACTTCTCCAAAAACCGCGCGGAAGACGATGACATTCTTGGCGATGCCTATGAATACCTCATGCGGCATTTCGCCACGGAGAGCGGCAAGAGCAAGGGCCAGTTCTATACGCCGGCCGAGGTCAGCCGCATCATCGCGCAGGTCCTCGGCATCCGCGACGCGAAGACCAGCGCCGCCACCACCGTCTACGACCCTACTTGTGGCTCCGGCTCGTTGCTGCTGAAGGTCTCCGACGAGGCCAAGACGAAGCTCACACTTAACGGTCAGGAGAAAGACTCTGCCACCAGCGGCTTAGCCCGTATGAACATGATCCTGCACAACAATGCTGAGGCGCTGATCGTGCAGGGCAATACACTGACCGATCCAAAATTCAAGGATGGCGAGCTGCTCAAGACCTTCGACTATGTCGTGGCCAATCCACCCTTCAGCGACAAACGGTGGAGTACCGGCCTTGATCCGAAGAACGATCCCTATGAACGCTTCCAGTCATTCGGCGAACCACCCAACAAGCAAGGCGACTACGCGTACCTCCTGCATATTGTCCGCTCGCTCAAGAGCACCGGCAAAGGCGCCTGCATCCTGCCGCATGGCGTATTGTTCCGTGGCAATGTCGAGGCGGACATCCGCCGCAACCTAATCCGCAAGGGCTACATCAAGGGCATCATCGGTCTGCCCGCCAATCTGTTCTACGGCACAGGCATTCCGGCCTGCATCGTGGTCGTGGACAAGCAGGACGCTCACACCCGCAAGGGCATTTTCATGATCGACGCCAGCGCTGGCTTCATGAAAGACGGGCCGAAGAACCGCCTCCGCGCGCAGGACATCCATCAGATCGTGGATGTTTTCAACAAGCGCCTCGAACTTCCCAAATACTCCCGCATGGTGAGCGTAGACGAGATCGAAAAAAACGAATTCAACCTCAACCTGCCGCGCTACATCGACAGCCAGCAGGCGGAAGACTTGCAAGATATCGAAGGCCACCTGAAAGGCGGCATCCCCCAAGCGGATGTGGACGCGCTGCAACGATACTGGGATGTCTGCCCCAAGCTCCGGCAGGCCCTCTTCAAGACCAACCGTCCCGGCTATCTCGATCTGGCCGTGGAGAAGTCGGCGATCAAGTCCACGATCTACGAGCATCCTGAATTTGCCGCCTTCATCGGCAAGATGAACGCCCACTTCACGACATGGAAAGAAAAGACTGCCAAGAGGCTTCGTGCGCTGAAGACCGGCTTCCATCCGAAGGAACGAATCGCTGACCTGTCTGAAGACCTGCTTGCCCACTACGTCGGTCAACCGCTCATCGACAAGTACGACGTCTATCAGCACCTCATGGACTACTGGGCTGAGACCATGCAGGACGACTGCTATCTCATTGCCGACGACGGCTGGAAGGCCGAAACCTATCGCATTATAGAGACGAAAAAGACCAAAGACGGCAAACCCGGCAAGCAGGTTGATAAAGGTTGGACTTGCGACCTTTTGCAAAAATCCCTCATCGTCGCCCGCTACTTCGCCAAGGAGCAGGAGGCCATCGACCAGCTTGCTGCTGAGCTTGAAGGCGTCACGGCCAGTCTGACCGAAATGGAAGAGGAGAATGGAGGCGAGGAAGGCGCGTTCTCCGAACTCGATAAAGTGAACAAGGCCAATGTTGTTGCCCGGCTGAAGGAGATCGAGGGCGACAAGGATGCGAAGGACGAAGCAGCCGCACTGAGCGACTGGCTGAAGCTCAACAACGACGAGGCCGACCTCAAGAAGCGCCTCAAGGAAGCCGAGGCATCGCTCGACGCTAAGGCCTACGCCAAGTATCCGACGCTTACCGAGTCCGAGATCAAGACGCTCGTGGTCGATGACAAATGGCTCGCCGCTTTAGATAGAGACATCCACGGCGAGATGGACCGCGTGAGCCAGCAGCTCACCCAGCGCGTGAAGGAATTGGCCGAACGCTACGAAGCTCCGCTGCCCCAGATGATCAGTCGCGTGGCCGACATGGAAACCAAGGTGGATTGCCACTTGGCGCAAATGGGATTTGCGCCAAGTGGAGAGTGGAAAGTGGAGAGTGGGGAATGAGCGGCTCTCAACTCTCAACTTTCAATTCTCAACTAATTCCGGCTGGCTACAAGCAGACCGAAGTGGGGGTGATCCCAAAGGATTGGAAAATTGTGCAGCTTGGTCGGCTGATTTCTTCTGTGGAATATGGCTCATCATCAAAATCCAATGCAAATGGTCATACGCCTGTCCTTCGGATGGGGAACCTGCAAGGTGGAAAGATTGATTGGATCGATCTTGTATTTACGGATGATGAATCCGAGATAAATCGGTACTCGCTGATTCCGGGGGACGTTCTGTTCAATCGAACCAACACGATTGATCTCGTAGGAAAGACAGCACTCTACAAAGGCGAGCGCCCAGCCGTCTTTGCTGGATATTTGATCAGGATCAAGGCAGATAAAGAGTTATTGGACTCCAAGTTTCTGAATTACGTACTCAATGCTGAGTTCTCAAGAAAGTATAGCGCGAAGGTTTTGAGCGTCGCTGTTGGTCAGGCAAACATCAACGGCCAGAAATTAAAGTCGTACCCGATTCCCCTCCCTCCCACCAAAGCCGAGCAAGAAACCATCGCCGAGGCGTTGAGTGATGCGGATGCCCTCATCGAATCTCAGGAGCAACTCCTCGCCAAGAAGCGCCAGCTCAAACAAGGCGCCATGCAGGAACTGCTCACCGGTAAGAAGCGCCTGCCGGGCTTCAGTGGGGAGTGGGAGGTGAGGCGGTTGGAGGAAGTTTGCTATATGAAAAGTGGTCAGGGAGTGACGAGCACGGACATTGACGAATTCTCAGAATTTCCATGTTATGGCGGTAACGGACTGCGGGGGTTTTCGAAGCAATACACCCACGATGGAAGTTACGCTCTCATCGGTCGGCAGGGCGCACTGTGTGGGAACGTCTTGAGTGTTGCTGGACGGTTTTTTGCCTCTGAGCATGCGATCGTTGTCACTCCACAGAAAGAAACCGACATTCATTGGCTATCACGTGTTCTGGCTAGGATGAATCTGAATCAATACTCGGAGTCGTCTGCGCAGCCGGGGCTATCTGTTTCAAAGTTGCTGACACTCGAATGCATAGTTCCACGGCTACCCGAACAAACCGCCATTGCCGCCATCCTCTCCGATATGGACGCCGAGATCGCCGCGCTGGAAGCCAAGCTCGCCAAAGCCCGCCAGCTCAAGCAGGGCATGATGCAGGAACTGCTGACGGGGAGGATCAGGCTGGTATGATTGTCGGACATTCCTCCTACGATTCTCCCTGGCGTCACATCTCGC
>JABMDE010000010.1:9375-30808 GCA_015904055.1 Nitrospira sp. | reverse complement strand
TCGGGTGACGGCGGATCGGATTCGCGAGGCCCTGGATGAGGGAGTGATCCCTGTGGTGGCAGGGTTCCAAGGGATCAACGAACAGTCTGATGTGACGACCCTCGGTCGCGGAGGGTCAGATCTGTCCGCGGTTGCGCTGTCCGCGGCGTTGAAAGCTGACCGCTGCATTATCTTTACCGACGTTGATGGCGTCTACACGGCGGACCCCAATATCGTACCGGCAGCGAGACGGATCGATAAAATTTCGTACGAAGAGATGCTCGAAATGGCCAGTCTGGGGGCCAAAGTGCTGCAGACCAGATCGGTCGAGTTCGCAGCCAAGTTCAGTGTGCCGGTGGAAGTGAATTCGAGCTTCAAGGAAGGAAAGGGGACTCTCGTGACGAAGGAAGACGCAGATATGGAAGCGGCGGCGGTCGCCGGAGTGACCGGGGATCGGAATCAGGCGAAGATTACGATCGTCGGCGTGCCGGATAAACCGGGTGTCGCCGCGCGGATTTTCGGGACTGTGGCGGAGGCCCATATCAATGTCGACATGATCATTCAGAATGTCAGCCAGGCGGCCATGACGGATCTGTCGTTCACGGTGCCCAGGGCGGATCTCAAGAAAGCCGTGCCGATCATTCAATCCGTGGCGAAGGACATCGACGCCAAGTCGGTGTCGGTGACCGAAGCGATTGCGAAGGTCTCGCTCATCGGAGTGGGGATGCGGTCTCACTCGGGAGTCGCGGCAAAAATGTTCGAGGTGCTCGCACGCGAGGGCGTCAATATCATGATGATCAGTACCTCAGAGATCAAGATTTCCTGCGTGATCGACGAAAAATACCTGGAACTGGCCATGCGCTCCCTGCATTCGGCATTCGGCCTCGATCAGACGTAGGATGCTTGGCATCTGAAGTCGATACGCGCGTGAAGTGAGTCTCGACAGATTAACGGTTCACCTGGTACCCTCTCTTCCCATGGCTCGAAAACCCGCACCATCTCGCGCTCCTCGCGCCGCTGATACGCCCCATCCGTCCCCTCAGCCGAGCCTGTCAGCCGGTCGGGCGGCATCATTGGAGATCTACGATACGACATTGCGCGATGGCGCGCAGGCCGAGGATGTCAGTTTTTCAGTGGAGGACAAGGTTCGCGTTGCGCAGAAGCTGGATGAATTGGGCGTCCATTTCATCGAAGGCGGCTGGCCCGGCGCGAATCCCAAAGACATCGAATTTTTCCGGATCATCAAAACCATTCCACTGAAGCATGCCACCGTCATTGCGTTCGGGTCGACGAGAAAAGCCAGCCATTCCGTCGGCAAGGACCCCAATCTTCAGGCGCTCCTTGCCGCCGATACGAAGACGATCACACTGTTCGGGAAGACGTGGTCCTTACACGTTACCGATGCGCTGGGCATTTCATTGGCCACCAATCTTGAATTGATTGGAGATTCCGTCGCCTACCTGCGCAGCAAGGGCCGTCGGGTGTTTTACGACGCCGAACATTTTTTCGACGGGTACAAGACAAATCCGGACTATGCGCTCAACACCATTCGCAAAGCGGTGGACGCCGGGGCGGAACGGGTGATTCTCTGCGATACCAACGGCGGCACGATGCCCTGGGAGATCCGTACCATCTGTGAGATCGTACAGCGTGAGTGCCGGGTGCCGTTGGGGATCCATGCCCATAACGATTGTGACATGGCGGTGGCGAACTCATTGGTGGCAATCGAGACGGGCATTGTGCAGGTGCAGGGGACGATCAACGGCATCGGGGAACGGTGCGGGAATGCCAATCTCTGCTCGATCGTTCCCAATTTGGAGCTGAAAATGAAGCGGCCGGCGTTGACGGATCGCTTAAGCCATTTGAAAGAGGTGTCAGGATTTGTGACCGAGATCGCCAATCTCATGCCCAATAAGCATCAGCCCTACGTCGGCGATTCAGCCTTCGCGCACAAGGGCGGGGTACACATCCATGCTGTGCTGAAGAACCCGGCGACTTACGAACATGTTGATCCGGTGAAGGTCGGCAATCGGCAGCGTGTGTTGGTGTCCGATTACGCCGGGCGCAGCGGCCTCTTGGACAAGATCGAGGCCTTCGGCATCAAGTTGTCAAAAGACCATTCCAAGGTGTCTGAGCTTATCGAAACCCTCAAAGAGCGTGAGAGTCAGGGGTATCAGTTTGAAGGAGCGGAAGGATCGTTCGAGTTGCTCATGCGGAAAGCCATGGGGAGCCATACTCCCGCCTTTCAACTCCTGGGTTTCCGCGTCATCGTCGAAAAGAAACAGGATAACGGCGCCCCGCTATCGGAAGCGACGGTGATGGTTAAGGTCGGCAACGCGGTTGAACATACGGCTGCCGTAGGTGCCGGGCCGGTCAATGCGCTGGATCATGCTCTGCGCAAGTCTTTGGAGCAATTCTATCCGCAGCTTAAGGAAGTCAAACTCCTCGACTATAAAGTACGTGTGTTGGCAGCGAATAAAGGCACTGAATCCAAAGTCCGTGTTCTAATCGAATCGGGAGATCACAAAGATAAGTGGGGAACGGTCGGGGTCTCAGAGAACATCATCGAGGCCACCTGGCAGGCTCTTGCAGACAGTATCGAATACAAATTGCTCACAAACAAATAGCTGCATGTGATGATGGTTGGCCCAATTTATTCTTGACAGGATTCGTAACCTCACGTAACTTAAGCAGAACTCGTTGCAATAAGATAGAGGAACTTGAGATGGGCGCCATACTGGCCGATGAGCGTGTAGGGGGGATCGCATGAGGAAGGCCGATATCGCGAACGAAATTTTCAAGCAGGTCGGCATTTCAAAAAATGAAGCCGCCGATATTGTCGAACTGGTACTCAATATGTTGAAGTCCGTCTTGCAAAAGGGAGAGTCGGTCAAGATTGCGGGATTCGGGAATTTTGTCGTACGGAGCAAGGGCGCCCGTAAGGGCCGCAATCCTCGGACCGGAGAGGAAATCGGCATTACGCCCCGTCGCGTTGTGACGTTTCGACCAAGCCAGGTTTTCAAGAAATACGTCAATTCTTAACAGGCTGCTGTACCCACGTCATCGACTGTACTATGAGGACCGGTCATGGGAGTTGCACCCAGGCTGGGTAGCAAGGTTTTCTATAAAATCGGGGAAGTCAGCCAGCTGACCGAACTTCCTGCCTATGTGCTTCGTTTCTGGGAATCACAGTTCAGCTTTCTGAAACCCAAGAAAAGCCGAGGCAACCAGCGTCTCTATGTGCAGCGGGATATCGAAACGGCATTGGAGATCAAGCGCATGCTCTATGACGAAGGGCATACGCTGGAAGGTGTGAAGCGATATTGGGTAAGGCGTGGACGGGCGTCTTCCCGGCCGTTGCGTCCGAAGGAGATGGCGAAGAAACTGAGGGGCGATCTCCAGGCCATTTTGAAAATTATCGACACGCATGTGCGGTGAGAAGGCAGGGTTCCCCCCATTGCCTTTCTAAGGCTCTGCAAGAGACAATACCGCGAGTTGTGAAATCAGAACCGAGTCGGGGCGTAGCGCAGCCCGGTAGCGTACTCGCTTGGGGTGCGAGTGGTCGTGGGTTCAAATCCCGCCGCCCCGACCAATAATGTATCGAGTGCTGAGCACCGAGACGAAGAAAATAAGTCGAAGGCTTGGCCCCGACGTTAGCCTTGAACCAACGAGCTGCCTCGCGCAGCTTTTTTTGTTGCGAGTGAGTGATGCGCATTCTCGTCACCAACGATGACGGCATTCAGTCGCCGGGCATCCAGGCCCTGGCCAAGGCGCTTTCTGCCATCGGCGAAGTGTGGGTAGTGGCGCCGGACCGAGAGCGTACGGCGGTGGCGCATGCGGTGACATTACACAAACCATTGCGGGTCCATCGTCTTGCGCCGCGCACCTTCTCGGTGAATGGGACGCCGGTGGATTGTGTCAATTTGGCGCTGCTTAAAATCATGCCGAAAGCTCCATCCATTGTGGTGTCCGGCATCAACAAGGGCGTCAATCTTGGAGACGATGTCATGTATTCTGGAACCGTCTCAGCAGCGATGGAAGGGACGATCCTGGGTGTACCGTCAGTGGCCGTCTCCCAGGAGGGCGGAGAGGATTTTCGCTTTGCCGTCGGCGCGACCTATGCTGCACGGGTGGTCCGGCTGGTACTCGCCCAGGGTTTGCCGGAGGAAACGCTGCTGAACGTCAACATCCCGGATCGGCCACGACGGGCGATCACGGGCACGCGTGTGACCTGCCTCAGCCGCCGCCGTTTTGACAATCCGATTATCGAAAAGCTCGACCCCCACGGACGCAAATACTATTGGATCGCCGGGAAGCGCATTTCGTGGAGTCGCAGCAAGGATGCTGACCATGAGGCAATCGAAGAGGGCCTGGTCTCCATCACGCCCATCCGTCTCGACAGCACCCACCATGGCGTGCTCGATCGCTTTCGCGCGTGGGAACCGATCGTCACACAGGGCTCCCGTCGGTTGATTTCTCCTCAACGATCATCTGTCACACGCAGGAGCTGAATCTGTGATCGGTGGATTTATTGAAAGTATCATCAGTGAACTCAGCCGATTCGTCATTGCCTGCATTTCCAAGTTCGGCTATGGCGGCATTGTGTTTACCATGGCGGTCGAAAGCGCCTGTATTCCCTTGCCGAGCGAGATCATCATGCCATTCTCCGGGTATCTCGTGACGACCGGGCAGTTCACCATGCTGGGAGTGACGCTGGCCGGCGCGGTCGGCAACGTGATCGGGTCGATCGTCGCGTACTATGCGGGGGTGTGGGGTGGGCGGCCGCTCGTCGAACGCTATGGGCCCTATGTTCTGGTGTCGCATCATGACCTCGCTATTGCCGATCGGTGGTTTCTTAAGTACGGCGAAGCCGCGGTGTTCTTCGGCCGGATGTTGCCGGTGGTGCGGACCTTCATCTCCTTGCCGGCTGGAATCGCGCGGATGAATTTCCCGCGGTTTGTGCTCCTCACCTTCATCGGCGCCTTGCCCTGGTGCTATCTGTTGGCCTATATCGGCGTGAAGATGGGAGAAGAGTGGGAGCATCTCCGTGATTACTTCCATCAATTCGATATAGTCATCGGACTGTTCTTGGCGATCGCTCTGGGATATTTTCTCTGGTCGCATTGGCCGAAACGCAGTCCCACTCCTCAATAGTGGCCTCTTCGATGCTTAGAATTTACAACACCCTCACCGGCAAGAAGGAACCGTTTGAACCGTTGGTGCCGGACACCGTGCGGATGTATGTCTGCGGGGTCACGGTCTACGACTATTGTCATATCGGCCATGCCAGAAGCGCGCTGGTATTCGATGTGATTCGCCGGTATCTCGAACGCGTCGGGTATCGAGTCGAGTTTGTGAAGAACTTCACCGACGTTGACGATAAGATTATCAAACGGGCGAATGAACAAGGGGTAAGTTGCGAGCAGATTACGGCCACGTTCATTCAAGCCTATTCTGATGATATGGGACGGCTGGGCGTACGACCCGCTACAATCGAACCCAAAGCCACCGAGCATATGGCCGAAATTGTGCGGTTGACCGAAACCTTGATCGACAAAGGCCTCGCGTATCAAATGGACGGGGACGTCTACTTTGAAGTCCCGAAGTATGCTGACTACGGCCGACTCTCCAAACGTCGGCTGGATGATCTGCAGGCCGGAGCGCGCGTGGATGTCGACGAACGAAAGCGCGGCCCGATGGATTTTGCGCTCTGGAAAAGCGCCAAGCCGGGCGAGCCTGCATGGCCGAGTCCGTGGGGGCAGGGACGTCCCGGCTGGCACATCGAATGTTCTGCGATGTCGATGAAACATCTCGGCGAAACATTCGACATCCATGGCGGAGGGATGGATCTGATCTTCCCCCATCACGAGAACGAGATCGCGCAGTCCTGCGGCGCCACAGGAAAAGAATTCGCTCGCTACTGGATTCACAACGGCTTTGTGCAGATCAATAAAGAGAAGATGTCCAAATCGCTGGGGAACTTCTTTACGATTCGAGAGATTTTTGAGAAGTCGGAATGGCCAGAAGACGTCATGGGAGAAATTCTTCGATACTTTCTCCTCTCCACCCATTACCACGGGCCGCTGGATTTTTCCGACCAGGCGCTGAATGAAGCCAAGAATGCTTTGAACGGGTTCTACGATCTTCTGGTCAATCGACTAGCCGAACCAGAGAAAGAGTCCATAGCAGACAGGGACCTTGATGGGGCAATCGAGAAGTGTAAGTCGGCCTTTCAGGCAGCCATGGATGATGATTTCAACACGCCGGGGGCGCTTGCAGCGATTCAGGGCCTGAAGACAGATGTCAATAAACTGCTGAGCCTGGGCCTCTCGACTGAGGCACGGGAAAGTGCCAGACAAGCATTTCGCATGATCGGTGATGTGTTAGGACTGTTTCAATTAAACCGATGGAAATTCGATGTCCGCCTTAAAGCAGGGTCTGCATCCCTTAGTGTTACGGCTCCTTCAGCGACAGTGACGGCCGAAAAGCAAATGACAGAGGAACAGGTCGAAGCCAAACTGGCCGAACGCATCGGGGCCAAGAAGCGAAAAGATTTCAAACGTGCCGACGAAATCAGATCCGAGCTTAAATCACTGGGCATCATCATCGAGGACAAACCCGATGGCACCAGCCGGTGGAAGCGCTGACGAGCAAGAGATTCTTTATGGGCTCCATGCGGTGCGCGAGGCCCTCAAGGCCGGGAGCCGGCCGCTGCAGCGTCTCCTTGTCATCAGGACCGACAAACAGTTTGCAGACTTGGTTCAGTTAGCGCGATCCCTCCATGTTCCCGTCCATGTCCAACCGTCGGCTTCGCTCGATCGGCTGGTACCAGACGGCAGGCATCAGGGCATTGTGGCTTTTGCCGCAGCAAAAGCCTATCAGACGGAAGAATCGATTCTAGCGCGCGCGGCCGAACGCAATGAACCACCGTTGCTGGTGATCCTCGATGGGGTGGAGGATCCCCATAATCTTGGCGCGGTGATCCGAACCGCCGAGGGTGCCGGTGTCCATGGCGTCTTTATTCCGGAGCGGAGAGCGGCCGGACTGACGTCGGTCGTCGCAAAGGTTTCCGCCGGCGCGATCGACCATATGCCTGTGGCGCGGGTGACGAACACGAGCCGGCTGATCGAGTCATTGAAGGCTGTGGGTGTGTGGGTCTATGGGGTAGAACCGGCTGCGAGCAAACTCTACACGGATGTTGATCTGCGCGGGCCGGTCGGACTGGTGTTCGGGGGTGAAGGAACAGGAATCAGGCCGGGGCTGCTGCAACACTGTGACGAACGCATTCGTATTCCCATGCGGGGCCACGTCCAATCACTGAACGTGTCGGCTTCTGCGGCGGTGCTGCTGTTCGAAGCAGCCCGCCAGCGAGGCTTCTCAACCAAACCTTAGCGGATCTTGAGCATGTTGCCCTGAATGGCGGTCTTCAGCAGCTGAGCCGTATTGGACACCCGCATCTTCTTCATCATGTTCGCCCGGTGGGCTTCGACGGTTTTGACGCTGATTTTTAACCGCTGGCCGATTTCCTTATTCTTAAAGCCGGCCCAAATCAATTCTAGAATTTCCTGCTCTCGGGACGTCAATGATTCCGGACGCTTTGCGCGCGGGGGAGGCTCAAGGTCGGCCAGAGATTTCCGAGCCCGTGGCTTCCCAACTGCTTTTGCCATGTTGATCAGTTCTCCTTTGACTAACAGCCCATTCAGGTATACTGGGAGTCGGTTGTAATCGACCTGCCGTATATGGACAAATCGCGAGGGAATTATAGAAATGATCACTGGTGAAAGTAAATGGTGGATCTTCGACTCCACAGGGTTTCTGCATCAGTAAACAGCCTGTCACAAAATTAATGATTATGACGGGAACGTCTATCCTCCATGTGCAATTGAGTGCCAGATCATGTTGTCAATCTATCTAATTGCTGTACTGTTTGGCGCCCTCATCGGCAGTTTTCTCAATGTCTGTATTTACAGGCTGCCCCGACGCGAATCGATTGCATGGCCCGGATCCCATTGTCCCTCCTGCTCTCATTCGATTGCGTGGTATGACAACATTCCCATTGTGAGCTATCTGATCCTGCTGGGGCGCTGCCGGAATTGTCAGGTGCGCATCCCCATCCGTTATCCGGTCGTAGAGGCGCTCAATGCGCTAGGCTATGTTGGGCTCCTGTGGTTTTTCGGGCCCGACTGGTCCACCGCTGTCTATGGTCTGCTCTATTCGGCTCTGTTGGTCGTGGCAGGAACGGATCTCTCCCACAAAATCATTCCCAATACGATCACGTTCCCCGGCATCGCTGTGGGGCTTCTCAGCGCCGCCACCATTCTGCCGCTTGGTTTGGTCAATGGTATGATCGGATTGTGCGTCGGGGGCGGAATCCTGTGGTTTCTTGCTTGGGTGAGTCCCTATCTGTTCGGGAAAGAGGGGATGGGTGGAGGCGATATCAAACTGCTTGCGATGATCGGCGCGTTTCTCGGCTGGAAACCGGCCTTGATGACGATCATGGTTGGTTCGCTTTTGGGTTCGCTTGTCGGGGTGACTCTGATTGCTGCGCACGTGATCAAGCGAGAGGATTACATCCCCTTCGGTCCGTTTCTTGTCTGTGGCGCAGTCGTCTCGTTATTCTTCGGGCAATCCCTCCTCGATTGGTACCTAGGCTTGCTGGCCGGGTAATCGTCCTTCTTCCAGCCCACGCTCCTATGGTCTCCGTGCCTCATCCGCTGTATCTCTTCATCAAGCACTGTATCTCTTGAGGCACAGCGCCGGCACCCGAATTTTTCCCGCTCACAAGCGCTCCACCCGGGTGGCAGCGCTTGTGATTCATTCAATTCGCCTCGTTGATTCAACAACTTCAACTCTCTTTCCCGATCGCCATCATCAGGTCGCTCTATCCACAACAGCGCACTCAAAGAGCGGCATGACTCTTGAGATGCAATCGCTTCTCAAGGAACTCAACTGAAACCGGAAACGTGAGAGAGGCGTATATGAAACAGGAAGGCCACACGTTCATGGAGCTCATGGTGGTGCTTACGGTCAGTGGCATCATCTCGGCTCTGGCGATTCCTAACTTGCTGACCCTCAATTCGAGCGTGCAAATCCGTAGCGTGACAGAGGAGATCGCGTCTGAACTTCGCCTTGCGAGACAGCTTGCTATCACACACCGTGATCGGGTTCGCATTACGTTCGACCTTGAGCAGCAGGCGCTTGTCGCGCAGGTTGTCAATGGTTCGGAGGCGACACCTCATCATGTGTATCACTATGCAGATAAAGGGGTAGCTATCGAGGAACCAAGCACAGGTCCAGAGATTCTGTTTCATCCCAGTGGACGATCTGCTACGGCGACCACGATTCACCTCCGCAATAAAGAAGGGCAGACTCAAACGGTAACCGTCGGCATTACCGGGAGGGTGTCGATTTTATGAGAGGACATGCACAGGACGAAGGATTCAGCCTTATTGAAGTGATGATCGCGATGGTGATTTCCGGGATTGCGTTCATCGGAGCGATCGGAGCCGTGCAGATCTCCTCCGGGTATAGTCGCCAAGGAGCACTGGATAGCAGGGCGCTGGAGTTGGCGCAGGCTCGTTTAGAGGTCAAGCAGTCTGTCCGGTGGCCCTATCTCCTTGAAGACGATCTCGATGAAGATGGTATTCCTGAGACCATGATGAAGGATGATGGGCAGAACCCCGACGCCATGGCAGACGATGGAATCTACACTGCCATGCTGGAGCGCAACGGAATCACAGTGGTGTGGAGTGTTGAGGCCGATCGCCCCGGGCCGCTAGGGTCGGTTGGCATGGTAGCCATCCGAGCGGTGTCCTCCTATGCTGGTCAGGGCAGCCCCAAAGAAGTAATGGTGGCAACACTGCGCGCTAATCCCGCATTTGTGGGGCAACGATGAGCCAACTACACGCGAGCGTATCACGGGTAAACCGTGTGGAGAGGATGTCAGCTCTTTCCGGTATGAACGGTGTCTGCCTCGCTGAATTGCTGATCGGCCTGGCGGCAGGAGTCATTGTACTTGCGACGGCACTGGAGACCTTCAATATCGTGCGCCAGCATGTTGCCAAGCAGCAGCGCGACCTGGCGTATCAACAGGACCTTCGATTAGGACTGGCAGTTCTTGAGCAGGAAGCGCGTCTTGCGACGGCTGAATCAATCGTCATCGCGAGTCCGGACGAATTTCAATTTCGAGCGAATATTAATGCGCAACGGACGACGACCACCGGCGACGTTGTACAGGGGCAATCGGTTGTTTCCGTGCAAGACGGCAGTGGATGGGGGGAAGGCAAGGTGGTTGCCATCTGTGGGCGGCGTATGTGTGAACTGCATCGACTCGCGCGTGCAGGACAACGTACTCTCCTTACACTATCTGAGCCGGTTCAATCAGCGTTCCCAACAGGAGCATCAGTCGAGGTAAGAAACCATGTTGCGTACTACACCAAACCTGATGAACGGGGATTGTTACGGTTGATGCGTATGGTGGATGGAGGGGCCGGTACTCTCGTTGGGGGACTGGAAAATATCCGATTCGCGTATCGAGACGATCGTGGCCGTGCCACGTCTGAACCGTCACAGGTGAAGCGCGTAGTGGTTGAGATCGAATCAAGCCGCTCCACGCATCATGTTGTACGAGAGGTCAGTCTTCGGTCGTAGGGAGGCAGGCATGGTCTGCATCCGAGAAACGAATACCCAGCGGGGAATCGCACTCATCGGGGCGATGGTGCTTGTGCTGATTCTGTCTTTGCTGGGATCCACCATCTTGAATCTCGCCGGGCAGGAGGCCGTCAGCTCCAATGTAGGGCGAGAGGCTGTGATTGCGCAACAGTTGGCTGATGCGGCTGGTGAAGTGGTCGTGTCATGGTTTCATAGTCCACAGGCGAAGTCGGCGGGCTCAGCCTTCTCTACAGCCTTGGCAAAAAGGAATTATGATGCTGAAGGGATCCTTTCATTCTTTGATCAAGCCGGCCGTTCACAATTTGTTGGAACCATGGGCCAGCCGGATGTCCTCGTGGAGACAGGGGCAGTCTCAGATAATCAAGTATTGAACGATCCTCGGATGGGGATGTTTTATGCTCTGCGCCACCTGGGAAGGATCGAAGCACTCAAGGTCTACGCTCCGTCGACGCCGGGGTTATTATGCACGGTCGATGTACGGGTCGCGACGCACACGAATCCGTCTTTTCAGCAATCGGTATTGATGCAGTTGGGCACTGTTGACCTGCCGCCTCTTCGTGCTGCCGTCCAAGTGAGCCAGAGTCTCGGTATTTTTCAGCGTGGAAATGAGGCGTTGGTCAGTGTGCACTGGGGCGATCTCAAGGTGGGCGGAGATTTTGTCGTCGGTCGAGCTGAAGAACTTCCGGCGCAAAGCCGGCTTGTGCCGATAACCGGTCTGGGATACGACGAGATGTTTCATCGAGAAGATCGGTGGATGGATGCCTGGGTCGGCGGGGATGTGCGCATGACACAGTTGCCCACCGGAGCGCAGCCGGCGCTTACGCAGAACATTCATCCGCAACAGATTCCGACGCCTGGCATGCAGTTCGATCGATGGCACTATGAAGCTACCAAGAGAATCGCGCAACGGCATGGCCGCTACTTTGCCATTGATCAAGATGGTTTCTTACACCAGGACGGTGTGGTGAACCCTGGTCACGGGATTACTCCTGATGCGGTATTTCAGTCGAAAATCCCTGGAAATCATCGGGGTCTGATTTTCATCGATACGCTGGATCAAACCGCGCCCCGTGAGGACAATCTCGGAACGCTCAGGCTTCACACGGCTTATTGGGAAGGTCATCTGGTCATGCAAGGCCATGTTGTGGTTGCTCCAATCGGATCGGGGCAGTCAATCTCTGTGCTGAGTCCTCCGGATACGGATCATGCCGCCGATCAAGTCCGCACGCCCGTTCAACTCTCGCATATGCATTTCAATGGCGTGCTCTCTGCTGCTGGAAACATTACTGTAGCCGGAAGCGCAAGAGTCTATGGGGCGGTCATGACGGGAGGAACGATTCTCTCAAGCGCTGGTGGGACGCTCGAAGTGTGGTATGACCACGATCTTTCTCAGGGGTTGTATCGAGGGATTCCACTGGTCTATCGCGCGCCTGGTGCCTGGGTTGCTCAGTATTGAGGACACGCACAATGTCATTAAATAGTGACCACATCATGATTGAGCCGGCCATCTCACTGGACAGGCCGTCACACATCGGTGCGATGGCTCATCCCGGAAAAGCTTGTCAGTCACCCCAGTTCAAACGCACATGGGCTCGTAGCCTCAGAGACTATGTCGTCTATCGCACCCTCATGAGTCAGGCAAAACTCGACGACGCTATTGAAGTAGTCGTGAGCCAGGAGATCGAGTTGGAAGCGCTGTTGCTCAGCCGCTACCACGTGTCGGAGGAAGAACTTGGGGCGGCACTCAGCCGGTATTATCACTGTCCGTTCCTGCCCCTTGATGAACACACGGTCGTTGAAGCTGGTCTGATGAAGAATCTCAGCCGTGACTATCTGAAAGAGCATGCCTGGATTCCGTTACAGCGTCACGGTGTGGTTATGCACATCGCGGCGAACGACCCACAAGATTATGAACGGGCCCTCGACATTCAACGAGCTTTTCCAGGGATGACTATCACCTTTTCCGTCGGGCTCAGACGTGACATCGAACGCCTGATTGTATCTGCAACAAGCCGGCCTAGCCGTAGATCGCTTGCTGACACTCTTGGGGAGTTGGCCATCGAGGCAGAGTCTGAACCGGCAAGCCAATCGGAAAGTGTCCATGGCTATGAGAACGATTCCGTTATTATTCGGCTGGTCAATCAAATCATTACCGAGGCGCATCGCCTGGGTGCCTCGGATATTCATGTGGAGCCGCATGCAGACCGGAAGGACGTGTCTATACGATTCCGGGTTGACGGGACCTGTTTCACCACTATGCGAATTCCATCAACGTATCGGCGAGCCATCGTGTCGCGGATCAAAATCATGGCAAATCTTGATATCGCGGAAAGTCGAAAACCTCAGGATGGGAAAATTCGTTTCACTGTGACCCGCAGTCACGACATCGAGTTACGGGTGGCGACGCTGCCGACATCGGGAAATAACGAAGATGTCGTTCTGCGCCTTCTTTCTATGAAGGAAACAATGCCGTTGGAGGAAATGGATTTCCCCGCCGGCGTTTTGCACGCCGTGAAGGATCTTTCCGAACGGCCCTATGGGATCATTCTCTGCGTGGGACCGACAGGGTCGGGTAAAACGACCACACTGCATGCAGTGCTGAAATACATCAATACGGATGCACGCAAAATTTGGACGGCGGAAGATCCGGTCGAAATTACGCAGGAAGGGTTGCGGCAGGTCCAAGTGCATCCCAAGATCGGTTTTACCTTTGCCGCTGCCATGAGGGCACTTCTTCGGGCTGACCCCGATGTCATCATGATCGGAGAGATGCGCGATAAGGAAACAGCGGATATCGCGATTGAGGCATCTCTCACGGGCCACCTGGTGTTGAGTACGCTGCACACGAATAGTGCGGTGGAGACGATTACGCGGTTACTGGACATGGGATGTGACTCGTTCAATTTCGCCGACGCGATGCTTGGGATACTGGCACAACGGTTGTGCAAAACAATATGCACCGCTTGCAAAGAAGCCTATCAGCCGTCACGACAGGAGTATGATGAGCTTGTTGGCGGGTATGGGACGGAGGAATGGGGGAAACTCGGGATTGTCTGTTCCGATCTTCAGCTCTATCGGGGGCGGGGCTGCGACTTGTGCAATCGAACCGGCTTCAAGGGACGGGTAGCGATTCATGAGCTCTTGCTTGCCTCGGATGAGTTGAAACGACTGGTGCAGTCTCGGTCCCAGACGGCAACCATGCTACGACAAGCTACACAAGAGGGCATGATGACGTTGGTGCAGGACGGAATTCGGAAGGTCCTCAAGGGCGTAACAACCTACCGGCAAGTTCGGGCTGTGGCAAGCAAGTGAAGGTGAACATCTGCTCAAAGACTCTTCAGAACCCCTCCAGTAATAATTGCAGTTAGCCGATAGTCTTCACGAGAGCCTGATAAATCACGACCTGCCACGGCATCTTGTCATCCGGGAATGCCACAATAGGCCCTCGATCAGTAGGAGAAAAGTAGGCTAAATCGGCTTGTGCTTTCCCTGCTCTTAGAGCTTGGAGCAAAAATCGTCCTCTTATCCTTGCGCCGAAAATTGTCGTCGGGTCGCACGAAAAGAGGCGCATCCCTCTGCCTTCACAATTAAGTATCAAAGTATTTTCAACGGGTTGTGTTATGTCGTTGCTCTATGTCTAGCGGCATGCCCCTTGCTCGATAAGGGGTCGCCATGTTGTATCAACGACGGACAGGCAGTCGATCTCATACCAATCAGCGTGGATTTACGTTGGTTGAGATCATGATTGTTACTGCCATTATAGGAATTGCAGCAGGACTTGCCGCCCCAAGTTTCACCGCAATGTATGCCCGGCATGAACTCAATCAAGCGACAAGCAGTCTCTATAACCGGCTACTCTTTGCGCGCTCGGCAGCCATTAGTCGCAATGCCATGATTGTGGCAGCGCCGGCGAATGTTCTGGGATCTGAAAGTCAGGTGACATTCACTCCTCCCTTCGGCATGGAAAGATTGCCACTGAATGTCAATTTTGTTCTTCCATTGCCGGCCACTCCAATCGGTTTTACTCCGCGAGGTCTGAGCACGCTGCCTCTGGCAACCCAGACGATTCAGCTGCAGAGCGTCCGTGTCCCAAGCCTGATTTATACGATTTCGCTCGCCCCTTCGGGAAAGGTGACATGGTGCAAGGAGCAGATTACTCCCTGCGTACGCAATGCCACGTAACTGGATGGCCTGATCGATCATGCGGAGTTTGGAACGGAGCAGCACCATGAAGAAACAAAATGACAAGGGTTTCACCCTCATTGAAATGATGGTTTCAGCTGCGATCCTGGGTGTGGGGGTGATAGGGATGGCGGCGATGCAGGGCATATCATTTACTAAAAATGTGGACGCCAATGACTTATCCATTATGACGAATGTCGCATCGGATATGATGGAACGAATCCAGAACAACCGCAAATACGCGTGGGCCTACAATAATCTTCAAACCGTTGGCGCCGGGAATTGCGGGGCAGGAGGGATACCTGCCCCGTTTCCCGTCACAATTCCTCGTTTCGGTGGGACAAATTTCAATGATAATCCCAAGCTCGCAATTAGGCAGGCGATCATAAGGGCTATTCAGGGTGATTGTGTGCAGTGGGGGACTTTGGTGAATGCGACGAATATGGTCAATGTGCAAGGGACCGTCCAAGTGACTCCGGTCCTTCCAACATCCGATAAGTCCAGCGCAATGAACGTGGCGGTACAATTGACATGGAACGAGCGTGGGGCCAGTCAACGACCTAGAACGATCACATTTCGAACACAGATCGAGCCCGAGTAACAACTAAGGGGCGATGATGATGAAACAGACAAGAAAGCCTGTATCGCGAGTGGAGCCCATGAGCAAGTCACAGGGTGTTTGGCGTGATGATGAGATGGGATTTACTCTCACGGAAATGATGGTGGCGGCAGCCATGTCGACGGCAATTATCGCTGCAGGATTTGGTGCATTGACCATCAGTCAAAAGACGACACAGGCAAGCAGTCAGGTGGGTAGTACGCAGTCTACGGCGAGAACCGCATTGGATATGCTCGCTGCTGATATCAAGCTCGCCGGATTCGGTATGAGGGAGATACAAGGTGGACCGGTGGGGAACTGTCATGTCAACCAAACCCCAGCCGCAATTGTCCCGACCAACTCAATTTTGCCCAATGTCGGGCCGGATAGTGTTTCCCTGGTTGTGCCCATGACCAATTCGATTGCGGCAGTCGGTCCGCTCTGGCAGGTGGCTGCAGGAGGGCCCGGTCTAATCGGCGGAGCTGGTCCAGGTGTGTCTATTGCCAGTATTCCACTGCCTGCCGGTGCGACGGCGGCGATGGGAAATGCCATTCCTGGTGGCCTTCCGACCCTCCTAAATATGTCGGTGTCTATTAACGGTGTCGCTGGGTCGAGGATAGTGGGCACGACTCCTACTCAGATTAACGTGAATCCTGCCATATCAGGGGCTCAGTTCGGCAACGGTGCGCAAGTGTATCTGCTGCAGTGCATCACCTATCAGATCATACCGCCTCCGGACGGACTCAACCTCTGCCAGGGGAATGCGCCTTGTCTGGTGCGTGGTGTAGCGCCTGGAATTCCACTCCCGGGTCAGCCACCGAACTGCAATAACCCGAATCCCAACCCATTACTCCCGCATCCCTGCGTGCCAATTCTGGATGGAGTAGAAGATCTTCAATTGGCCTATGCCTGCGACGGATGTGATCCAAGGGTCAATTCAGGGATGTCGGATGGACAACTGGACGACCTCGATCTTTCGAACGGCTTCAACCAGGCGGATTTCATTACACAGAGGAATTGGTTTCAAGCTCCTCCGCCAGCTCCATACGGGACTTTCATGACCCCTGCTACGATTCGAATGGTCCAGATCAGCATCGTGGCGCGAGAAACGAGGACGGAGCAGGGTATGGGCGAAGGTAATCAAGTTATGGCTAATAACAGCGCCATTCCCATCGTCAGCGACCACAACCATGCGAATGGGGTGTTTACGCTTGGCGACAATGCAACGCCGGCACAGCAGCTGGCCTATTCGCAATTCCGGCGGCGCATCCTCACCAGGACCGTTGAACTCCGTAACCAAAGGTAAACATCATGATCGATCAGCGTACAGATTCACTCCTTCCCAAGGTCGGCTCAGATGAACGGGGAGTTGCACTCTTGACGGTCATGATGATCACGCTGATGACCGGAGTGCTCGGGGTCGCCGCCCTCACCATGACGGGATTGGAAAATTCGATGGCCGGTGCGATGCGGTTGGTTGAAGAGGGGACTCACGCGGCGGAGTCCTGCGTGGGCACCGCAGTGCGCGTCATCAATCTTGGGATGGAGGATTCCGATTTCGCTTCTGCAGATGCGCTCGTGGTTGTCGCTCCATTGGGGCCGGTCCCGGCACTGAACAAGACCTTTCTTGGCCAGGAAATCAGCGGTACGTTGAGGAACAACCCCGATGTGGCAGTGGGCGCGGGTAGCTCTCCGAATCTCACCTTTACCGTCAACAATTATCTGATCAACGGCGATATCGACTATCTCTATATGAAAATGAAAGCAGGCGGTGACGCCGCAGAGGATAGACGTTTCTTCTATCGAGTGGACTGTACAGCGGCCAATGCGGCAACGGGGGCGACAAGTCGTGTCATCGCCGTGTTCGAATGTTACTGGAAGGGAAAAGAAAGTTGTGAGAAACGGACTGACGCCTAGTCGATTGTGTGGGACTCGCCCAATGGAGCGTGACATGAATAGCATGAACAGCAATAGCGAAAGTCGAAGGCCATGTCTGCGTGCGCACAGATGGCTCTCGGAGTGGCAGAAACACACCGTGCTCACAGCCATTGTGCTGGTATTGTTGACGCCAAGTGTTTCCAGCATAAGCCCGGCATTCGCTGAACAGAACGCCCCTGTGGGAGCCGTTCCGTATCACGAGGGGAATATAACCGGTGTCTATGAAACGACCATTCAGATCAACCAGAAGACCTTCAGCCTTGTGCCTAAGGTCGTGATATTGGATCGCCATAACGATCCGTTGTCTGAGCGTGATATTCGGGTGGATCTCGAGGTGAAGTACCATCTCCTCAAAGGGACGACGGATAAAATCGACCAGATGATTGTGTTCTTGCCTGAATAGTAGACGGCATAAAGGATATGAGGCAATGAGAGCGATGAAAGAGGAGGGTGCCATGAGTAGCCGTATCACTGCACTTCGTGGAACCATCATGCTGGCGCTCGTGAGTTGTGTGACAGCGCCTCTTGCGGTACATGCCCAGACGATGGACCAATACTATGCCGTGCCGCCTTTCGTGGCCGATCAAGTGGCCCCGAACATTATCTTGGTCCTCGATAACTCAGGCAGCATGAGTGGGATGGCGTGTGATCGCAATGATGATGGGGATTGCACTGATCCGGGCGACGTCACATTCACGAATACTACGAATTACTCAGGGTACTTTGAACCGCTTCGCTGTTATACCTACGACAACGGTGCCGATAAGCGCTTTGAACCGGCGACGGCCAAGGCGTCGTTGAATACGGCCTGTTCGAATACGGAGTGGGACGGCAATTTCTTGAATTGGGCGACCTTTAGACGATTTGATGCACTGAAGAAATCGATGATCGGCGGCGACTGTTTCGTCGCGCGCGCGGCGGACGGGACCTGCCCGACGAATGGCACGCCTGCATTAAAAACAATTCGGGCTCAGGCAGCTGGAATCAATACGGAACAAGTGTTGGTCGGATACAACGGTGGTGTCGGTGCGAACACGTATGTCGGACGCATTCCCTTGGCCGATAGAACGGGCAATCCCGATCCGATTTATATCGGGACTGATGCCGCATATTTCTGTGTCGATGACGGTAATTCGTTCGATGCCAACTGTACGGATTCATATAGTCTCAGAAAATATGAGCTCAAGATCGGATATAGCACCGAGCCGACCGGGGTCATCCAACAGATCGGACCCCAGGCACGGTTCGGACTCTTTGAATTCAAACCGGCGGGTGACGGGGCTCGTATGTTGGTAGGGGTAGGGTCTCGGCAATCCATCGATTTTTCCGGCACAAGTGTA
Organism: Nitrospira sp.; assembly: GCA_015904055.1. Next base: position 12,100 of record JABMDE010000010.1, on the reverse strand, counting down.
GAGACCTTCGATACCAACACGGCTGCGATGGTGGATGCGGTCCAGGAGTCGTTCCCTTCGACCTGGACGCCATTGGCAGAGTCAATATATGAAACCATGCGATACGTGGCCCAGATCAATTCTACCTATCTGGCTGGCGCATATGTCTATCCAATCGCGTATGCGGGGGGCATTTCCAATGGCGTGGGTTTTCAAGGGGCCGGAGTCGGTTCAATCGGCGCGTCAGAAATCTCTGTTCTCACACCCCCAGAAGTCTGCCCGGCAGGGTATATCGCAAATGCTTGTGGACGCGATCCATTTTTCTTCGGCAGCAACCATACCCCCGCATGGGCGTCCACCTCAGTCCAGGTGGCCTGTTGCAAGACCTTCGTTATTCTTGTGACGGATGGAGCTCCGACGCAGGACCTGAATATTCCTGTGGGGTTGCGGGATTACGGGCATGGTCAGCACGGAACCCATTGTGCTGGTGCGGACATCAGCAGCCCTACCCCGCCTACTGATGCGGTCTGTAATTCGCATCCGGATACCACGGCTCCCTTTCTTCTCGGTGAGCACAGGGCACTCTATGGGGGTAATGGAGCCCATTATCTGGACGATGTGGCCTATTGGGCCCATACGAATGATCTGCGGCCTTGTAACGGAACAGCGGATGGAATCATTGCCGTATTGAACGTCACCGGCCATTGTTTGCCCGGTTTGCAAAATGTGACCGTGTACACATTCTTTGCCTTCGGGAACATCTCCGGGCGTGAAATTTTGATGCATACAGCGCAGCTGGGAGGGTTTGAGGATACGAATAACAATGGGATACCGGATCTAGTTACGGAATGGGATAGGGTCATTAATGCGACCGGGGCGCCTGGGACGGACGGCATTCCGGACAACTATTTTGAGTCGTCGAATGTTGATGATCTCCAAGAGCGGTTGATGGCCGCCATCACCTCGATTCTCAGGAAAAGCGCATCAGGTACATCCATTTCCGTGTTGGCCACATCGGCTACGGGAGAAGGCAGTGTCTACCAAGCCTACTTCTTCACAAACGATGTGGGGCAAGGTGGAGCGAATGTGAAATGGATCGGCTATACCCAAGGACTCTTTATCGATACCTTCGGAAACTTCCGTGAAGACACGGTCCAGGATGCGGTTCTGGATTACACACAAGATCTGATCATCACGACCCGCTATGACAACAACCCATTGAGTCCAACATATAAGAAGGTATTGGTTGATAAGTTCAATGATGCCAACGGGGATGGAGTTGCTGACAGTACCACTCCGGTCATTACCGCCGATCTCAAATCGGTTGTGCCGATATGGGAAGCGGGAAAGGAGCTGGCGCTGACGAACTGGAGTTCCCGCCAGGTGCGTACCTGGGTGGATCAGGACAACGACGGCTTGGTCGATATCGGTGAGGAGATGGACTTCAGTACGGCCAATTGCACGGCGCTACGCGAGTACCTTCGCTATGCGGGTGACACCTGCGCCGGGGGGTCTAATGCCACGAACCTGATCGAGTTTATCCTGGGTAGAGAAGTTCCCGGATTGCGGACGAGGATGCTCGAGGTTCCAGTCGGCAGCGGGTCGTACCAGGTTTGGAAGTTAGGGGATCCGATCCACTCGACACCTGCTGTTGTGGCGGCTCCCAAGGCACGATACGACCTTCAGTATGGAGATGCGTCCTACACAGATTTTTATAAGAAGTACCGGACGAGGCGCCAGATGGTGTATGTCGGCGCCAATGACGGCATGCTCCACGCATTCAACGGCGGGTATTATCACAAAGGGGATAATCCGGCGACGCCTGCCACGGTTGAGCATGGCTGGTTCACGAAAAACCCCACCGATAATTCGAGCGGTGAGAACCTGGGAGCGGAAAAGTGGTCGTTCGTCCCCTATCAACTCTTGCCGCAATTGCAATGGCTGGCCAGGACCGATTATTCGCATGTGTATTATGTCGATCTCAAACCGACGATCGCAGAGGCGAGAATCTTTACGCCCGATGCCGATCATCCGGGCGGATGGGGAACAATTTTAATCGGAGGATTCCGCCTGGGTGGCAGTTGCGGCAGCTGTATCGCCGGTGGCGGAGCTCCGCCAATGACTGTGACGATCGGGGGAGTTCCAAGGACATTCTATAGCGCCTACTTTGTGCTCGATATCACCAATCCGGAAGTCGCGCCGAAACTCTTGTGGAGTTTTGGATCTGCCGGGTTGGGATTGACGACGTCCTATCCGACCGTCGCTCGTATAAACCCGGAGACAGATTCCTCTATCGATCCGACAAACGAGAAGTGGTACGTAATCTTTGGGTCCGGCCCGAACGGCTATAACGCGGATCTGCCGACACCTCCACTTCCTGCTTCGCCCCAAACAGCCAAGTTGTACGTCGTGGACTTGAAGGCGGGTCCGGGTGTGGGATTTGCCAATGTGACGAGAATGCCGATAGGAAGCTGGAGTTCATTCATGGGCCATGTTGTCGCTGTCGATAAAGATCTGGATTGGCGAACGGATGTGGCTTATGCCGGTCGGACGATCCATGACGGAGCGTTGCCGTGGCGCGGGAAAATGTATCGCCTGAAAATGAGTTGTCCGGTCAATCCCTGTAGTCCGTCCACATGGGGAATTCCAAATGGAGCAGACCGGACTCCGACCGAAGTCATCGATACCTTCTTTGACGCTCCATCCGGGACGACTCTGGAGGTGGGACCCATGGCGGCAGCTCCAT
>JABMDE010000010.1:0-9255 GCA_015904055.1 Nitrospira sp. | reverse complement strand
ATGTTGTCAGAGAGGTCAGTCTTCGGTCGTAGGGAGGCACGCATGGTACGCATCCGCGAAACGAATCATCAGCAGGGAATCGCACTCATCGGGGCGATGGTGCTTGTGCTGATTCTGTCTTTACTGGGAGCCACCATTTTGAATCTCGCTGGGCAGGAGGCCATCAGTTCCACTGTAGGGAGAGAGGCTGTGGTGGCTCAGCAGTTAGCCGATGCGGCGGGTGAAGTGGTCGTGTCATGGTTTCATAACCCGCCGGCGAAACCAGCAGTATCAGCGTTTCCTACAACCTTGGCAAAAAGGAATCGTGATGCTGCGGGGATACTCTCATTCTTCGATCAAACCGGCCATTCACAATTTGCGGGAACCATGAGTCAGCCGGATGTCCACTTGGAGATAGGGGCGGTATCAGACAATCAGGTATTGAACGACCATCGGACGGGGATGTTTCATGCCCTGCGCCACCTGGGAAGGATCGAAGAACTCAAGGTCTATGCTCCGTCGACACCGGGGTTATTGTGCACGGTCGATGTCAGGGTAGCGACGCACACGAATCCGCCATTTCGCCAATCAGTTCTGATGCAGTTGGGTACCGTCGATCTGCCGCCTCTTCGTGCTGCTGTGCAAGTGAGCCAGAACCTCGGTGTCTTTCAGGCGGGAAATGAGGCATCGGTCAGCGTGCACTGGGGCGATCTCAAGGTGGGTGGAGATGTTGTCGTCGGCCGGGCTGAAGAACTTCCGGCGCAAAGCCGGCTTGCGCCGGTGACTGGTCTGGGATACGACGAGATGTCCCATCGAGAAGATCGGTGGATGGATGCCTGGGTCGGCGGGGAGGTGCGTGTGACCCAGCTTCCTGCCGGAGAACTGCCGGCTCTTACGCACAACATCCATCCGCAACAGACTCCGACGCCTGGCATTCAGTTAGATCAATGGAACTATGAAGAGACCAAGAGAATCGCGCAACGACATGGCCGTTACTTCGCCATTGATCGAGACGGGTTTTTACACCCGGACGGTGTGGTGAGGCCTGGTTATGGGCTTACTCCAGAGGCAGTGCTTCAATCGAAAAGTCCTGGAGACCATCGGGGTTTGATCTTCATCGATACGATAGATCAAACCGCGCCTCGCGAGGACAATCTCGGAACGCTCAGGCTTCATACGGCCTATTGGGAAGGGCATCTGGTCATGCAGGGCCATATTGTGGTCGCTCCAATCGGATCGGGACAGTCAATCCCCGCACTGAGCCCTCCGGATACGGAACAGGCCTCCGAGCAAGTCCGAACGCCCGTTCAACTTTCGCGCGTGCATTTCAATGGCGTGCTCTCTGCCGCTGGAAACATTACCGTAGCCGGAAGCGCAAGGGTCTATGGGGCTGTCGTCACGGGAGGAACGATTCTCTCAAGTTCAGGCGGAACGCTCGAAGTGTGGTATGACCACGATTTGTCTCAGGGGTTGTATCGAGGGGTTCCGCTGGTCTATCGCGCGCCCGGCGCCTGGGTCGCTCAGTATTGAGAACACCGCACAATGTCATTGAAAGAGGGCCACATCATGATCGAGCCGGCAATCTCACAGGATAGGCAGTCACACATTCTTGCGATGGTTCTCCCGAAGAAAGCCTGTCAGTCGCCCCAGTTCAAACGCATATGGACGCGCAGCATCAGAGATTATGCCGTGTATCACACCGTCATTAGTCAGGGAACACTTGATGACGCAATCGAAGCAGTCGCGAGGTGATCGGACTGTTCGTCGGGGGCGGAATCCTGTGGTTTCTTGCCTGGGTGAGTCCCTATCTGTTCGGGAAAGAGGGGATGGGCGGAGGCGATATCAAATTGCTCGCGATGATCGGCGCGTTTCTCGGCTGGAAACCGGCCTTGATGACGATTATGGTTGGCTCTCTCTTGGGTTCGCTTGTCGGGGTTGCCCTGATTGCCGCTCACGTGATCAAGCGGGAGGACTATATCCCATTCGGTCCGTTTCTTGTCTGCGGCGCAGTCGTCTCATTATTCTTCGGGCAATCCCTCCTCGATTGGTACCTAGCTTTCCTGGCGGGCGAATAGTTCCCTTTCATCTTGCGCCCTCACGGTCTCCGTATCTCGTCTTCTGTATCTCTTCATGAAGCACTGTATCTCCTGAGGCACAGCGTCGCATTCAGGAATTTTCCCCTCTCACGCGCACTCCATCTGGGCGGCAGTGCTTGTGATGCATTCGATTCGGCTCGTTGATTCAACAACTTCAACTCTCTTCGCCGACCTTCATCAATAGGAATCCCTATTCGCAACCTCGCGCTCAAAGAGCGGCACGACTCTTGAGATGCAATCGCTTCCAAAGGAACTCATCTGAAACCTGAAATTCGAGAGAGGCATCTATGAAACAAGAGGGCCACACGCTCATGGAGCTCATGGTGGTGCTTGCGGTCACCGGCATCGTCTCGGCTCTGGCGGTTCCAAATTTCCTGGCCCTCAATTCTAGCGCGCAGATTCATAATGCCACGGAAGAGATTGCGTCTGAACTCCGCCTCGCGAGACAGCTCGCGATGACTCGCCGTGATCGGGTCCGCATCACCTTCGACCCTGAACAACAGGCGCTTGTCGCGCAGTTCGTCAATGGTTCGGAGGCGACGTTCCATCATATGTATCGCTATGCAGACAAAGGGATTGCTATTGAGGAGCCGAGCGCAGGTCCGGAGATCCTGTTCCATCCCAGCGGACGATCTGCCACGGCGACCACGATTCACCTCCGCAACAAAGAAGGACAGACTCAAACGGTAACCGTCGGCATTACCGGGAGGGTGTCGATTCTATGAGGGGGCAGGCACAGGAGAACGGGTTCAGCCTTATCGAAGTGATGATTGCGATGGTGATTTCCGGGATCGCGTTCATGGGGGCCATAGGAGCCGTGCAGATCTCATCCGGGCATACTCGCCAAGGAGCACTAAACAGCAGTGCGCTGGAGCTGGCCCAAGCCCGGTTGGAGGCCAAGCAGTCCGTCCGGTGGCCGAATCTCCTTGAAGACGATCTCGATGGCGACGGTATTTCTGAGATCATGATGAAGGATGATGGGCAGAACTCCGACACCATGGCAGACGATGGAATCTACACCGCTATGCTGGAGCGCAACGGGATCACAGTGGTCTGGAGCGTTGAGACGGATCGGCCCGGTCCGCTGGGGTCGGTCGGCATGGTGGCCATCCGAGCGGTGTCTTCCTATGCTGGTCAGGGCGGTCAGAAAGAAGTCATGGTGGCAACGCTTCGCGCCAATCCCGCATTTGTGGGGCAACGATGAGCCAACTCCGTGCGATCACATCACATGAAAACCGCGTGAAGAGGAATTCAGCTCTTTCCGGCATGAATGGCGTCTGCCTTGCAGAATTGTTGATCGGTCTGGCGGCGGGAATCATCGTGCTCGCGACGGTACTGGAGACCTTCAATATCGTGCGCCAGCATGTTGCCAAGCAGCAGCGTGATCTGGCGTATCAACAGGACCTTCGATTGGGGCTGGCAGTGTTTGAGCAGGAAGCGCGTCTTGCGACGGCAGAATCGGTCGTCATCGCGAATCCAGATGAATTTCAATTCCGCGCGAATATCAATGCGCAACGGACGACAACCACCGGCGGCGTCGCACAGGGGCAATCGGTTCTTGCGGTGCAAGACGGCAGTGGATGGGGTGAAGGCAAGGTGGTCGCCGTCTGCGAACTACGCGTGTGCGAACTGCATCGACTCGCGCGTGCCGGACAACGCACGCTCCTTACGCTGGCAGAGCCGGTTCAATCAGCATTCCCGACAGGGGCATCAGTCGAAGTGAGAAACCATGTTGTGTACTACACCAAGCATGATGAACGGGGATCACTGCGGCTGATGCGCATGGTGGATGGAGGGGCCGGCACCCTCGTTGGGGGACTGGAAAGCGCCCGATTCGCGTATCGAGACGATCAGGGCCGTGCGACGGCTGAGCCGTCACAGGTGAAGCGTGTGGTGGTTGAGATCGAATCGAATCGCTCCACACATCATGTTGTCAGAGAGGTCAGTCTTCGGTCGTAGGGAGGCACGCATGGTACGCATCCGCGAAACGAATCATCAGCAGGGAATCGCACTCATCGTTCGTGTCAAACGGCCGGTCATACGGCGGGCGGCATTGGTGCGTGTGGCGGAGTTGGTTTTGGACGCGGTCGGAGAACAACAGTCTGAATTGAGCATAGAACTGGCGGGCGATCGCCGCATGCGCCGTCTCAATAGACTGTATCGCAAGAAAGATCGAACGACGGACGTGTTAGCCTTCCCTATGCGAGAAGCGCTCGCGCCCCATGCCACGAGGTTCCCGATGAACATGCTTGGCGATGTGGTAATCTCGGTCCCGCAGGCGCGTCGTCAGGCTATTGAGGCCGGGGGTCAATTGGATAAGGAAATCGTATCCCTGCTGGTGCATGGAGTACTGCATTTGTGCGGATATGATCATGAGCGAGATGAGAAAGAAGCGGCCCGCATGCATCGGCGTGAACGGCAACTCTTGAGGGTAATTGGTTCTGCCCCGCGTCTGGTGGGTCATCGGACGGTAAAGACGGAGAGGAGACTCTGACGGTGGGATGGTTTCAACGCTTGAACGAGGGGCTCGGCAAGACCCGGCATGCGATGCGGCAGTCGCTCGACCGGTTTCTCGGACGTACTCCGGATCCGGCTCTTCTCGAAGAACTCGAAGCGGCGCTGCTCAGCGCCGATCTTGGCGCTCGTGTCGTCGATCGGCTGATGCTCCAGGTGACTGAGCGCGCGCGCGGCGTTGACGCTGCGACGTCACATGGAATCCAAAACGTGTTAAGTCGGACGCTGTACGACGTGCTCAAGCCGGTCTCCGGACCGTCGCTCGAACAGTTGATCGATCAAGGGCCTCATCCGTTCGTTATCCTGGCGGTTGGAGTGAATGGAGTGGGGAAGACGACGACGATCGCCAAAATGGCGCAGCGGTTGGCGCAAGGCGGACGGCAGCCGTTGCTTGTCGCCGGCGATACGTTCCGCGCAGCGGCGATCGACCAGCTGCAAGTGTGGGCGGATCGGATCGGAGCCACAGTCATTCGTCAACGTCACGGGGCCGATCCGGCGGCGGTTGCGTTCGACGGAATTGCGGCAGCGAAGGCACGCGCGGCGGATGTGGTACTCATCGATACGGCCGGCCGGCTGCATACCAAATCCAATCTTATGGATGAATTGCGCAAGATAAAGCGTGTCATCGGCCAGGAATTACCGGGAGCCCCCCACGAAGTGTTGTTGGTATTGGATGCGACGGTTGGGCAAAACGCGCTGGCTCAAGCCCGCCAGTTCCACGAAGCCGTGGGGGTGACGGGCATAGTCTTGACGAAGCTTGATGGCACGGCGCGTGGGGGCATTGTCGTCGCGATTGCCGAAGAGCTCAACATTCCTGTTCGTCTGATTGGTGTTGGGGAAGGAATCGACGATCTCCAGGATTTCAATCCCGAAGCGTTTGTGGCGGCCCTCTTCGGCCAGCCGACTGCGTGCTCATAACTCTGCATTTTTCTTCTTGTATTCCCATTTTTCTTCTTGTATTCCTGATTCCATGCTACCCTTTCTTCGCTGGCAGACTCATGCGTGAGCGGTAGGCACGCGGGCCCGGAGGGTGAAAGCCGATGATTAAGATTTTGGTTGTCGATGACGATCAAATGAACTGCGATTTGCTGCAGAACGTGTTTACACGCCACGGGTACCAGGTCATTTCCACTACGAGCGGGCTTGAAGGTCTTAACCTCTTTCGGAAGCACGTTCCCCGAGTCACGCTGTTGGATCTGCGGATGCCGGAGATGGATGGACTCATCGTTTTGAAAGAGATTCGAGAGATTCGTGCGGTCGATCCCCATGCTCCGGTGATCATTCTCGGCGGGGGAGCGACAGAGGTGCAGGAGAACCAAGCACGGGCTCTGCGCGTGACCGACTTTGTCCGCAAGGGATTGTCGCTGGATGTGTTAGTCGAAGCCGTCCAGCGGGCTGCACAGTTGCCCATACATCCGAATACGGGACTGGGTCTGGTCGCCAACGGAGGTACGTCTGAACAGAGCGATGAATCGATTTTGGTTGTGGATGACGATCCCCTCGTGTGTGATCTGCTCGTTCAGTTTTTGAGCTTGCGCGGGTACCGTGCACTGGGTATCAAAGATGGACAGGATGCATTGCGGGTTGTGGAAGATGTCATGCCAGACGCAATTGTGCTCGATCTGATTATGCCGGGTATGTCGGGCATTGATGTATTGCGCGCTCTGCGTGAAAAGGAATATCCGGGGGGCATCATCATCATGACGGGGAGCCACAATGAGGAATTGCTCGATGAAGCCTGGGCGTTGAGCCCGCAGGAAGTCCTGCTGAAACCGATTGATTTGGAGTGCCTGCTGACCGCAACCCAGCTTGTACTCGTCTGCCGCGAGTGTTAATAGTTCTCCCGATGTTTTTCAGAATATACCCCGTGTATTTCATCATCGGACTTCTCTGTGTCGCCAGCAGCGTGGCGCCCGGCGTCGCTGTGTCGTCTGCTTCCGATCGTCCTGTTGTGCTGAGTCATGATCTCGCCGTTGAGTTGCGTCCTTCCACCCATGAGTTGATTGGACGGGATCAGATCGATGTCGAATTACCGCTCCATGCAGCGACGGTGACATTCTCGATCTCGCCGACAGTGAAGATCGACCGCATTCTCTTTAAAGCTCGCCCAGAAGCGAGTACGGCCACATCCTCTGATACGGCATTGTCGTTTACGATAGAACACGTGGTACAGCCATCTACGCAAAGAGTCACCGTTACACTCCCTGCGGCGCACGACGGGCGTGTGACTCTGGCATGGATCTACCGGGGAGCTATCGACGATCCGCCAAAAGAGCCGCGCCATCTGAGATTTGTGACGCCCAGTGAGACAGCTGGACATATCGGACCAGAAGGCGTGTACCTGAGCAGTGAAAGCCAATGGTATCCGGATATCGAAGGATCGCTCAGTGCCTATCGGCTCACGGCGCTGGTTCCTCAGGGATGGTCCGTGGTGACACAAGGGCGAAAAACAGAAGAGACGGCGGATGGAGCGCACGTGTCCTCGACCTGGGTCGTCTCGGATCGATCAGAAGCCTTGACTCTGGTGGCCAATAAGTTTGCCATCAAGTCGCGTGCGTGGAAAAGCCGCAACGGGCAGTCGATCGAGCTGGCGACGTATTTCTTTCCCGATAATGCGGATCTGGCGGACGAGTATCTTGACGCCACGTCGAACTACCTCGATACCTATATTCCGATCCTGGGCGAGTTTCCGTTTGACAGGTTCGCAGTGGTGGAGAACTTCTTCGCCAGCGGTCTCGGCATGCCGTCGTTTACCTTACTCGGCAGCGGCAGCATCAAACGGCACTATGTGCAGCCCTATGCCCTGGGGCACGAGATCGTACATTCATGGATCGGCAATTCGGTATTCAATCGAGCCGGCCAAGCCAACTGGGTCGAAGGGCTGACGACCTATTTGGCCAATTACTATTGGCACGAATGGACTCATGACGACCGGCAGGCGATAGAGCAGCGGCGGTTGATGCTCCAGGGCTATAGTGTGCATGTGGCTCCAGACCGAGATTATCCAGTGGCTGCCTTCGTCCGGAAAAGCGACGAGCGGGACAATGCCATCGGCTATCATAAATCCGCCTTTGTGTTTCATCTGCTGCGGCGAGAAATCGGAGACGAGGCATTCTGGCGCGGACTGAAGACGTTCGTCAGCCGGTATCGTAATCGTGCAGCCGACTGGGAGAACATCGAGGCTGTGTTTGCAGAAGAAAGCCGTCGGGACCTGAAGTGGTTTTTTGGACAATGGGTCGAACGGGGCGACGCGCCGTCCTTGTCGTTCGGCGATGCGACGGCCTATCGAGTGACAGGAACTGACGGCCGCGATGCCTGGCGGCTGATGGTAAGTATTCAACAGGGCAGCCGTCCGTTTAGGATGGCAGTTCCCGTCAAGATTGTGATGAGAAATGGCACGGAAACCAGATGGGTATCGCTTGGTCTCTCATCGGAACACATGGCGGAGTTTACGGTCCAGGAGCAACCCCTACTGGTACAGCTTGACCCGGAGTTGATGGCCTTCCGCAGGTTGGCACGGGCTCAATTGCCGCCGATGCTGAACGGCTATGTGACCGACCGACATCGAACGGTCGTGAAGGCATTTACGGATCCTGCATCTCCGTTGCAGCAGGTCGTCACTCGTATTACCGATCAGGAAACACAACTGCCGGAATCTCAGCGGACCAGGGTGATGTCTTTAGATGGCACGCCTCTTCCGCCGGAAGGGTCGGTGCTCGTGTTGGCAGGGCCCGATCAGCAGAAGCTGGTTCAGTCGATTGCACAAGAGTCCTGCGGAAATCTGGCTGTTTGGGGAACTGAGGGTTTTCAGATCGACGGCCAGACCCATAATGGACCGGCGGCGGCGGTATTACTGTCTTGCCATCGGGCGGACGTGCCGGGCAGCGTGGTCGCGATTCTCTATGGCGGGACCGCCCAAGCGGTTGCGAAGGTCTCGCGGTTTTTGTTCTATTACGGCTGGCAAAGCTATGTCATATTCAACGACGGAGCTGCGGTGAAGCGCGGCCTCTGGCAGAACGAGCCGGAGATGAAGGAGGTGCGGATTGTATCCAGTCACTAGGCCTGTGAGCGTGCTGTTGGGAAGTCTTTGTCTGGTGTTTTCGCTGTCGGCATGTGCGGTAGTGGGAGACCGTCCAAAGGACCCCGCGAAGGCCCTGTCCGGTTCCGCCGAGCGCCACCTTGCCAACATTCGCCAGCTTACCGTTGGCCGCCAAAATGCCGAGGCCTATTTTTCATTCGACGGCAATAAACTGATTTTCCAATCCACCAACAATTGGACGAAGGATGCGGTTGCACCCAGGCTGCGTCCGGCTGATGCCGGACTGGGTTGTTACCAGATGTACGTCATGGATGTGGACGGTACTCAGGCGCGGCTCGTGAGCACCGGTGCGGGTGCAACAACGTGCGGCTACTTTTATCCCGGGGATCAACGGCTGTTGTATTCTTCTACGCATGCGGCCGGGCCCAATTGCCCACCGAAGCTGAAACGGGACGGCGCCTATCGCTGGGCGCTCGATGACTATGATGTGTATTCCGTGGGCATCGACGGTCAGGGGCTGCAGCGGTTGACGACAACACCAGGCTATGACGCCGAGGCCACTGTGTCGCCGGACGGCAAGACGATCGTGTGGACGTCAGTGAAGGACGGGGATCTCGATCTCTATGC
>JABMDE010000001.1:15798-32443 GCA_015904055.1 Nitrospira sp. | reverse complement strand
AGCACACCGGTCCCGATCGACTGACGGCTGGCTGCGCCGGCGCCCGATGCGATCACCAGGGGGAACATCCCGAAGATAAACGCCATCGACGTCATGATGATCGGACGGAACCGCAACCGCGCGGCTTCGATCGCCGCTTCCATCAACGGACGACCGGCTTCATATCTGGCATTGGCAAACTCCACGATCAAAATCGCGTTCTTGGCCGACAGGCCTATTAGCGTCACCAGGCCGATTTGGAAATACATATCGTTTTCGAATCCCCGCAGCAAGACGGCCGAGATGGCACCGAAAATGGCAAAAGGCACAGCCAGAATGACGGCAAAGGGCACCACCCAACTCTCGAACTGCGCCGCCAGTACGAGGAAGACCATGAGCAGACCGATGGCGAAGACCTGTCCCGATTGCCCGCCAACCCGACGCTCCTGAAACGAGATATTGCTCCAATCGATGGCATAGCCCTGCGGAACCAACACCTCCTTCGCCACACGCTCCAACGCATCAAGCGCTTGTCCGGAACTGAAGCCCGGCGCCGCCGCGCCGAGGACCAGCGCAGTATTATAGCCGTTGAAGTGATTCACCGGATCCGGACCGCTCTGATACTCCGTAGTGACGATCGTATCGAGCGGAATCATATTGGTGCCACCGGCATGCCGGGCGCGCACGTAGATCTTTGAGAGATCCTGCGGCGTGGACCGGAATTCCGCTTCGGCTTCCGTCTGCACGTGATACACACGGCCGAACTTCACAAAGTCATTGATATAGAAATTCCCGATCGGTATCCCCAGCGCCTTTGCCCGTTCCCGGTTAACATGGGCGAACACGCGCGGCGAGGAGACCCGGAAGTTCGTCCCGACCCTGCCGATTGCCGGCTCCTTCTGCGCCTGCTCGACGAACTGCTGTGCCACCGCCGCAAACTTCTTGAAATCCCCTCCGCTGGGATCTTGCAACTGCGCCGAGAACCCGCCGACGATACCCACCCCGCGAATAGCGGGCGGGTTAAACGCCAAGAGCAATGCCTCTGGGATTTTTGCAAACTCGCCGTACGCCGCGCCGACCAACGCCTTCGCATGATACTGAGGCTCAGGGCGGTCATCCCACAGGTGTAACGGGACAAACATCGTCGCCGAATTCGGCCCTCTGGTGCCGAATACGAAATTCTGACCTGTCAGAGCATCGGTTGAATGGACCGCCGGAATCGCTTGAAAAAACCGTTCCACCCGCTCAAGCACCGCATCGGTCCGCTGTTTCGAGGCGCCATCCGGCAATTGCGCCACCACGATGAAGTAGCCTTGATCTTCTTCCGGAAGGAAACTCTGTGGCAACCGCTGAAACATGCCCAGCGACACCACGAGCAGACCGACAAAGGCCAGCATAACGAACGCCGGCCGCCCCAGGATCTTTCCGATCGACCAGGTATAACCCCGTTGGGTCCGTCCGAATAGCCGGTCGAACAACGACCAGAATCCGCCCCGTTCTCCGTGCTGAGGAGTGAGCACCAACGCGCAAAGCGCAGGACTCAGCGTCAAGGCCACAAATCCCGACACGGTCACCGAGATGGCGATCGTCGCCGCAAATTCTTTGTAGAGCGCGCCGGTTACGCCGCCAATGAAGCCGACGGGAACAAACACGGACACCAGCACCAGCACAATCGCAATGATCGGCGAGGTTACCTCACTCATGGCACGCTTGGCCGCTTCTTTCGGAGAAAGGCGGGACTCCCGCATATGCCGTTCGACATTTTCCACCACCACGATTGCATCGTCTACGACAATACCGATGGCCAGGACCATTCCAAACAAGGTAATGGTATTGATGGAAAAGCCCAACGCGGCCAACCCGATAAAGGTACCGATGAGGGAAACGGGCACAGCAACGGTCGGGATGATGGTGGCGCGCCAGCTTTGGAGAAAGACGTACACGACAAGCACAACCAAGGCCATGGCCTCAGCCAGGGTCTTGACCACTTCCTTGATCGAGATCTCGATAAAGCGCGTGGTGTCATAGGGCGTATCGTAGGACACACCGGGCGGAAAACTCTTGGCCAGCTCATCCATCTGCGCGCGTGTGCGGCGCACGGTATCGAGCGCATTCGCCCCCGGCGCTAAAAACGTCAGGATGAACGTCGTCGGCTTGCTGTTCCAGCGTCCTTCAAGCGCGTAGGATTGCGCCCCCAGTTCAATACGAGCCACATCCTTAAGCCGGACCGTCGAACCGTCCGGCATCGCGCGCACGATCAGTTCCTCAAAATCTTTGACGTCAGTCAGGCGGCCTCTGGTGATGATCGGAATCGTCAACTCCGTGCCCTTCGGCGCCGGCTCCCTCCCAATGGTTCCAGCCGGATAATCACGATTCTGCTCACGGATAATCCCGGTGATATCGCTCGGCGTCAGCTCCAGCTTCGCCATCAGCAACGGATTCAGAATGATGCGCATACTGTAATTCTGTTGCCCGAACACGAGCGCATCGCCGACGCCCTTAACCCGCTTTAAATCGTCGACCAGCCGGAGCGTGGCATAGTTCGACAAGAACACCGCGTCATGCCGCGGATCAGTCGACTTGAGTGCGATGACCACCACAAGATCGGGAGACAGTTTTTTGACAGAAATTCCCTGACGGACGACGTCAGGGGGAAGCTGTGGTTCCGCGAGTTTTTCGCGATTCTGCGTCTGTACCTGAGCAATATCCGGGTCGGTGCCGATTTCGAAGGTGAGCTTGATCGAGACATGGCCATCATTGCTGCTGGTCGACTCGTAATAGAGCAAATTGTCGACGCCGGGAAGCGTCACCTCGATCGGACGTGCAACCGCTTCCGCCGCAACTTCCGCGCTCGCGCCGGGATAGTCGGCATCAATCTGAACGACCGGCGGCGTAATCTCAGGGAACTGCGCGATCGGCAGAAACTGCATGGCTAAGAGGCCCATCACCACAATGACGATGGACACCACCGAGGCCATGATCGGCCGATCAATAAAGGCATGCGAGATCATGTGTCAGCCTTGCTTGGGTACGGGGGGGGAGGCAGGCGGATCGACCGGCGACATCGGCACGGCCTTGACCGGAGCGCCGGGACCGATCTTCATCAGCCCGTTGACCACGACGCGATCGCCGGCCTTCAGTCCACTATCGATGAGCCACTGTGAACCTTTCCAATCCGAGGCGACCACATCCCGCATTTCGACCCTTTCTTCGCCGTTGACGACAAAGACAAACGGGCCGGTGGGGCCTTGCAACACCGCCCGCTGAGGCACCAACACCGCCTCGGCCTTCACGTCCCCTTTGAAGCGGACTTTGACGAATTGCCCCGGCAGCAGGATGCGTTTGGGATTGGGAAAAGTGATCCGGAACTGTCGCGCGCCTGTTTCGGTCCGAAGACCCGGCTCCAACAAATCCAAGACCCCTTCGTTCGGATAGACCGTGCCGTCCATCAATGTGAGCGCACCGCGGAGCTTGTACACACCGGGATGCTGGATGCGATGCGCCTCCACGTCCCGGCGGCGCCGCAAGATGAAGGTCTCAGGCACACTGACGACCACGTACATCGGATCCACACGGTGGATGACGGTCAAGAGATCCGTTTGAGCCGACACCAGCCGGCCTTCATAATAGCGACTCCGTTCGACCAGCCCGTCGATCGGAGCGGTAATCAGCGTGTTATCCAGATCGAACTGCGTCTTGATCAGATCGGCTTTGGCGCCTTGAAGCGCAGCTTCGGCGGCGAGGTCGCCGGCCACCGCATCATCGACATCCTTCTGGCTGACGGCCTGTTCAGCCAGCAGCGGTTTCACACGCGCAAGGTCCTGCCTGGCCTGCACCAATCTCGCTTCGGCTTGTGCAATCTTAGCTTTCGCGCTGGCTGCGGCGCCTTGGAACGGAATGGGATCGATTTGATACAGCCGGTCACCCTGCTTAACGTCTCGTCCTTCCCGATACAGGACCGCTTTGAGAATCCCGGTCACCTGCGGGCGGATTTCAACCGGCCGCGACGCTTCCGCCTGACCGATAAATTCCGGCTCATCCGGTACCCGTTGCGTGGCAATGGTAATGACTTCGACCTGCGGCACCGGCTGAGCCGGCATCGATCCGGCTTCCTGTTTACAGCCGACGGCAAGGGCCAAGGAGACACCTGCGAGTGGAGCCATGATATAGAGGGACTGCTTCATCATATGTATTCGCCGTTCACGTTAAGAGAATGACCTGAGAGTGTACCTCTTTATCTGTCTCATTCTCCACTGCGCTTTCGCTGTAACAATGACTCCGCGCCGCTTTCAACCAATGGCGTTCCGTCAAAAGTCCCATCTCGCGCCACTGGACTGCGTGGCCGCGATGTGAGTCTCATTCCTTGAACTCATATCCGGCTCGTACCACTGCCCGCTGTATGACACCCATGACTGCAGGAGTATCCGAATAGGGCATCACACCAACCGGCGGAACGGCTCGGAGAACGGTCAACAGCCGTTCCCTCTCTGCCGGAGGCGACAAATCACACATTTCGTATAACCCGTCCGGGCCTTCTTCGATCATATTATGGCCTTCGAGAATCGTTTGAATCATCGCCATGATAGAAATCGTGGGTGTCGGCATCAGAAGCGCGGCGAGAGCGCCGTGATCGAGCCGCAACTGAGCGGCCACGGGAAGCGGTGTTCCGCCGCGCAATCGTTGGACCGCCGGCAACAGAATCTTTTCTTCTATTCCGATATATCGTAACAACCCGGCGCGAAATTGATGATACGTTGCATCATCTCTCAGGCACGAATCAGCCGCGGTGGACTGAAGCAGCCCGTCGAGTCTCCGGTGGTCTTCCATAAGAAACTCGCTGATCGGTCCCTGCCTTCCCTGCCCTCGCTCTTCCATCCATCACCTGTTACACGGCTCATTTGTCATTCCTCACGAACACCACGCCGATGAACCCCGTGAGGGTTGCGATAGCCATTCACGACGCCCCACATGACGACCCGACGATATCCGTCCCCCAAGGATTATCCACCAGGAAAAGCCACCGCCCGTCGGACTGACGCCGCAAAATACTGGAAGATCGCCCCCCGAGTTGCACGACAGTTCCCGTCGGATCAATTCCCTTTAAGCTCCATCGGGCGCAGTATTGTGCGACATCGCCAGCTTGCACGAGTTCGTGCGCTTCGATGGTGAGCGTCGGTTTCAGCAACATAAATCCCTCTAACGCTTGACGGATTCCAGCGGTGCCGCTGACGACGACGCCGGGCTTAATCACGAACGAGGCACCCGGCTCAAACAGGGTCATGGCCGATTCCAGATTCTGAGCATTCATCGCAGCAACGAGTTGGGTAATCACATCGAGTGGACTAGACATTTCCTTATATACTCCTCTTCCATATCCATACCGCGCTCCCCGGTATTTCAGTATATAGACTCACTGCCCGTACCGTTACCTCCGCAGAAAGATGGCAACAATCGCGCAATCGATTGATCTGCCGGTGACCGCTAATGCTGCACCGCCCGCATATACACATGTGCATCGACAATTCCGTGATGAACCGGAAAGCCAGACATCGCCCTATGGCAGTTCAAGAGATTGATCGAGGATCGGGCCCATACCGTACCCGTGTCATCAAAGCGCTTGGTGTGTCCCGTCGCAATACGGTGGTGTCTTCGTCCGTTTACATTGACACAACGCCACTTCTTTTGTTTCGTCGACTGTAAACTCCAGCGGCTCGAACCCGGTTCCTTCATGGGCTCCATCGCAAAACGGTTGATCTCTTGATCGCCCACATGTGCACCAGTAATACGTTCCCGCTTCCAGAGTGAGTACGGACGGTTCCTTGGCTGCCATACGTGGTTCCCCCATCAGTCGTCCTCCATATATAGGTTATAACTGTAATGGCTTGATCGGCGACACCACCGCCGCCGGATCACTCTTCCACAACGCTTCGTCCGCATCCACATAAAGTTCCACTTCATTCCCGTCAGGATCTTTCAGATAGAGGCTCTGACTCACCGTGTGATCGCTCATGCCGTCTATCGAGACCCCTGCCTGCTCCAACTCGCGTTTAGCCTGGCGTAGCGCATCAAGACTGTCGCCGACCTTGATGCCGATATGATAGAACCCGCGCCTCCGCCCGGACGATGGCCCTGGCGCATCACCGACCTGGATCAGCAGCAGTTCGTGATGCGTGCGACCCGACGTGAGCGCGGCTGCCATTCCATTGAAGATCCGTCCGACTTCTTGGAACCCCACCAAGTCCCGATAGAAGGCCAGTGACCGTTCCAGATCCTTCACGTAGAACACGACATGACCGAGATAGTGGGCTTTCATGGCTGGTTCCCTCACATCACTTCGCATTTCGAAAAACAATGCCGGCCTTCTGCACTTCCTGGTACGGCAGCAGCCAGACCACTGACTCATCGCTCAGGTCGCCCACCTGAATACGATTGCCCCACGGGTCCCGAAAGTCGCAGCGAAAATCCGGGTGGAGTTTCAGCTTGTACTTCTTCGTCAATTTCCTGCGGACTTCCTTAATCTGTCCTGCGTCACGCACCATCAACCCGAAATGCTTGGCACGATCAGGTTGAAGCGTGTCGACTTCGAAGATAGCCATAAACTGATGCTCGCCCAGCTTGCACCATGCCGCGCCTTCACCGCCACGCAGCATCTTCAATCCGAACACATCGGAATAAAACTTCGCCGCCTTCTTTGCATCGGTGACCTCAATCACCACGTGGTTGCATCCGTACACTTGAACCGACATGAGTCACCTCCTGCCCTTCACAACCGTCCGGCAATCGATGGACCAATTCGAATCTTTTCAAAGGCAGAAACAAACACCTCAACCGGGTGAGCGCCGGAAATACTGTCGGCCTTATTAAACCGGAAGTAGGGCACGGCTCGAATCCCCAGCTTGTGCCCTCCCAACTCCTCGGCCTTGACCTCTGCCGCACCTTCTTCGCTTGTCAGAAACTGACCCGCCCGTAAGCCTGTACGATCAGCTAACGCTACGAGTACCGGTGCAGACCCGATATCAAGGCCTTCTTCGAAATAGCCCTTAAACAGCTGATTCACTATCTCATTTTGACAACCTTGTTGTCCGGCATACCAAATCAGCCGATGTGCCAGGAACGTGTTTGGGGTCACGGCCATCTTCTGAAAGGCGAAAGAGATGTGCTCAATGCTTCCTGCCTCCAGAAAACGATGCTCCATCTCCTCAAAAATGCTCAAACTCCCGAACTTGGCTTCAAGGTATGTCTTACGATCTATCCCCTCTTTCGGCATCGTCGGATTCAGCTGGAACGGCCGCCAACATACGTGCGCCTGAACCGCTCCATCCAGCTGCGCCAACGCCCGCTCCAGCCGCCGTTTCCCGACGTAGCACCAGGGACAGATCACGTCCGAGTAAATGTCGATATGGAGTGCGGCATCCTGCTCACTCATAAGACAAATGCCCCATTTTGCCCGCTCGATAATCTTCCACAGCTTGCGCGAGTTCCGCTTGCGTGTTCATGACGAAGGGCCCATAGCGCGCGACCGGCTCCTCGATCGGCTCTCCACCGAGAACAAGTATCGTCGTATCTTCTTCAGCATGAAGCGCCACGCGCTCCCCCTTGCGCCCTAAGAGAGCAATCTCGGCCTCTCCCGCCACCTGTGCGCCGTTGATGACGACCCGCCCTTGCAATACAAATATGGACATGGTGAATCCATCGGGCAAGGACAAGTCCGTCTGATGCCCCGCCTTCAATCGTAGATCATACAGATGGACCGGGCTGAAGGTTCTGGCCGGCCCCTTTCGTCCATGACACTCCCCGGCAATGACGCGTAACCGTCCGGCTCCTCCGGCCAACTCAACAACCGGGATCTCATCGCGGACAAGCGTTTGATACCGGGGGGGGCGACATCTTGACCGACCTCGGCAGATTGACCCATCGCTGCACCCCTTCCAACGTGCCTCCGCGCTTGGCAAACTCACTCTCGTGCAATTCTTCATGCACGATTCCTGATGCGGCCGTCATCCACTGCACATCACCCGGACCGATAACCCCTCCGCTTCCGGTTGAATCACGATGCGCCACACTGCCTTGGTACATGATCGTGACCGTTTCAAACCCCCGATGCGGGTGCTCACCCACACCAAGACGCCGATCCGTCGGCGGGAAAAACTCCGGCCCCATATAATCCAGGAGTAAGAATGGAGACAATTGCTCGCCGACGCCAGAGCCCGGAATCATGTTACGCACTGGAAACCCGTCTCCGACCATATGGGCCGACCCTGGTGGATAGATCCCGACCACGTCCTTGATCACAACCGTTCCTGTAGCCATGTGATCCTCCTTCACACCATCGCACGTAGCGCGTCATCCAGTGTGACAGTGCCCCGCACCAGCTTCGTCGGGTATTCGTACCCGATCGTGCCTTTTGAGAACGCGGTGTACATTTCTTCAAACAATGTCGCCGCTTCATTGGAAAAACCAAACGATGTAAATGTTGGGACCACAGCACTCAGGGGTGCCTGTTGCGCTGTGATGGTCTTCCCGAGTATTGCGCCAAACGTCGCTGCGGTCTGCTCCGGACTGTACTCCTCAGGGCCTGCCAGTTCCACAATCGTCCGACCCCGCCCGCCGGCCAGCAACTGCTCAGCTCCAATGCGACCGATGTCCTGCGTCGCAATCATGGGGATCTTCACAGACGGGGCGATGAACGTCGGCAGCACACCGTACTGTTTCACCATGCCGACGCTCGGCATCCAGTTCTCCATGAAATAGCAAGGCCGAAGGATGGTCAGGCGTTTGGCAAGACAACCCAGTGCCTGTTCTCCATAGCTCGCCGCCCGAATCGGACCGGTCCCACCATGCAGATGCCCTCCAACCGAGGAGAGAAACACCACATGTTCAACTCCACTTTTCTGAACGGCTTCTGCCGCGCGATCCATCCTCTGTCGTTGATCCGCCAACCAAGCCTCAGCCCCATAATTCGGCGGCACTAAGAGATAGACGCCGGCTGCTCCTTCGAACGCATTCGCTAAGGCCGTGACATCGTCCAGTGACGCCACGGCGATCTCAGCCCCTTTGGCCTTCCATGACGCTCCCTTGTCAGCCGACCGCACCACCACTCGCACAACCTGCTTCTTATTCAGGAGGGTTTCCGCAACCGCTGATCCCGTATTGCCCGTGGCTCCAACAACAACAAACATGGCCTCGCTCCTTCCAATGGATGTGTCTTCGCTCATGCCCCACCGACTGCGCATCACAGGCCTGAGGGCGCTGCCAAGCAGTTGACCTGCATAATAATACTAGATAGAACTAAGTCAAGTGGGGAAATCGAGACGACGCATAGAATCTAGACGCCGCTCCAGATCTACGGTCCGATATCTGCTCGCGATATCTGCTTCGATAGTGTGATGGTAGGGTTATCTGCCTTGGACCAAACCAACTCGCGGCATCTCAACTCTCTGCCGACTCACTCCCACCCGCTAACTTCGTACCCTCTCTCCTTCAAACATTTTGCGACGGCATCGGCATACGGCGGATCCGGGACCAGCGGCTTGAATGTTCCTCCAACCAGACCGATAATCAGGCCAATGCCGGCACCGGCGGCCGCTCCAATCGTCACGCCGAGCAGACCTCCGACCGTACCGGCCGAAGCCCCCACAGCTCCGCCGAGCGTGACACCGAGCACTGCACCTGTTGCGGCATTTCCGCTTTGATTCACTCCGGTACGCACCCCAGCGTCCTCCACCTTCATGCGGCAAATATCGATCTCCAGTTGAGCCTTCTGTTTCCCATAAAATTGCAGTTGCTTGTTTGAACGTAACTGGGGCTCCGGTCCTGCACAAGCCGTACACCATGACAGCAGAATAAGAACGGCCACCACTCTGCGACTGGTCGTCACCGGTTCCCTCTCTGATTATTCGCCGAGATGACTGTCTTGAAACTGATGTTGCCTCACCCCATTTTGTACCCTATTTGTTCCCGCTCCGCCCTCTTTTTCACCTTCTTGCACCACGGACGCAGACCACACTATTGTCCTGGCACATGCTTTCCCTCTACACCTCACTGCTCCGCAGCGAGCACCGAAACAACCTCGGGACCCAACCACTCCCCTCATTCTCAATATCCACAAATTTCCTTCTTGCTCCTCACATCTACAGGGTGCGTTGGTGGGTGCTCCACTGCGCCGATGTCCTTCCCTCTTCTCTCCTTTACGACAGATCGGATGGGTGGGTACTCCACTGCGCGCATTGGCCGAGCACATTCTGATTGTGCGCGGACAGCGAGCACGAGTACCCACCCATCTACACTCTTGACCTTACCCCAGTCCCCTCGGACTATTTTCCCTTCACGCTTGCAGGTCGCGTCGGTGGAGACTTCACTGCGCGCATTGACCGACCACGGCCCTTAATCACACATCTAATGGAATCCGCGTGGGCGGGCAGCGAGCAAGAAGCATCCACCGACGCAACCTGCGCTCCCCTCACTGCCACCCCGTCACTTCATATCCCTTCTCTTGCAGGCATCGGTTGACGAAATTCGTGTAGGCCTGAGCTGGTTGTGAGGGACCCGTGGCCGCAGAGAATAATCCCGACAGCAACCCCCATACAGCACCGCTCGCCGCCCCGATCATTGAGCCTCGTCCGACTGCTCCGGAAATCGCGCCGCCAACCGCCCCGCTCGCCGCGCCGATTCCGGCTCCGACAACCGTCTTCGTTGCCACGCGCCCAGCCCCTCCGCCACCCTCCTCCGCACCGGCCGACTCAGCCAGCTGCTTGCAGACATCGATATCCTGTTGGGCAACCTCTTTTCCCACTGACTGGAAATGCCCATTGGGATACAGGATGGGATGCGCACTGGAACAGGCGGTGAGAAGCAACGATCCTATGACAGGACCTAACCACACCTGCTTCACGTCTTACCCACTCCTTCTTGAACTGTTGGCATCAACCGCGCCCAGACCGTCTCAGCCGTGATACCTCTTATACACAACCGTTTGCGCCGTCCTTCCGCTCCCGCTTGAATGACCACACTTGCTTGTGGAACGCCACATCGGCCAGCAATGGATCGGATCAAGGCATCGTTGGCCGCGCCGTCGAGAGGGCGAGCCGCCACACGGATCTTCAAGGCATCGCCATGAATTCCGACACATTCGGTTCGAGCGGCATTGGGTTGGGCATGCACTGTGAGGACCGCGCCGGTCTTACTGTCCCGTACGATCGCGCGGTGGGAATCCACCATGACACGTCTCAGAAGACAGCTTTGACCAGTTCAAGAATACTGCGCTGCATATCCGGATCGTCGGTGATCGGGCGGGCAATCGCTACATCGCAGGCTCGCTCTGCCGGCACTCCCTGCTTAATCAATGTACCGGCATAGATCAAGAGTCTCGTGCTGACCCCTTCTTCGAGCCCATGATTTTTGAGGTTCCGCACTTTCCCGCCGAGTTTGACAAGACTTCCGGCAACGGCCCGACTCACCCCTGCCTCCTGTTCGACGACTGCAATTTCGACATCGGCCGGAGGGTAATCGAACTCGATCGCCATGAACCGCTGCTTCGTGCTTTGCTTCAAATCCTTGAGGACGCTCTGATAGCCGGGATTGTAGGAGATCACGAGCATGAAATCGTCCGCAGCTTCTACGACCTGACCTTTTTTTTCGATCGGCAATACACGGCGATCATCACTGAGCGGATGGATAATGACGGTCGTGTCCTTTCGGGCTTCCACCACTTCGTCAAGATAGACGATCGCGCCCTGTTTCACGCCGACCGTCAGCGGCCCGTCCATCCAGACCGTCTCTTGCCCCTTGAGCAAATACCGGCCCACGAGATCGGACGCCGTCAGATCTTCATGACAGGCCACAGTGATCAGCGGCCGCCCCAGCTTGTACGCCATATGCTGGACGAACCGCGTTTTGCCGCAGCCGGTGGGGCCCTTGAGCATCACCGCCATCTTACTGCGCGCGGCGATTGTGAAGAGCCCGACTTCTCCGCCGACTTCGGCGTAAAATGGCTCCCGTTCGATCCGAGACCGCCCGATATCAACTTCACGCCCTGCTTGCATCACGATATGTACCTGTACCCGACCAATCTGCGCGAGTCAGTCAACCCGTCAAACTGATATAGTATGAGAAAAGAACAATACTGTCTGCACCGCTCCCTTGCTTCCCTCTTACCGTCACAATAAACGGAACCCGCCAGGAAGATCAACTAACCGGCTGCGATACACACCGATTCTCTCCCTTATACCGCACTCCCCCCATCCAAAACCTCACGCACTTTTTTCGTAAGCGTAACCATCGTGAATGGCTTCTGGAGAAACGCCGCTCCTCCTGTCCCGGCACCTTTCGAAAACACAGGGTGATCGGGATAGCCCGACATATAGAGCACTTTGATGCCGGGCCGAAGGACAGCCATTTTTTCGGCCACTTCCGGACCGCTCATCTGCGGCATCACGACATCCGCGAGCAATAGATGAATCGGCCCCAGATGCCTGGCGCCGGCCAGTAACGCTTCGATTCCATGACGCGCAACCAACACCTCGTATCCACTCGCACGCAGCGTCTCATGAACAAGACCGCGCACTGCCGGCTCATCTTCAACGATTAAAATAGTTTCCCGTCCATGCGTCTGGACCGTCGTCCCGCCGGTATCCGGGACCTGCTGTTCCACGGCATCAACCCTTGGGAAGAAAATCGTACACGTCGTGCCACGCCCCGGCTTGCTCTCGATTCCGATTGTCCCGCCGCTTTGTTTGACAATGCCATAGACGGTCGACAGGCCGAGCCCCGTCCCCTTACCGCTCTCTTTCGTCGTAAAAAACGGCTCGAATATATGGGCCTGAACCTCCTCGCTCATACCATGGCCGGAGTCTTTCACGGCCAACATGACGTACGAGCCTTCGTCCACCATCACCGATTGTGACCGAGTCCCTCTTCCAATCGTGACGTTTCGAGTCTCGATCAGCAGCCGCCCGCCCGTCGGCATGGCATCGCGCGCATTCACGGCCAGATTCATGATGACCTGTTCAAGCTGCCCGGGGTCGGCCTTGATCGACCATAATTGCGGTTCAAGGTCCGCCCATAGCTCGATAATATCTTCGCCGATCAATCGCCGAAGCATGCCATCCATATTGGTGACAATGGCATTCAGATCGACAACCTTCACCGCCACGAATTGGCGCCGGCTGAAGGAAAGCAGTTGCCCCGTCAGACCGGCGGCTCGATCAGCCGCCTTCTTCACTTCTTCCATGTCGTGCCGGGAAGGTTCACCCGGGGCCAGACGGTTCAGGACCAGCTCACTGTACCCGCGAATGACGGTCAACAGATTATTGAAGTCATGTGCGACACCGCCTGCAAGCCGGCCTACCGCTTCCATTTTCTGCGATTGCCGCAGCTGGCCTTCCGTCTGATGCAGCGCCTCCTTGGCTCGTGCGCGCTCGCCGAACTGTCCCAGCTTGAGCCCGACGTCCGCCAGCATATTCAGCAGCTTCTCATCCGGCTCCCGCACCTGCCGGCTGAAAAATTCGATCACACCCTCGACCTCGCCGGCAACACGAATGGGAAATCCAAACGCGCCATGCAGCCCGCCTTTCGCCGCCGTCTCAGACCGAGGGAGATCAAGTTCTGTGGCAATATCTCTGATCCACACCGGCTGCCCGCTTTCCCAAATCCGGCCCGGCAGTCCGACACCCAGCTTGAAGGATTGCGCCCGAGTCGCCGTGAGGAACTCATCGGCATCGAGCGCCGCAGCGCTCCAGTGGTTGAAACAACGCAAGAGCCCCGACGGCTTGTCCAATGTCCAAAACACGCCTAATTCCCACTCCAGGCTTTCACCGACGGCTTGCATGACCTTGAATACGGCTTCTTCCAGCGTCGCGACATCGTCCAGAACCCGTGTCACCGCATATTGCGAAGCCAGACGCCGTTCAGCTTTGCGACGATCCGTGATGTCCCGGACAAACGCACTGAACATATAGGACTCCCCGATACGCGCCGGGGACACCGCCAGTTCAACTGGAAACTCATGGCCATCCTTATGCAACGCCGACACCTCAATACGACGATTCAGAATCGAGCCGACTCCGGTCTTGAGATACTCCCGTAAACCCAACGCATGCGCCTCCCGGTCGCGCGCGGGAATGACGGTCTCCGAGAGCAGCCGCCCCACTGCTTCTTCCCTTGTCCATCCAAAGATCGCCACAGCCTGAGTGTTCCAGTCCGTGATCATCCCGGACATGTCGATAGTAATCACCCCATCAAGCGCAGTCTCGATGATCACCCGATTACGTTCCTGACTTTGTAGCAACGCCGCCTCGGCCGCCCTCGCCCATGCACTTTCCTGTAACACTCGACGATACTCCGCGCGCCACCGCAGCATCGCCCAGAACAACAGCGCGACCAGCGGCACCCACAGACTCGTCCCGACAATGACAAGGAAGCGGCTCTCGGCATCGGCACGCAGAACGATGGCGCCGCTCAACACGAACGTGACCGCCGCAGCAATAAGCACCGTCAGCCATCCATACCGATGAAATCCCGACACCGGTTGTAATTCTGGAGACATACTCATTGCTCACAATCCATGATAATCCAACTATCGAGCACGGCCTGAGGGCGATACGCCCGTTTGGCTTCGCGCAAACCCGGGAGGCCCGCATCATCCATGGCATTGATTGCCATCGTGCCGCTGCCGACTGCACTGCGGGAGGTTTCGCGAAACAACCATTGGGCTAAGCCGGGCATTGACCGGTCCGCAACTTCCAGCAACACACACCATGTCTGCGGAGCCAACCAATACCCGAACGTATAGGCCACGACCCTCTCCTGGGCGATAACCACCGTTCCAGCAAGCCCGATCTGCTCATGCTCCGCCAGTACACGGCGATGCGCCATCTTCGCATCTTCAAGAAGAAACGCCCCCATCGCATCGAGAGCCCCGGCTTGCTTCTGGGCAGCCCACCGTTCATACAACGCCAGACAGTCGGCTTGATGCCGCGCGCAATATGGCTCCGTAACAAGAACCTGCTCTCGCTCGACACGATTACACAGCGCCCGCTGGGCCTTGTACCGATCGCCAGTTAATGCGGCCAATGCCTCGGCCCTATAGAGATAGTCCCCGTCCTTCTGCCGGCACGAGAAGCCCTGCTGTTCCAATACCTGCCGCTGCGGTTCCATGACGTTTTCGATCCGGCTCACTGGCGACGGCCCGTTCCAGCTCCGCATCAATGCAAAGGCTTCACGCACAGTTTCATCGATCGGCCTCGGCCCCAATGGAGGCAGCGGCATGAACCATCCGTCCGGAGACCGGGCAAATAAAAAGAAGGTCTCACTGAATTCCATCCACCAATGGGGGAGCACCTGCGTCCAGATGACATGATAGGGAAACGCGTAGGCCGCCAACGCATCAGGCCTGAGGACCTGCGCCCGTTCCAAGGCCCGGGTGAAACACGATGCGTCTGCCACAGTCAGCGGATGGAGGCGCGGATCGATACCCACGCGTGACAAGCGGGCCGTCAGATGCGGAAGAGGCTTCACGATGACGACATCATCCTGAAAGCGTCCGATCAGGCGAGGATTGCCGACAATCATCTCCGTCATCGTCCCGGTCATCAGCTGATCGGCAACGCGGTCCGCATGCGAGAGAATCTCAGCAGGCACAGCGTCATGCATGAAGGGACACTTGGTATCCCAACCGAGCACCACCTCCTCATGGGCCGCATTCCACATGAGGGCCAGCGGATAAAGCCGGCAATCCAATGGACGCGCCTCATAGATACCGCATCGGCCGGATGTGGCATCAAACGCCGGGCAGAGATATCCCTCCCCCAGTGGATTCTCGACCAAATTGACCTGTGAACCTGATCGGTCAGGGAAAGATCCAAGAGGCAAGCCATACGCCACTGCCGCCTGTATTTCCTGCTCGGAAAAATAGGGACGTAAAAAGCTGTCGGCTTCCGGAAACCGGCAACAGACATCACACCGAAAACAGACAGGACTGGGCACCAATTGAGGTAGCGCCTTCGGAACGGTTCCAGATTGTTCGGACTCCATCGAAAGCAAATCCATTGGATTTTCCATCATACGATGCGTGCCGAAGCATGGCAAGCACAGTAACAATCGCCTCACCGGAGTCTTTCGACCCTATCTTCAAACTGAAGCTGAACCAGCCCACGCCCCTTGTCGAACCCACCCCCCCGTGTTAGCATTCATCGCTTCGGGCCACTCGGGAGCCGCTGTCCGGCTCGCGACAGAATCGCGCAAAGGACCCTCTCATTGACACACCCTGAACCTTGCTACCCCTCGCCTCAGACTGAGTCGGCACTCAGCTGCTGCGCAACCATCCGCACGCAATTGCAAGCTGCACAGTTATTTGCAGACCCATCAGCCCCCTCGCCCGGCAAATCCTCTCCGGATGGCGGTGTTCCCGCCGTCCAGACCGGAACATCCTGGCGCATCAGTCCATGCCCGCTCTTGCTGTCCCGCGACCAACTGGCATTCTTCACCGCACTGGGCCCACAACTGCTATCGTTCTACCGTGCGCTGAACCGCCTCTACCAAGAAAGCGTCAAGGGCACTCAGCCGGTCTGGGTCGCACAGTACCTGGATCACGGCAAGCCGGATGCACTGGTGACCTACAGCCGCATGAAACGGTTGAGAGATGCACTACCGGCTGTCATCCGGCCCGATG
>JABMDE010000001.1:0-15678 GCA_015904055.1 Nitrospira sp. | reverse complement strand
GAATCACCCCGAAGCTCTGCGAGATCGTCAAACGCTATCATCCGATCTATATGAATCTGCATTTCAACCATCCCGACGAACTCACCCCGGAAGTCAAAGCCGCCTGCGGCATGTTGGCCGACGCCGGAGTGCCGTTGGGAGCGCAAACCGTCCTGCTCAAAGGCGTCAACGACGATCCCGACATCATGAAGCGGCTCGTACACCAACTGCTGCTCGCACGGGTCAAGCCCTACTATCTCTACCAAGCAGACTTGACCAAGGGCACGAATCACTTCCGCACGACAGTTGAAACAGGGTTGAATATCATCAAGGCGCTCCAGGGCCACACCAGCGGCATGGCAGTCCCGCACTTCGTGATCGATGCGCCGGGCGGCGGCGGCAAGATCCCGTTACTGCCGGATGACTACCTCGTGCATATAGATGAAGACGGGGCCGTGTTACGGAATTACGAGAACAAGACCTTCCATTACCCACAGCCACAACCCGGCAACGGGCGAGAACTTCCGATGGTCGGCGCGCGGGCATCCCGCGAGAGCCCAGCCGAAACCTTTGCGTCGTGCGGCGACAGCTATCCGGACCGGGATGGCTATGCGTCCTGGGGCAACAGCTGCGGCGGAGATACGGACGACCTGTGAGCACCCCATCGTCCCATGCCGGCATTCTCCCCTATCAAGACATCACACGACTGATTAGCAGCCGTGTCATCGACGCGCCTCTCACAATCGAAGACCGGCAGATTCAGCCGGCCAGTCTTGATCTCCGCTTGGGTCATAAAGCATACCGCCTGATCAGCAGTTTTTTACCTGAACTGTCCGCCATCTCCTCCCGTCTCGATGTCCTCGACTTTTACCAATCTGATCTGGTGATGTACGAGATGGATCTGACCGGCGGCGCAATTCTTGAAAAAGGCCATGTCTATCTGGTGCCGCTGCTCGAGAGCGTGAAACTGCCGAAGACCATCCGTGCACGGGCCAATCCCAAAAGTACAACCGGCCGGCTGGACGTGTTTACCCGCGTCGTCACGGATCTCAATGCGGGGTTTGATGAAATCCGCGCCGGCTACCACGGCCCGCTCTTCCTGGAAGTCGTCCCACGCTCGTTCGCCATCAAGGTGTGCACCGGACAGTCGCTCAACCAAATCCGATTCGTCCGCGGCAACGCCGCCGTCCCCGACCGGGACCTGCTCGCGCTACACCGGACGGCGCCGCTGCTGTACCACAACGATCCGTCCCGAAAGGCCGTGGGGAACCGGGACTTTCGGGCTGAACAGGGCCTCTTCCTCCGTATCGATGTCAAAGGAGACGAGCGAAGCGGATCCCGCATCATCGGCTATCGCGCAAAGAAAAACAGCCATGTGATCGACCTCAGCAAGGTCGGCCATTACGCCGCGGCGGACTTCTGGGAACCGCTCTATCGGCATCGGCACGATAGCCTATTGCTGGAGCCGGAAGAGTTCTACATCCTCGCATCGAAAGAGCGTATCCGCGTGCCCGCCGGCTACGCCGCTGAAATGGTCGCCTATGAAGCGGCCTGCGGAGAGTTGCGCACCCACTACGCCGGATTCTTCGACCCGGGATTCGGCTATGGATCGAAGGGGGAAATCAAAGGCACACAAGTCGTCCTGGAAGTCCGTCCCCATGATGTGCCGTTTCTGATTCACGATGGGCAGACCTTTTTCAAAGTCGTGTACGACAAGATGCTCGACAAGCCGAGCCAGCTCTATGGAGTGGGCCTTGGTTCGTCCTATCAGCAGCAAGCCCTCACCCTTAGCAAACATTTCAAGGCATAGCGTATGACCCCTTCAGACCTTCCACCCACGCAGGATCAGCCGCCGAAGCTTCCGGATCCGCCGGCCAGATCGTCGCATGAAGAAAGCGACAACGATCATCCGACACAGGTCATCGGGCTCATGGTCGGCACGGCGCTAATGTTCATCGGCTTTCTCAATGTATTTCTCTCCATCAGTGGAGGGTTTGAAATCAACGTCGTGCCGTTTCTGATCTATTTCGGCGGTCTGACCGTATGGGCCAATGCCGCCGTCGAAACCCCGGCCATCCGCTACGGGGTGATGACCGTCGCCATCTCTCTGGCATTGGCACTCTTTCAGTACGGTGAAGTATTGTTCTGGCACAAGCAGGTGGTGTTTTGGGCCACCGTCATCGTCGTCATGTACTTCATGTTCAACGAACCGAAGAAACCTGCCGCGTGATGTCGCGATGACGATTTCCGTCATCATCCCCACACTGAATGAAGAAACCATCCTGGCACAGACGCTGGCGCACACGGCAGCACTGGGGTTCGACGACATCATCGTGGTAGACGGAGGCAGCACGGATCGAACGGTCCAGCTTGCCGAAGCATCCTCCGCGCAGACTCCCACGGTTCACATCATTGCCGCACCCAAAGGACGCGCGTGCCAAATGAATGCGGGAGCGAAGGCAAGCACAGGCGACACACTGCTCTTTTTACATGCCGACACCCAGCTTCCGGATAATGCCTGGAAAATCATTGAATCGGCCTTAGCCGACCCCACCGTGAAGGGAGGCCGATTCGACGTCTATTTCGACCATCCTTCCCTATGGGGACTCACGATCAGCCTCTTCATGAACTGGCGCTCGCGTCTGAGCCGCATTGCCACCGGCGACCAGGCCATCTTCGTCCGCCGTCATGTGTTCGAACAACTCGGCGGCTTCGCTGATATTCCATTGATGGAGGACATCGACTTCAGCACACGCCTGAAGCGAGCCGGTCGAACCGCGGCGTTGCGTGAGACGGTGACCACGTCATTCCGACGATGGGAACAGCAGGGACCGCTACGGACAATCCTCTTGATGTGGACCCTCCGATTCCTGTACTGGATCGGCATCAGTCCACAGCGCCTACACAACTTCTACGAGGCCATCCGATGAAATCCCTCACCCCTCACCCCTCACCTCTTACGTCTCACCACGCTGCACTCGTGGTATTCGCCAAGGCGCCAATCCCGGGCCAGGTGAAAACGCGCCTCTGTCCTCCGCTAACTCCCGATGAAGCGGCCACGCTCCATGGGAGCTTTGTCCTCGATACATTGGAGCGAACGAAGGCGGCAGCAACACAATTCAAACTGCCCTTTGACCGCTATCTCGCGTGTGCGCCATCCTCCACGCATGTGTTCTTCAAAATTATGGAAGAACGGCAAAGTGTGACATTACTCGATCAAACCGGCGACGACTTGGGGGCGCGCATGGCACAGGTCTTTGCAAATCTGTTCACGCAAGGCTACAAACAGGTGCTGATCGTCGGGACCGATGTGCCGTCGCTGCCGCTTGAACAGTACAAGCAGACGATGACCTTGTTGGACTCGCATGATCTCGTCCTGGGCCCTGCCCTCGATGGCGGCTATTATTTGATTGCGCTCAACCGACCGGTCCCCGACCTCTTTACCGGCATCCCCTGGTCCACAGATCAGGTGCTGAAACTGACGCAGGAAAAGGCGTCTGGGCTTGGACTCAAGAGTGCCTTACTCGCACCATGGCGCGATGTCGACACCATCGACGATCTCCAGGCTCTTGTCGAAGACAGTACGGTCGATGCCAAGAAACCGAAACGCGACCAGTCGTTTTCAAGCCGCACGGCAGGCGCGCTCCAGCTTATCGCCAAACGGCTGCGTTCAAGAGCATAATAGACCGTCACTTCCGACCCAAAGGACCGACGATGACAGATCGTGTTGCACTCATCACCGGAGGGGTCAAAGGCATCGGACGAGGGATTGCCCTCGACCTTGCTTCCCGACAGTGGAAGGTTGCATTTTGCTATAGGACCAGTGAGCCCGAGGCGCAACAAACCGCTCGTGCCATCACTGAGCGCGGGGGGGAGCCTCTCGCAATTCGCTGCGACGTGTCGGACCCGGCAGCAGCCAAGGCCCTGGTGACACAGGTTGAACAACAATGGGGACGGATCGATACCCTCATCAACGGTGCCGGCCCCTATCACCGCATCAATCTATTTGAAGAATCCGTTGCCGGATGGAACGAGATGTTCGACGGCAATCTGCACCCCATTTTTTATCTGGCTCAAGCTGTGTCCCCCGGCATGAAAGCTCGCAAGTCCGGCCGCATCATCAGTTTTAGTATGGCCAACGCAGACCAGATGATCTCCCAACCGGATGTCACCGCTCATTACATCGCCAAAGCCGGTGTTTTGATTCTGACCCGCACGCTGGCGAAACTGCTGGCTCCTTACGGCATCACCGTCAACGCAATCTCGCCGGGCTTCATCGATTCCGGGAGCGCGCCGCCGGAAGAACTGACCGGCATGACCAAACGCATTCCCGCCGGATACATCGGCACCGTCGATGATACAGTCGCAGCCGTCCGCTATCTGCTCAGCGACGAGGCGCGATACGTAAACGGAGCAAATATCCAGATTTCTGGCGGGTGGGGAATATAGGAGATCTGAGAGGGCTGGATTGGCTTCAGTGCTCGCTGCCCGCGCGCCAAGACTTTGATGGTATTTTGATTAGAGTCGGCGCTCGGTCAATGCGCGCAGTGTGAAACCAACTCAGTCCTCTCAGGAAGGGGAAGGGAGAAGAAGGAAAAGAAGGAGGGGTCTCGATGAAAACCGAAGAAGAACGGGAAGCCCACAGACGTTTCGTTCAAGCGCTTCAACATGAACATCTGATATGCGCGAAACCTGGTTGCGACGGAGCCTTGGCTCTCACCGACCAGACCCCGCATAGCGCGCGTATCAAGACTTACGAAGCAACCTGTGAACGCTGTCATGCGATCGAGCAGATTGCAGGGCACGAACAATCCTCACCGGCCTGGGACCTCGCCTCCATCACCATGATGGCGGAGGTCCATCTCCTCCATGAACAGCCCGCCTGCCCTTACGACGATACACCCATCACCTTTATCTCGCTGCCGAATCCACGCCGCAAGGCCCGCTACCGCCTTTTGTGTTACTACTGCGGCCGCCACGCCGAGATGAACTGGCCACCGCCGGAAGCCAAGCGGTGAGCTGCTCTTGGGTTATACAGAGCATCGGCCGAACCTACGTATAACGCAGACGAGGCAGTAGGTGACCAGGGCTGAAGCCAACAGCGCGGCACGCGGGAGCCGAGTAGATATGTGGGAAGGTTTCGGGTAACCAGAAGTCGATTCCCCATGGGACACGTTCTCGTGCGGATGCCGACTGAATCAGAATCGCAACCCTGCGCCGACCAGTCCGTAATGAGGGTGCAAATCGACGGCCAGTTGCTGCCAGTGGTAGGCCGCTGAAAAATAGCGGTACTCGCCGAAGAGAAAGAGTTTTGATCCGATCATCATGTGCAGTCCGCCCAAGGCTTGATACCCAAACGTGCGCGCCGAATCGAAATCCCGATCGGGCCGCCCGGCAATATCCGGGCCCAGGAGCATGGCATGAGACCATCCACACCCGGCGCCGATATACGGACTGAATGTCTCACCTGGATACCGCACGATCAGGTTGAACATTGTGTTCAGGATGAGGAGATCGGATTGGCCGATACCATTCAATCTGCCGTTGGCCGTATTGGGGAAGACAATTCCTCCGCCGTGGCCGTGCGAATCGATCTCCAGCCCGACCATGCGGTTCAGCGCGTCTGGAAACAGCGCGACTTTCAGCCCCGCCCCAATGCCAGACTCAATCGAGGCCGGGGCCATCGTTCCTTGATTATAAATCTCGTGATCGCGCGGCCAACTGCCGAGCACATACGCGCTGAGCTCTACGTCGCCGAATTCCTCGGCCAGCGCAAAGAGTGGCAGACCAAGACACCCAGTTAGCAGACTTACCAGGCAGAGACACGCAGGCGAGCCTATGGACCTATGCATCACGGTTCGACCAGAGGATGAGGAGAAAAGCAGAAAGTGCCTTCAAGTGTTCACCCCAAAGGCCCCTTCCAAAGCGAGAGAGCCAACGAATCAGCTGCCCTTCACGACTGTGCACTACTCGCCGAGGATGCCGAGGAGGTTTTTCGCGGTATGGTCCACCGGTGAAGCCGGTTGCGGAACACCTTGGGCAGTATAGCAGGCAGCGTAAGCCGGTCAATCGACTTGCCTGTTTCTCAGTGGAACGATTGCGCCGAGGCCATTCCTCCGAACAGACGAAATCCTCTATATGGCAAGGGCTTTCTTGATAAATTCTCCGAGGCGGCGGAAGTAGGCCGAGCCTCCCACCTCGTAGGTATTGTTATGATCGGCTCCTGGAATCACGTACCAATCTTTCGTCGGCTTGGCCGACTCGAAAACCTGCCTCCCCAGCTCGATGGGGATGATGTCGTCCCGGTCACCGTGAATGATCAGCTTAGGAAGGGAAAGCTGCGGCAGGCGGTCGATTAATCGAAACTCCGCTCCCAGCAGCCAATGGACCGGCAATCCCCGATAGTGGAACTTGGCCACTGCTTCGATCGACGGGAATGACGATTCCAGGATGAGTGCCGAGGCCGGTCGTTGCGTCGCCAGTTCTCCAGAGACGGCAGCACCGAGCGACCGGCCGAACAGTACGATCCGTTCCGGGCGAATCTTCCTGACTCGCGTCAGATAATCATAAGCACCGACGGCGTCCTGGTAGAGGCCGTCCTCGGTGGGATCGTATTTCTGGCTTTTCCCGTAGCTGCGATAATCGAACAGAAAGACCGAGAGTCCCATCTGGCAGAGATATTTCAGATTCTCCAAGCGGTTGATGACGTTGCCCGCGTTGCCGTGGCACCAGAGCATCACCGGGCGATCCGCCGGTGCTTCGACATACCACCCAAACAACCGCACCCTATCGGCAGACTGAAACCACACCTCTTCAAGCGGCAACCCGCTGAGTTTGGCCCAGTCGCGGTCTTGCCAAGGCTCAGGATGATAGACGAAGAACTGATCCAGCAGGCTCATGCTGTGTACGGCGGCGCGTTTCAGAAGTCGTGAACAATGGCGGTGTGACTATGACAGGAATAGCGAAATCTTGCGAGAGGCTTTGAGGCTAGCGATTCAGTTTTTGGTCGATCTTGTCTCCGGCTTTCTTGAACCCTTCAGCGGTCTTGTTTGCGGCCTTCTTTAGTTTCTGTTCGATCTTTTCCCCAACCTTTTTCTCTTCCAGCTTTTTCCCGGCCTTGGTAAATCCTTGTTCGATCTTATTGCCGACTTTCTTGGCGGTGTTTCCAATCCGTTCGAGCACCCCCGGACTCTTGGCCGGTTTGTCCTCAGCCATAGCTACGGAAGCCGAGGTAATCCACAACGGCAAGATCAGCCATGACATCCTTCTCATATAGTGCATCGCTCACCTCCGCCGTGAGTCAAGCATATCAAGAACCATCATCCTGCCCAATAATTCTCAGCCTAACCAACCCATCATTTGCCATCGCTACACCAAAAACAAGCCGGCCCCGGCATATCTTCATGCCGGGGCCGCTTCCGCATACTCGACAGCTTCCATCGAGTCCAACGATCGTGAAGGCTTACTATTTCTTTCCCACCGCCGTCCCTTCAACCTTGAAGATAAACCCGTCCAGCACGTACGCCCAAAACCACCGCTCTGAAATCGTCACATCGGTGAGCCTGTGCCCCCCGGCCTTTTGGGCTGCATCCCTCATGGCATTTTCAAATCGTGTGTTCTGGTTGATCGGGATGACGCCAAAGAGCATAAGCCCCGTGCTGGTCGCCATTGTCGGCCCAAGAACCTTTTCGTCAGGGCCTGGCGGTGCAGATGGAAACGTCATTCTCGTCGACTGGCAGGCCACAGTGGTAAGCAAGAGAAGCGATCCAAGAAGTAGGCTGACTGTCCTTATCATATATGCCTCCTAAACAATGAGAGATACTACTTGTTGGTGACGGCAGTTCCCTGAACCTTGAAGACATACCCATTGAGAACATATGCCCACCACCAGCGCTCAGAAATCGTGATGTCCGTTAATCGAGTGGCACCGGCCTTTTGTACAGCTTGCTTGTAGGCGTTCTCAAACCGCTCGTTCTGGTTGATGGGAATGAAGCCTAGCACCATCATCCCCACACTCTCGCCATCGGTTGGACCCATCGATTTTTCATTCGGTCCTACTGGAGCAGTCGGAATTTTTACCTGTGTCGACTGGCACGCAGCTGTTGCCATAAGCAACACAATACCAAGACACACACCCATCATTCTCATGCTGACCTCCTTGAAAGTGAGAGAAGCGCGAAACTGCATGTTCTTTATCAGGAAGATACCTGTTTGGCGGGGCAAAGCGTATCACTCAAACAAAAAGTGCGCAAGGCAATTTATTCCTTCCCCGTGCACACCTTGATAGGCAAGCCGCCTTATCGGTGAATCGCAGCGGCCGTTTGCCCGGTGGTTGAAGTCACAGGAACTCCATTGCGATAGACCCGCAGCAGCGTAAGCTCTTCGTCCTTTTGTTCCTCCACCGGCACCATGGCCAGATCAACTTCGCCGGGCTGGTGTGGCTGGGCTTGCACGCGTCGCAGAATCCGGAAGAATTTCCATACCAGCAACGGCCATCGCACGCTGAGTGACGCGATCTCCCATGCTCGGCGGGGGTAAAATATCAGCGGACTTTCAAGCGGCATGCCGGGCCTGCGCATTGTCCGTACTTTGAGCCGGAACATGCCGGCCTCCAACGGGTGAATCCCTTCCAACGCGATACTGCCTCCCAAACACAACAGCAGAAACATCACCTTGTAAATGTCCTGATCTTTCGCCGCAGCCCGACGCAGCACTCGCTCAATATGTTCTTCCGTATAGTATTGCTTCCAGGCATTACGGTAGGTGCGCTGCCATTCTTCTTTGGACATGAGGGGGCACGTATGACGCAGGCCTTCGAGAGCCTGTTCTCGCGAGGCTACAAGCATGTGCTGATCGTCGGGACTGATGTGCCGTCGCTGCCACTGGAACAATATAAGCAGGCGGCGACCTTGTTGAGCTCGCACGATCTCGTCTTGGGCCCTGCCCTCGACGGCGGCTACTATCTGATCGCGCTCAACCAACCGGTCCCCGACCTCTTTACCGGCATCCCCTGGTCCACCGATCAGGTGCTGAAACTGACTCAGGAAAAGGCGTCTACGCTTGGGCTCAAAAGTGCCTTGCTCGCGCCTTGGCGCGACGTCGACACCATCGACGATCTCCAGGCTCTTGTCGAAGCCAGCACGCTCGATGCCAAGAAGCCGAAACGCGACCAGTCGTTTTCAAGCCGCACGGCAGGTGCGCTCCAGCTTCTCGCCAAACGGCTGCGTTCAAGAGCATAATAGGCCATCTCTTCCGAACCAGAGGATCGACGATGACAGATCGTGTTGCACTCATCACCGGCGGAGCCAAAGGCATCGGACGGGGCATTGCCCTCGATCTTGCCGCTCAACAATGGAAGATTGCATTTTGCTATAGAGCCAGCGAAACCGAGGCGCAACAAACCGCCCGTGCCATCACTGAGCGAGGAGGCCAGGCTCTCGCGGTTCGCTGCGACGTGTCAGACCCGATAGCAGCCAAGGCCCTGGTGACTCAGGTTGAACAACAATGGGGACGGATCGATACGCTTATCAACGGCGCCGGCCCCTATCACCGCGTCAATCTATTTGAAGAGTCCGTCGCCGGATGGAACGAGATGTTCGACGGCAATCTACACCCCATTTTTTATCTTGCTCAAGCCGTGTCCCCCGGCATGAAAGCCCGCAAGTCCGGCCGTATCATCAGTTTCAGTATGGCCAACGCAGACCAGATGATCTCCCAACCGGATGTCACCGCTCATTACATCGCCAAAGCCGGCGTCTTGATTCTGACCCGTACGCTGGCGAAGTTGCTGGCCCCCCACGGCATCACTGTGAATGCGAGGCTTCATCGATTCCGGGAGCGCACCACCGGAAGAACTGGCCGGCATGACCAAACGCATTCCCGCCGGATATATCGGCACTGTCGATGATACGGTCGCAGCTGTCCGCTATCTCCTCAGCGACGAGGCCCGGTACGTGAACGGCGCAAATATTCAGATTTCTGGAGGATGGGGGATATGAGGGAACGGAGCGACACTTCCGTCGCTTCCTTGCTCACTGAGCGCGCACTCAGAATAATCATATTGGTAGTATGGGCTGTGCTCGCTCGATGTGCGCAGGGGAACCGACAGAAGTATCGCTCCTGGGTGAGTTGGATGGGCGGCGCTCGGTCAATGCGCGCAGTGTGAACCCAACTCAGTCCTCTCAGGAAGGGGAAGGGAGAAGAAAGAAAGGAAGGAGAGGCTCGATGAAAACCGAAGAAGAACGGGAAGCCCACAGACGTTTCGTTCAAGCGCTTCAGCACGAACATCTGATTTGCGCGAAACCTGGTTGCGGCGGAGCCTTGGCTCTCGCTCTCCAGCGGTGTGCATCTGGCGCTCAATAGCGCCACGCTGGGCGCCGACGTCGTCGATGCCTATTTGCGAAAGTCCCCGGCATACCAACGGTCCGTCCGTGAGTTTGAACGGGCTGTTCGCTTGGGCGTGAAAACCTATTCCTGGTTTATCTATCACTTCACCCAGCCGGCCTTCCGTAACCTGTTCATGTCCGAAGGATCCAAATTCAAAATGGAGGAGGCGATTCTCTCCATTTTGGCAGGCGATGCCTTTGGGAAATCTCCGACGAGACTCCCGATTTTCCTGTTCAAAATCGCCTATTATCTCGTCTATCTGTTCAACTTCAGAGAAAATTGGGCAGCATTCCAGCGCCGCACCCGCGGCGTGCCTGAAACTGTGACAACGCTCAAAGATTATGCCATTCACGATCGCCGATAACGACACCGGGGCAGTGCGACTGTGAAATCGACAACGATTCCACCATCTACCATGACGCCCCGACGAATGTCGGACACAACCGCTCGAACGGATGTGTCGTATATCGAGTGCGCACAGCTTCCGTTCGCACTGGCCAAAACCGGCGCGCACCCCATGGCCGTCGTCACATTCGGGCCGCCACCGTCCGGCGCGTTTCCCTGTCCGGTCATCACACTTGATCTGCCACAAATCGACGGCCCCCCTATGGCCGAAGTCTGGACGTGCAACAGGCCCGTACAATTCCACACAGACCCTAGCTGTTCAATCGCTATGAACGGCAACTTTCTTGTCGGTTCAATGTGTCTCGACGAGAACGCAACCCGATCCATGGACGCCGCAGCCTACGAAGCCTACACAACCATGCTCCATCGGCTCCACGGTTTGGGGTACCCCCATGTGTGGCGGATCTGGAATTACTTTCCCCATATCAACAACGATCAAGACGGGCTCGAGCGGTATCGACGATTCTGCCTGGGACGCCATCACGCGTTGACCGAGATGCTGGCCGATTTTCCAGCTTCCCTGCCGGCTGCAACAGCCGTGGGAACAAAATCAGGCCCGCTGCAGCTCATGTTTCTTGCCGGCACGCAGCCGGCCACGCACCTCGGCAATCCGCGCCAGCTGAACGCCTACGAGTATCCCCAGCACTATGGACCTCGCAGCCCTTCGTTTGCCCGGGCCACACTCACGCGGTCGGAGGAGGAATTGAGGCTCTATCTTTCCGGCACAGCGAGCGTTGTCGGACACGCAAGCTGCCATGCCGGGCTGCCGCGCGCGCAAACGGAAGAAACGATTCGAAACATCCAAGCCGTCTTCGAGCAAGCAACACATGCCGCAGGCTTCGACCTCATCGGCACACAACGCCAGGCGCTCTACAAAGTCTATGTACGCGACTTAGCCTCGCACGCTGAAATTCAGGACGCCATCATGCATTCGCCCCTCGCACGCGAGCATGTCCTGTTCCTCCAGAGCGATCTCTGCAGAAAAGAGCTGTTGGTTGAAATCGAGGGGCTGATCATCTCTAGCTGATCGTGCTCACACAATTCCTCTGTGTGTAGAAACAACGCGAAGGAGCCGCCGGTAATGATCCCTGCTAGAGTGACTGACCAAAGTCCCCGCCCGCTCAACGGAACAGGACAGGACCAGCCCTCTACACCACAGTTTTATTTTACGATCGACTGTGACTGGGTTCCCGGCTCGCAGGCAGGACTCGAACGCCTGCTGCACCTGTGCGACCAATATCAGATCAAGGGAACAATCTTCTTCGCTGGACGATTCGCGGAAAGCTATCCTGATTTAGTCCGTGAATGCCACCGCCGCGGACACCAGTTGGGGACGCACGGGTGGGCCCATGGAGGATTGGAGCACGACGAAGACTTTCGCATAGCCGGCTACGAGCAGCAACGGGAATGGATCAGCCGGGCGACCGATGCCGTCGAGAAGGCATCAGGAGTGCGCCCCGTTATTTTCAGAGCACCAAATCTTCGTATCGGAGAAACGACCTTGCGGGCCCTTGAAGATGAAGGCTATCGCTATGACTCGTCAATCCCTGCCCGACGGTTCGACATGGGATTTGGGCGCGTCCATTACACTGACTACTTTTGGGCTCCGATGATACCGTATCGTCCGTCGTTACAAAGCTTGCAGAACCATGGTCAAAGTAGCATCGTGGAGATTCCTCCCTCTGCCTGCCTGTTCCCCATCAATCTGGCTACCCTGCGGATCCTGGGGCTCCCCACATTGAAAGCTATGATCAGCTGGATCGGACGACGGTCCCCACACCTTGTGTTCTATTGCCATCCTTTTGAATTTCTCCATGCCAAGGACCAGAGGTTCCCCAGAGCCATGTCCAAGTGGAACCAGTGGGGAATGAGTCCGGCCAATCTCGCACTCGTCGAATCATTGCTCAACTCAGTGCTCGCATTAGGCTACAGGCCTGCCTCACTGGTGAACGCCGTCCAGTGCCGGATTGAGGTTA
This sequence comes from Nitrospira sp., assembly GCA_015904055.1. The sequence continues at coordinate 2,932 of JABMDE010000001.1, read as the reverse complement.
CCCAATCGTCAGCCGCATCGAGAGTCGTCGATCTGCGGTCTGATCCGATATAAACGAAAGGAGATCATGTGATGAAGCAACTACAAGCGGCCCTCTTATGCATCTGTGTGGCATCAGTTGCCGTGGCAGGCTGCCGGGGTGGCGCGGAGATTTATACCGTGAAGGACGCGCCGGTTATAACCGCATCGGGCAAAACGCCGAGCCTGGAGGAGATGCAAAAGGCGATCGTCACCGCCGGCGTCGGGCTCAATTGGAGCATGGCCGTCGTCAAACCTGGCCATATTGTCGGCACGCTGAATGTTCGCAGCCATCAGGCCGTCGTCGATATCGTGTACAACTCCAAGACCTATAGCATCACGTATAAAGACAGCACCAACATGAAATACAATGCCGAGAAAAAATTAATCCACGAGAACTATCGGGGCTGGATTCAAAATTTGGACAACAACATCCGGAACCGGATGACAGTGGCGGATAAATAGGGCTCTTCCCCTTTGATGCCGAGGCCCGATTTTGTATCGGGCCTCGGTTCCCCTTCTCCCCTCACACCCTTTGAAGCAGACCGAAACCGGAGATGGCGGCCGCTCAATTCGACGAGGGAGCAGCTGGCACAGGAGCGTCTCCCAAGAGCTCAATGATATCGGCAGTTAACTTAATCGAGGGGGCTCCAATAATCCCGATGAAACCGAAACCTCCTCTATCGGAGGTCGCATTTGTAAAAGCAATATTTTTCCCCGCCGTGCTAATGCCTTCCATCGTCAATCGCTCCATCATATCAGCCTTGGCATCGGCCTCGCTGGGACTCGCGAAAGGAATCCAGAGCAACTTGAATCCCGTATCCTTTCCTACTGCCGCCGTTTTCAACACACGATACTTGACATTCATGAGGTCCGTTGGTTTGACCGCCTGAGCGGTAAACGCACTGACGAACTGCGTCTTACACCCAACCGAGGCAGTCAAGAGCACAACACTCAGCATGCCGGTTACTATCAGCCACCTACGTCTCATGCAGTTCTCCTTTCGCACCGAGGTTGAGTATGAAGCGGACCATGCCTACCCGGTATGCCAGAGCGGTAGGATGCCGTCAAGATCCAAAGCAATCCATATCATCGCCGTAATATTTTGCCACGATGCCTTACTCTCCCTTGGTTAGAGGGGGCGCCGTATGCCTCATTTCGGATGAGGTGAGCCAGTTCCAGAGGCCTCGCAAATACATACCGCGAGAAAGCAGCTTCCACGCAACCATCTGGGTGATCCTGAGAATATCAACCAAGGGGCGAAAATGACTGGGCCGAGGACCTGAACGAGGCTTCACGGTGATCGCCACATTGCGACAAGCAAACCCTTGCCGTACTGCCTCGATTAATACTTCGCTCTCAAAGACGAAACTCCTGCTCTTGTCGAACTTGATCCTGACTGTCCTCAACATGATCACGGGATACAGCCGGAACCCGGATTGGCTATCGTCGATCGGCAAGCCGGCCGCCCAGCTGATCCAGAAGTCGGCAATCCGATTTGCCACATATCGAGAAAACGAGGCTTTCCGTTGCTCTCGCCGACGAGCGCCAATGAGAAATGCCGTGGGGTTCTCCGCTGCTTGATTGAGGAACAACGGGATCTCTTCCGGCGCATGCTGACCGTCGGCGTCCAACGTCATGACGCCGGCTGCGCCATGAGTCAACGCATGATCAAATCCGCGCATAAGGCTGCCGGCCTTTCCGCGGTTCTCATCGTTACGTAAAACCGTCACATCCAGGCCGGCCAATGCTTGCACTGTCCCATCGACGGACGCGTCGTCCACAACGATCACGTTTCGACATTGCCGACGTGCGCGCGCAGCCACCTCGCGGACAGTCGCAACCTCGTTATAGGATGGAATCACCACCCAATACGATCCCGTCGCTCGTTCCTCGTGAAGCGTATCTCGCAACATGCTGCTCATCATCAGGCACTCTTGAGGCACATCTCTCGATAACAACGCAGGATGGTCAAAAAGGCCGAGGCGTACCCTCTGGGGTACGTTGAGGGTCTGAGCGATGCGAGAACGCAGCTGACAGACTTTTTCACCATCCTGCTACGCCATACCCCCATTTACCCCAATGACCTGTCCGGTAATATATCCGGCTTGCTCTGACAGGAGAAACGAGACCAGCGCCGCCACTTCTTCCGGAGTGCCGACACGCTTCATCGGTACCATCGTTTCGACCTGCTCGGGTTTGAACGCGCTCCTTGTGGAAGGCGATTCGATCAGGCCGGGCGCCACGACATTGACCGTGATACCCCGTGACGCCAATTCGATCGCCAGCGACTTGCTCGCTCCATGCAGCCCGGCTTTGGCCGCGGCATAATTCGTCTGGCCGCGATTGCCGATCACACCGGCTAACGATGAGATGGAAACGATCCGCCCCCAGCGCGTGCCAATCATCGGCAGCAACAGCGGCTGCGTGACGTTGAAAAACCCGTTGAGTGAGAGGTCGATGACTCTGCTCCACTGCTCGCCGGTCATTCCAGCCATCGGCGCATCTTCATGTAAACCGGCATTGTTGACCACGATTTGAATCGGCCCATCCTGTAAGAGCGATTCAAGCGATCGGCCGGTCTCAACCGCGTCCGTAATGTCGAAAGACACGCTTGACGCAGTCCCACCATGCGCCTTGATCTTCTCAGCCATCCGTTGAGCCGACTCGGGATGCCGATGCGCATGCAGAATCACGGCATGCCCGTCTGCGGCCAGCCGTTCGGCAATGGCTGAGCCGATGACACCACTTCCGCCCGTAACCAGCGCACGTCTCTGCGTCATACCGTCGCCCGCTTCAAAAATATCGAGGCTCGCCCGCTCATCACTTCTCGCCCCCCGGATGAAATAGCAAATCGATAGAGAAAACTGTCGTCTCCCATGAACAGGCGCGTCGCATCAATCGTCAGTTCATCC